>CAMDQN010000019.1 GCA_945905925.1 Singulisphaera sp. GP187
AATAACTCCTTGTCTTGAAGCGACTTGCCACCGTTGATATTTCGGACTCCTCGGCACTTGAAGAGCCAAATTTCTCAAGGACACCTGGCACTTTCGAGCGGTTTTCACCGCATTTTCACAGGCCACGCGCAAACCATGTCGTGGACCCCCTCGTCGTCTTCCGCCGCTTGCGGCATCGCGTCAATGCTCGCGAAGCCGCAAGCGGCGAAACCAGCAGGCCAATCACATCCGGCGCACCACGCGCCACAACAGTAGGCCGCCCACGACCAGCGCGATTGGCACTCCATAGTACACCGCCCCGTGCCACCACGGGGTGATGATCACTTCACGCGTCGTCCAGACAATGATCGGCGGGCGCTCCACACGCGATTGGTCCGCGGCCTTCTCGAAATACACCTCGTCGGTGCCCGGGCGCGGCGACGAACGGTCCTCGAACTCGGTCAGCCACCAACCCTCCGGCGCCGGCGGCGTGCGAGTCACGAGCATTCCGTCAGCGCCGGGCACGCTGGTGACCGCCGACAACCTGAACGCTTCGCTTTGGCGGTTGCTCTCCACGGGACCGGACCACACCACCTGACCCGGCCACGGCTTCGCGCCGTCGCCGAACTTCCCCGCGAACCGCGCCGGCGCCGCGAGGAACACTCGCAGCGTTCGCGGCAGCGGGTTGTTGACCGCGACTTCGGTTTCCGGCTCGCGGTACGGATAAAATGGCTTCTCCGCCTTGAACGACATGCGTATCGGCTTCGCGCGCAGGTCGTACTGACCCGGCCCGCTGACAGGTTGCGCGCCCGACGCGATCTTGAACGCGGTCAGACACCACTCCGTTTCCACGTACCGTTCGAGCCACTTCGCGAGTGCCGGCGACGACTGATACCGGTGCTTCGCGAGCCACTTCGTCAGTTCGGCCGCGCCGTGCGCCGCGTCCTCGCCGTCGCCGCGCCGAAAGATGAGTACGGTCGCGTCGTAGTCGCCCACGCGCTTTTGTTCCAGTACCTCGACGCCGCCCTTCGCCCGCGGTGCGGCTGACTTGTCCATCCCGGCGGCCGGTGCGCTCTCCGAGGGCATGTCGCGGGCACACCCGAAGCCGAAGTCCCGTTTTACATCGCGGACCACTTCGCGGTACTCGTACTTCGCCGCGGTCACCGTCGCGAGTTCGTTGAACAGGTACTCGTTCGCGACCTCCAGTTCCGGCTGGGTCGGAGTGGGAACCAGGAACCCGAAGTCCGCGCTGGTGCTGTTGAACGTCGCACGGCGGATGAAGTGTTCGGTTTTGGTCTTTTCGTCCCACACGATGTACGCGGCCTCGTCCGACACATCGACGCGCTCACCGTGGTGCGGCGCGACCCCGCACCCGGCAGCCTCGTCCGCGCGGCTTCCCAACCAGAGTGCCACCGCGAGCAGAGTTAGGGCGAAGAGCAAGCGGGTCATCGGTCCTCTCCGCTGAGTCGGAACGGGATGAACAGCGGTTCGTGGTCCACGTCGTCGCCGTGGCACCCATGCGCGAACAGCGGCAGCGCGAGCGCGACCACGACGAAGAACCAAAAGATCAGAGGACAGAGGACAGAGAACAGCGGACAGAGTAGAAACCTGCGACCTTTGCTTGTCTGTCCTCTGTCCTCTGTCCTCTGTCCTCTGATCAGGGGGCTTACGCCCCCCGCTCGCCTCAGAAGAGTCCTCACTTCTTCTCCTTGCCCTTCAAGTGCGTGTCGAGAAACGTCACCGCGGTGTTCAGGCTCTTCGTGAACGCGCGACCGTTCCAGCCGTGACCCTCGCCGAACAGCGTGACCAGTTCGACGGTCGCGCCCGCGTCCTGGAGCTTCTTGTGCAGCGACTCCGAATGCGTCACCGGCACGACCACATCGAACGTGCCGTGGAGCATCAGGATCGGCGGCGCGCTCTTCGAGACGTAGGTGACCGGCGACGCCTTCTTGTACACTTCCTTATCGGTCTTCGCGGCCTTGCCGAACACTGGCACGAGGAACGCGTCTTCAATGGCAACGGTTTTGTACAGTGTCAAATCGGTTGGGCCAAAGAAGTCTACCACGCACTGCACGCGCGAGCTTTCCGAGGTGTTGCTGCCGGCGTCCCAGCCGTCCACCTTGTCCGCGAGTCCGAGCAAGAGCGAAAGGTGCCCCCCGGCCGAGAACCCGCCGGCCGCGAACTTGTCGCGGTCGATGCCGTAGCCCTTCGCGTTGGCGCGCAGGAACCGCACCGCGGCGCGTGCGTCCTGAATCTGCGCCGGGAACGGGTGCTTCGGCGCGAGCCGGTAGCTCACCGACGCGACCACGTACCCGCGAGCCGCCACTTCTTCGATCAGACTCGGGCCGATCTTCCCGTCCTTGCCCTTATCCCCGATGGACAGGTCTTTGCGGTTCCCGCCGATCCACGCGCCACCGTGGAATAGCACGACGCACGGGTACGACCCGCCCACCTTCGGCATCGCGAGGTCGAGGTACAACTTCTCCTTGTCGATGGTGTCGTACACCACGTTCCGTTCGATCTTCACCGTACTCGGCGTGTGCGGAGCGGGCGCCTGTTCCGCGCCGCGCGCGACGGGGGAAATGAGCAGACTGACCGCCAGCGATAACAATGGGCGCGTCATGGGGGGGGAATTCCGGGCCGGTTAATGAATGTGGGTATTCTACTCACTGTCCGCGTTCCCGCGCCACGGGAATCCGCCGCGCCAGCGGCTGAAACAGGAGCGAACAGGGTGATTTTGTAGGGTGGGACAAGGCTTTGCGCAGGCCCACCAGCGCTGAACTACAGCACTGGCGTCGTTCGTTGCTGGTATCGCCGCGGTGGGCCTGCGCAAAGCCTTGTCCCACCCTACGAACTACTTCACGGCCCGAATCTTCACGTTGCGGAACGCGGTCGGGCCGTGGTCCGTCTGGACCATGAACGAACCGGTCGCGGTCTCCTTCTTCCCCCAGTTCCCGCCGGTCGGGGTCTTCACTTCCACGTTCTCGTGGATCACCTCACCATTCAGTGTCGCCTTCACCATCACCGCGCTTGCGGTCTTCTCGCCCTTCGCGTCGAACCTGGGTGCCTTCCACACTGCGGTCAGCGTTTGCCACTCGCCTGGGGCCTTCGCCGCGTTCACCTTCGGCGGAACGCCCTTGTCGAGATAGCCACCTTTTTCGAGATTCGCGCGTGGGTAGATGCCGCCCATGTCGCTACCGGTCAGCTCCTTCTTGCTGCCAAAACTGTCGAAAATCTGGATCTCGTAGACCTCGTGAAACTTGATCCCGGCGTTGGAACCTTTCGCGAGGAGGAACTCGACGTGGACCTCGCAATCGCCGAACGCTTCCTTCGTGATGAGGTTGGGAAGTCGCCCGGTTTCGCCATTGACCCACACCTTCCCGCCGTCCTTCTTGTCGGCCTTCAGGCGCACGTCGGCTTTGCCCTTCGCGTCGGGCGCGAGCTTCACCTCGTCGGTGACGATCCACTTATCATCGACCTTCTTCCACACGTCCGGCTTCATCAGGTCGATCCAGCCATCGGCCTTCGCGTTGGCCGTTTTCTTCGGCTCCTCGGCGTTCGCGGCCAAGGCTCCAAACACCGTAACAAGCGCGACGGCAAACCGGATTCGCATAGGACTTCTCCGAATGGTAGTTTTCGTTACCCGATACGGACTGGGGTTATTATCATCAACCCGCTTCCCCATCGGGGGAATCGTTTTCTCGTCAAATGGGAGACTCTCCAATGTTACTCACGCGTTTCGCTCTGGTCGCCGCGCTGGTCGCGGTCGGGTCCGCGGCTTCGGCCGCCGAACACTGGGTGTACCTCGGCGTGTACACCGGCAAAACTGAAAAAGACAGCAAGGGCATCTACCGGGCGAAGTTCGACGACGCGACCGGCAAGATGACCGAACCGGAACTCGCGGCCGAAATGGGCAGCCCGTCGTTCGTCGCGATCTCGGCCAACAAGAAGTTCCTGTACGCGGTCGGCGAAGGCGGCGGCAAAGAGGGCGGCGCGGTGGTCGCGTTCGCGCTCGACGCCAAGACCGGCGCACTGACGAAACTGAACGAGGACAAGAGCGGCGGCGGTGGCCCGTGCCACATCGCGGTCAGCCCGAAGGGCGACGCGGTCGCGATCGCGAACTACGGTGGCGGCAGCACGTGTGTGTTCGCGGTCGGGACCGATGGCAAACTCGGCAAGCGGATCGGATTCGTTCAGCACAAGATGGGCGCGAAGGCTCCACACGGACACTGCTGCGCGTTCGACGCGAGCGGCACGACCGTGTTCACCGTGGACCTCGGACTCGACAAGGTGAAGGCGTTCAAGATCGACGCGGTAAAGGGCTTAGTGGAAGAAGAATCGAAGGACGTGGCGACGCCGGCCGGGAGCGGCCCGCGACACATCGCGGTCGCCCCGGACGGGAAGTTCGCCTATGTGTGCGGCGAACTCGACTCCACCGTGAACGTGATCGACAACGGTAAGGTGGTGCAGTCGCTCTCCACGCTGCCCGCGCCGACGAAGGGCAACTCCACGGCGGAGTGCATCCTGTCGCCGAACGGCAAGTTCGTGTACGTGTCGAACCGCGGGCACAACAGCATCGCGGTGTTCAAGGTGGGCGAGGACCGCAAGTTGACTGCGGCCGGGCACATCACCGGCGACATCAAGACGCCGCGTAACTTCAACATCGACCCGTCGGGCAAGTGGATGCTGATCGCGAGCCAGGCCGGTGAGAAGGTCGGCGTGTGGGAACTCGACGCGAAGACCGGTGGCGCGAAGGAAACCGGCACCACGGTGAAGGTGAGCAAGTGCGTGTGCGTGAAGTTCGTCCCGGTTGCCAAGTAGTCTCAGGTCCGCAAGTCGAAAGACAGCAATTTGTCTTTCGACTTGGGACTTGCGGACCTGAGACTCATTTCTGAAGGATCGGCAGGTAGTTGTTCGGCAGTTGCAGCACGATGAGGCTCATGGCAGTGGCGTAGGCGGTGCCGTGAAAGTGGTCGGTCCAGGTGCCGCCGTTGGCGCGTGCGAGGAGTTCGTCGCGGATCGCGGGGAACCACGTGCGCCAGTAGTCGCCACCGGCCGACCACATCGCGAGCGCCGCGTAGTACTGGCCGTAGTAGTAGTGCGCCTGCGGCAGTTCGCGCTGGTTGAACTTGCGGTTGGGGATGAAGTTTTGCAGGTAGCGCAGGCCACGCTCGATGGCCTTGCCGTTCACGTTCTCGTCTTCGGGGATGCTCGCGCTGTACAGCCCGACGACCGCCGCGGCGGTGCGGGCGAACGCGCTGCCTACCTGCGTCCCCCCCTTGAAATAGCTGAACCCGCCGTCGGCCAGTTGACACTCGCGGATATACTTCGCCCCCTTACGAACAAACTCTTTGCGGACAAGCACGCCCGCGTTACGAGCGGCCCGCAACGCCATCATGAGCGCAACCGTCACCGACACGTCGGCATACGGGTCGTTCGGAACATACCGCCATCCGCCCTCGTTGTTCTGCGCGGCGGTCGCGAACGCGGTCGCCTTTTCGAGCACCGCGCGCACCCGCTTCTGCCGGAGTGCCTCCGGCATCATGCCGCACACCTCCGCGAGGAACAGGCTCGCGAACCCGTGGCTGTACATGGCGCTTGGCTGATTGCCCAGCCGCCCGAACTGGCCGTCGTTGGAAGTGAGGAAGCCGGGGTTCGTGCCGGTCACCAGTCCGGTAACGTAATCGACCACGCGGCTCACGTTCTTCCCGTACTTGCCGCGCCCAGGTTGGTGCCCGGCACCGAGGAGCGCCAGTCCGCCCAGACCGGTGATGCCCGCGGTGGCGCCGCCGATGCGCTCGCCGAACGACCCATCGGTCGCCTGACTCTGCGCGAGCAGCGCTAGCCCGCGATCGATGGCCGCTTGCGTGTCGGCGGTGATGAACTCGGCGCCGGTGTCGGAACGGGGGGCCGAGCGCGGCGCGCCGGGTCCGTCGGAGCGCGGCCCGCCGCCGGGCTGGGCGAACGCGGTCAGGTGAAGCGCGGCGACCGACCCGCTCACGGCCGTGGTTCGGAAGAAGTCGCGTCGCGACACGGATTGCAGGGGGTTACGCATGTTCGGGAACCTGATGCCTTCCGTAGGCGCCGCTTGCCGAGCGGCACAACTTCGCATCTCGTTTTGCTTGGCGAATGTCCGCAAGACCCGAACGTGGGCTATCGCTTGCCGCTCGGCAAGCGCGGCACCTACGAAACAATCACTTCTTCTCGGGCTTCGTGCCCTTGTCCGAGAGCGACGAGTAGTACAGCCGGAGTAGTTCCGCGTACTTCGGTGTGAAGTCTTCCTTGTAGTATTGCGACATCTGCTGGCGGAGCTTGTCCGGCAGGTGGCCCCACACGTCCTTCGACACATCCTCCTCGGACGGCGGCACCGCTTTGCCGGGACCGACCTTGCCCATCGGGTTCCCGCCGGTCGCGCCCATCGGTTCCTTCGGGTCTTTCGGCACGCCGCTCTTCTTCTCGTTGGGCTTTCCGGGGTCTTTCGCGTCGCCGCCCGGTTCCTTCTTGGTGTCCTGCATCGGATCGCCTTTGCGCGGCTTGCGCTCGCCCATCCCTCCCATGGGGGGCGGATCACTCATTCCCATTCCGTCCTTCGGCATCGGCATCATGGGCATCCCGTCTTTGTCCATCGGCATGCCATCTTTCATCATCGGATCTTTCATGTCGTTCATGCCCTTCTGGTCTTTCTCCTTGTCCTGATTCTTGTCGGGCTGCGGGGGCGGTGGGTTCTCTTGTTGGTTGATGAGCACGTCGATGTCGGACAGAATCTTGCTCTGCGTGTTGCGCGTGTCAGTGCCGGTGTCGGTCTTCGCGAGTTTGTCACCGACCTCCTTCGAGTTGTCGATGATGCGCTTCACGGTGACGGCCGGGTCTTCGGCCTTCGCGGTCGGAATCGGGTCGCGGGTGCCATCGGGCCGAACCTCGCGCGGCGGTGGTGCAACGGGCAACTCGGCCCGCGCCCGCGAGCTTGCAAGCGAAGCCGCCGCGACGAACAGCACAACAAACGACAACCGGTTCATGGCTTCTCCTGAGGCGGCGTGTCTTTGGGAGCCTCTTTCGGCGAGTCCTTCGGCGGGAATAGTTTCGCTATCTGCTCGAACAGATCGGCGATCTCGCGCTGTGCCTGTTCCAGTTCCTTGAGTTCTTCCCGCTCCGCCTCGGTCAGTTTATCAGGGTCCGGGTGATCCTTCGCGAACTGTGCCGTGCGGCCGTTGAGTTCCGCCTGAAGCGCACGAAGAACCTTCAGTTGCGCGAGCGGCGGAACCACGTCCTGATCACTGCCGCCGTTGGGGTTCGGCGGGTTATTCTGCGATTTGGGCGGGTTCGAGGGGTTGTCCTTCTTGGTCGGCTTCTTGTCGTCCGGTTTCAGCGCGTCGGCGAGTTGCTCCAACCGGCGCAGCGCTTGTTCCATCGGCCGCAGCACCTTGCGGTCGCCGAGTGCTTCGAGGTCCGCGTCGTAGGCGGCGGCGAGGTCTGCGTCGTCGCACCGCGTCTTGATCTTCTCGCGCGCCAGGTCGATCGCTTTCGCGCTGTCGTTAAGTAGTCGCACGAAGACCGGGAACTGCGCAAGTTCGTTCTCTGCGAGCTTGCGAACCTCGATCGCGATTTCCGTTTCGCGCACCAAGTCGATGTCTGAATAGCTCGTGAGAAGGAGTTTGTCCCAGCCCTTCTGCTTCGCGACTTCGCCGTGAACGCGAACGGTTTCGGCGACTGCGGCTTTCTGACGTTCGAGCAGCGCCTTCACCAGGTCGGCGAGTTTGCGGCGTTTCTCGTCGGAGAGTTGCCGACCGCCCTGCGCCGCGGCTTCGTCGAGTTTGTCGCGTGCGATGTCGAGCCGTTCCACCGCTTCGCGCTGGGCGCGTGTGTTCGGCTGGCCCTTCTCAAGGTCGTCGCGTGCCGCTTCCATCTTGTCGATCGCCGCGCGCAAATCACGCGCCGCGTCGTCGGCCTTGTCCGCGGTGAGCTTCTGAAGCAGTTCGCGCCCGCGCTCGATTAACTTGTCCTGTTCCTGCCCGAGTACCTTGAGCGTTTCTGCACGCTGACCCGGGTCCGTGATGCGCGACGCGGCCTCGACGCGTTTGCGGAGGCTGTCTTCGGCGGCGGCGATCGCGTCGAGTTGATCGGCGGCGCGCTTCTGCGCCTTCGGTTTCGCGAGTTCGGGGACGGCGTCGTTTTCCTTCTCCGCGAGCGCGGCGGCGATCGCGTCGAGTCGCGCGCCGCTGGAGGTCAACTTGTTCGCGGCGTCGGCCTGCCGGTTCGCGCGAAGCAACTTGGCCGCCTCGCGGAGTTCGTCGGGCAACTCCTGATTGCCGGCCGCTTCGAGTCCCTTGCGGAGCGCCTTCGCCTCGGCCTCGGCCTTCTCCGCGGCGGCCTTCATGTCGAGGGCAGTCGCCTCGACCGCGTTAGCCTGCGCGTTCAGCGCGGACTTTTCGACTGGGTTATCGGTCGCGTCGGCCCGGCGTTTCAAGTCTGCGGCTTCTTTCTCCTTGAGTGCGGCTGCGCCGCGAAGGTCGTCGGCCTGCTTGTCCTTCTCGGTGGCGAGTCGCCCCGCGCGGGTGATCAGTTCGCGGGCTTGGTCCGCGGACTGGTCGGCCCGCACCCCGGCACGGTCGAGTTCGCGTTGTTGGTCGTCGCTCGGCCTCAGCTCGCCCGGCTTCACGCGATCCTTCATTTGCTCGTTGGCGACGAGCTGGCGCAGGATGTTGTCCTTCTGAACGCGGGCCTCGCCGCGAATCTCGCCGGCCCCGCCCCAGAGCGAGAGCAGGTCGAGCAGCGCGGTCGCGGTGTCCTCGATGTTCTTCTGACTACGCCCGGCTTTGCGAAGGTAGTCCGCGAGTTCCGCCTCCTGACCGGGCTTCGCGGGCTGACTCACGAGCCTCAGCGCGTCGGCGAGGTTCTGCTGCGCGGTGCCGAGGTCGCGCTCGACCATGCGGCCGAGTTCGGCCGCAACGATTTCAACGCGATCAGTTGTGTTCGACTTCGGCAGACCGTTAGCGCGGACCGTTTCGCGGAGCAGTTTGGCCTTCGCGTGAAGCCCCTGCGCCTCGTCCGTGATCTTCCCGGTAAGCTGCCGTTGCCCTTGGTCCGCGCTGACGAGCCGGTCGCGATCGGCCGGTGAAAGCACGCCGCCCGCAAGCGGCATCACCTCGGCTATTTTCTGTCGCGCGTCGCGCTGATGTTCGCGGATGCGGACCAGATCGGGGCGTAGGGTCGCAAGCTCCTTCTGGAGCCACGCGTCGATCGCCTCCGGCGATGCGATGCGAATCTCGATTTCACCCACACTGCGCCCCGACCCCTTCAACGGGGCGACATCGTCGAAGTCGTCGGCCATGGCACGAAGGATGAGCAGGTCGCCTTCGCGTACCGGCGTCCCGTCGTCGCGCGTGAAGGATGCAACAGGAACGCGAGCGAACGTGTCGAGGCTCCCGGTCGGCGGTGCGAGCGCGAACGCCGGCCCACCGACGAGTGCGGTGAGCGCCTGAACCCGTACGTTCCCGGCACCGGCGAGCGGAACCAGGCGCGGCCGCCCGTCGCGGTTCACGCGGTATTCGAGGAACGAGTCGCGCACGCCATATAGCGGGTCCTCCGCGACCGCGTTCACGAAGACGGACGCGGTCGGGCTGAGGAACACTGGGTCGCGTCCCGCGGCCGGGCGGTTGAGCGTTACCTTCGGCACCGGGTCGGGGGTGAGGGCGATCGTCAGCGCGCGCGTCCCGGTCAGCCCGGTGTCGTCGGTGAGTTTCATCGCGTACACGCCGGACAGCAAGGGAATGAAAGTGGCGGAAATGCGCGTCCCATCTCCAGAAATCGTCAGCGGAATGTCGGCGGTCATTTGGTCGGCTAGTCCCTGCGCGCCGATGGCCGCGAGCGGGTCGAGGTGGCCCAAGTGCGCCACCGGGGACACGTTCACGACGCTGCTCCGATCACCCTGGTACACGAAAACCGCAGCCGAGAGTTTCACGTCGGTCGCGGCGCGGAACTGGACCACGGTCCCAGTGGGAATCTCGATCCGTTCGACGCCGTCGATGTCTACCGCCGCGAGTTTCGTGTACGCGGGCGGAACGAGGTGCAACCGCGGCGACGCGAGGCCGTCCAGCGGCACGAGGCGCGGCGGCGGAACCACCGTGACCGTTTGCCAGTCGGTTGTGGCGTCGTTGGAACTGACGCGCACCTCGAACGTGTTCGACACACGCGCCGGGTCGAAGCGAGTCGTGACGACCGCCGCACCGTAGACCTGCGGGTCGTTATTCAGCGTGAGAGGGAACTGCTCCTCGAACTCGGCGCCGTCCTTCGTGCGAACGGAAACCGTAGCCGGACCTCTCAGCACGCCGCGCACTGCGAACTTCAGCTCGAACGCCTCGCCTTTCGGGATGCGCACGGGGAACTGGGTCGGCGCGAGAAAGTCGACGCGCGTTTTGGTGGGCCACGGATGCACGCCGAACGGGTCCGCGAGTCGCACGAACGCGGTCGCGACGAGCCCGGTGTTGAACAACATCAGCGGCAGCGCCATCGCGAGAATCCCGAAGCAAAGCCATGCGTTCCGCCAACACCGGCCGGTAGGAACGAGGTTGTCTAGCGGCAATCGCCCAGCGCGGCGCTCGGCGACGCGCACTGCGGACGCGGTGAGCCGGTTGGAGGCGCCGGTCGGTTTCGGCGGGCGGTCTTCGTCTGCGTCCTCTTCGCTGGTGCCGAGGAACGAGATGGCCGACGCGAGCGAGTCATTGAGCGTGGGGAACTGATCTTCGAGTTCGAGCGCGACGGAGAGGGCGTCGGTGCGATACCGCATCGCGCGACCGTACCCGCGAATCCACACAATTCCTCCGCCCGCGAGGAGCGTTACGAGGAACAGCACGCGGACGAGCGGGGTCAGGTGGATCGCGGCGTCCAGGAACCCTGCGAGCGTGGCGACGCCCACGACAGTGGCAACGAACGCGAACGCACCGGACGCGAGCGCGACGCGTTTCCGCGTGCGACCGAGGTCAGCGAGCCGGTCCGGGAGCGATTCGCGCTCGGTCGGCGGTCGCAGAAGCAGTGCCATTGCGGAACCTCTTGGCTTCGCTACTCGTCAGTTCTCTTCGCACCAGCGCCGACCAAGTACGGCGCATCTGTAAGACGTTTAGCGTCGGCCCCGCAGGGGCCAGCCGCTATTCAGCGCGTTCGTGGGCCGCCCCTGCGGGTCGTACGCTAACACACCACAGGCAATCGGCGCCCTTCACCTGTCTGACGCACCATCATAACAGTTGCTCCCGCTTCCGCAAAAGCCACTCGGTCAGCAGAAGTGACAATAGCAATACATACATGAGCGGTTGGTTCCACAGCGGCACCGGCGGGCACGGCTGGTTCAGCGGCACGCGTTGGAGGTTCTTCAGGTCGTTGAAGATGTCGGTCGCGTTGGCGAGCGTGTAGAACCCGCCGCCGGAGATGCCCGCAGCCTGAACGAGATCGGCGCGGTTCAGTTCGGTGCGTTCGCGCTCGCCCATCGGCGGCAGCACGCGCGCCGTCGCAAACGGCCGCGACCCCTGCACTTCTGGGTCCGTTAGCTCAAAGCGGTATTCGCCGTCGGGCGCGCGGGCCAGCGTCGTCTCGAACAGCACTGTCGGCCCAGTCGTGCGTGTCAGCACCAGTGTGCTGGTTTCCGTCGCGCCGGGTCCGGGCGTGCCGTCGTCCTTCAACTGCGGCCCACGCGTCATCGTCACGCGGACTGGCACCGCTCCCGCGGGTGCCGGCGTCTCGATCGGGAACCGCACCTGCACGGTCACCTTCTCGTCGCGTCGGAACTCGGTTTTGGGCGCGACCCGCACTTCCGGCCGGCGCACACGCGACCGCGACAGCACACGCATCGTCTGCATCCAGAACCGGTCGAAATGGTCCTCGTCGTTGCGGAACCGCCACCGCCAGGTGTCGTCGAACCCGAAGAACAGCACCGGGCCGTTCCCAACGAACTGCTGAACCACGATGGGGTGGTTCTCGCCGGCGGCTCCGCCCTCGGCGCGGAGCGTGGGATGCGTCGCGAGTACCCGCGCCTGCGGCTTCAGCCGGTAGCCCTTCGCGTACCAGAGCAGTTCCTGGAACTGGTTCCACACGCGACTCGATTCGGCCTGGTCTGGCGAGAGCAAAAAGATCGGGTGTTGCTTGCCGGTCGGCGTCCACTGCGGGCGGAACCCTTCGGTGATCGGCTGCTCTTCGGGCGGGCGCGTCGCCACCGGAAGTTCGCCGGGCGTCACGGGCAGCACCTCCGCGAGTGGCGTGTCCGCGTACGCGGCCGGGGTGCCGTGTTCGCCACAGAGGAAGAGCAACCCGCCGCCTTTCTCTTTCACGAAATCAGCGATGTCGCGCAGCGCGAGCGCCGAACGCGGCACCTGTTTCGGGTCCACGTCGCCGAGTACGACCACGTCGTAGCCGAACAGTTCGGTGCGCGTGGGGAAATCGCCGCGGAACGCGGAGCGGTCCGTTTCTGCCCAGCCCTTTGAAGCATCGAGCAGTACCACATGGATTTCGACCGCACGGCCGCCGATGGACTTGTCCGACTCGCGTTCCAGCATCACCTTCACGAACCGGAAGTCGTACCGCGGGTAGCCTTCCACGTAGAGCACGCGAATCTTGCGCGACTCAGTGACGAGTACCACGCGCTCGATTGCGTTGTTGCGCCGGTTGGTCTCGCCCGGCACCGTGGGTACGCTAAGAATGTACGTCTTCGCGCCGATCTCCATTGGGACATGCGTGACGACCACGTCCACCGGGTTGCCGTTCGGGTCCGGTCGAACGGTGACTTGGCCACGGTCTTCGAGTTTGCCGTTCGCGAGTTTCTCCTTGAGGTACACTGTAACCGGGTTAGCCGGCACGTCGCCTTTGGCGGTGAGCCTCGCTTTGAAGACGAGTTGATCGCCGCGGCCGACCACGTCCTCGGCCTGGATGTCGGTGAGTGCGAGGTCGGGGGTCTGCCACGGATCGCCGGTGCCGACGAGGAGCAGCGGCACGCCGTCGAGCGCTGCGGCGCGGGCCGCTTTGGGCAGGTCGTCTCCGGCCGTGGTCACGCCGTCGGTGAACATGATGATGGCCGAGAGCGTGCTGCCGCGGAACTTCTTCAACACATCTTCGACGCCGTCGCCGAGGTGCGACCCCTCGCCGGTCGGCTGCAGCTTGTTGATCGCGTCGCGCGCGTCCGCGAGTTGCGACTCGTCGTCCACGGTGGTGATCAGCCGCGCCTCGGGCTTCGCGTCAACGGCGAAGATGTGAACCTTCACCTGCTTCTCGCGGAACAATTTGTCGAGCCAGTCGGCGTCCTTGCGAGTGAGGAGCATCTGCGCGAGCCGAAGCCGGTTCGCCTCGGAGAGGTCCGTGGTGCCGGCCAACTCTTCGGCCTTTGCACGCACGGCGGGGTCTTTCAACTCGTCCACCTTCGCCATACTCGCGGAGGTGTCGAGGAGGATGACGACTTCGGGCCAGCCTTCACGGTCGAACCCGAGCCTGAGTTGTGTAAGGATGACAAAGAGCGCGAGCAAGAACGTGGCGGAGCGGAGCAGCGCCGGGACCGCGAGCCGACCGAACCCGCCCGCGGCGCGGCGCTCGACCCAGTACACGCCGAAGGTCAGCACGAGGCACGCACACGCGAACGCCGCGACCGTGCGTCGGTCGGTCACCGCGTTCTTGAAAAACGGCGGCACGCCTTCAAGACGCCATCGTGTGCCTTCGCCCGGTCCGGCGGTGGGCACGCCGGCGGCGGATTCGAGGTGCGAGCGAGGGCCGTGCGGCAAGAACCCGAGCGGGTTCGCGGTGCGCTCCGCGTGTGCCACCGCGAACAGCACCAACCCACCGATCGCGAGCGGAACCAGCGCCGCCACGAGAGTGAGTGCGCGAACGAGTGACGATCGCGTGTGTGCGCCGCCGGTGGCGCCGGTGCGCGACGGGCCGAGGCGCCACGCGAGGATGAGTTCGGTCACGAGGAACAGCACCACAAACATCATCGCGACACGCGCGAGCCAGGGGCCGTGCGATCGGGGCGCGATGGTGACGATCGCTCCGCTCTCGCTGGTCGGCTTCACCTCGGTCGGGTCCGGGACGAACTGCACCGCGCTCAGCGACCGGAACTCGCGCGGGTCGATTCGCGTCAGGTCCGATTCGGTCGCGACCCCGGCGACGACCTCGGGGACGTTCACCGCGAACACGCGGTCGCGTGCGCCGTTCAGTCCCATCCGGTAGAGGCCGCTGGTCGCGGTGTTGGTGAACCGCGCGACGCCGGCCTCGTCCTGCATCACGAGCGGAACGTTCGCGGAGATGCTGTCGGGACCGTTCAGGCCCGCGATCAGCCCGGCGTTGGAAGCGGGAAAGAACTCCTCGATCGCCTCGCCAGTGCGGAGCGTGTGCCGGTCAGGGTTCGCAACCGAATACTTGAGAAACTCGTGCCAGAACACGAGGTACGTTTGCATCGTGGCCCAGTCGGTCCAGTCGCGGTTGAACGTGCTGGCGAAAACGTAGACACGCCCGCGGTGCTTGGTCCACTCAACGAGCGCCGGGTCCGGCTTTGCGGTGGAAGTTGCCACCGGCATCGGGTTCGTGCCGGCGCGCGAGAAGGTCATGAGGCGGTGTGCGCGGCCGTCGGCCGGCGCGTCGATCTTCACGTAAGAACGGAACGGCTCGTTGATCAGTTCGGCGCGCAGTTTCGGGGCGCCGAACAGCACGAGCGGCGGGCGGCTGTAAGCTTCTTCTTCGGCCGCGAGCCTGAAGCCGGGGTCGTCCGGTCCGGCGATGGTCACGAGGTCGCCGAACTCGCCTGGCAACACGCCGGCGCCATCGCGGTAGAATTCGGCGTTGTACTTCGCGCGGCTGGCGACCGCGTTCGGTCCCAGCCCGATGACGACGGTCCCGCCTCGCCGGAGCACCGCGTCGAGCTTCGTCGCCATGTCCGCAGTTGGGTTTGGCACGTCGCAGAAAAACACGCAATCAATGCCGGTGAGGTCGCACACGGCCGGATCGACGAAGTCGGCGGGCGTGACCACGCGCGGGCGGTTGGGCGTGTCGGTGAACTTGGCCTCCGGTGGGAACAGAGCGCGGTTCAGGTGCGTGGCCGCGCGCCGGTTCGCGTCGGGGTCGGCCTTTCCGTCCACGAGGATCGCGTGCAACCCGTCGCGCACTTCGACCGCAGTGGCGCGTGTGTCGTCGGCGATGAGGTCGTCGCCGTCCATGATTCGCGCCTGCAGAACGTGAACGCCGCGCTCGCGGAACCGGTGTTGGTGGTCGAGGTCGAACCGCACGTTCTGGCGCCCGCCGGCCGGAATCGGTTCGACCGGCTTCTGCTCGACCGACGCGAGCGTGTCGCCCCCGCCCGACGGGCGCCCGAGAAGCAACTCGACGCGCACGTTTTTGCGCTCGGCGCGCCCAAAGTTGGCGATGGTGACGGTGACCGTAACCGGTTGATCGACGAGTGGCATCTCGTCCGCGAGTTTGACATCCGCGACCGCGAGGTTCTCGGCGTCGCGGCCGGCGGTGTCCACGATGGCCACGTCGGAGCGGGATGCGATGCGCTGCCAGATTTCCGCGGTGCTGTTCTCGGCGCGCGGGACCGCGTTGACCCATGAGGACCGCTGGAGGTCGGTGAAAATCGTGAGTTGGCGCCGCAGGTAGGCTCGCGGGGACCGCGTGAGGATGTCCGCGACGGTCGCGAGCGCCGCGGTGTGGTCGGCGGTGCCGTGTGAGGGTTTCACCTTCTTCAACTCCGCGACGACCTTGTCGGGATCGTTGGACGGCCCCGGTACGAGCGGTTGGAGCAAGGTAGTCAGAACGAGAACGGTGTAGCCGTCGCCGGGGTTGCCGCTGCGGACGAGGTTCTCGGCCTGTGCGACGGCGCGCTGAAACCGGGTCTGGTCGCCATCGGCTTTCGCGGTCATGCTAAGGGACGCGTCGAGGACGATGACGTGGTGCGTGCGCGGCACGTTGGCGACCGTCTCGGCAGCGCCCGGTTTGATCGCCTGCCACAGTTCTTCGGCCCACGGGGTTGTGGCGATCATGGCGAAGAGGAGCAGCGCGAGCGCAAGCGTGCGAAGCGAGAGGAGTACCCACTGGTCGATGCGGCGCTTGTGCCTGCGCTCGGCGACGAGGAGGAACCGGATCGCGGCCCACGGCACGATCTGGTAGCGTTTGCGAAAGAGTAGGTGAACGACGAGCGGCACGCCGACCGCGACGGCAGTGGCACCTGCGGCCAGGAGTGGGCTAAACACGGCGAACAGGGGGTACATCATGTGTTGCGCCATGGTACCGCGACGTGGCGGATCGCGGTACGAAAGAACCGGATCGGGGCGCGAACCGGCGCCCGGTCACCGGTGTTCTTAGTATGACGGTGTGGGATTCGGGTGGCAACGGGCAGAGAGTCACACCGCCCTCGTGCGCAAACCGCCCTCGTGGCCTCAGTATCGTGGATTTTCCCGAATACCGTTGCCGGGTCCGCGACCACACCGTAACCTCTTCTTAACGCGCTGCGTTCGCGCAGACGTTTTGACAACTTAAGTTGGTGAGTATCTTATCCAGAGTGGCTGAGGGGCCAGGCCCGACGACGCCACAGCAACCGGTCCGACGTTACGAGATCACAACTCGTAGCCCGGATGCAGGTGCTAACTCCTGCCCGGCAAACGCCCTCCCCAATCGTGGGGTACGGTATGGCCGGGGAAGATAAGATCTCGCGTGGAGCCGACTCCTCACAGAGTTGCCCCCCGTAGTCTTATCTCACCACACCCGCCAATTGTGGCGGCACTTCTGGTTAAGCATTCCCCAACAACGGTAATTGTTCGGCCGCATGTTGCACCGCGATTGTATCGTTCTCTAAAGGGGTTGTGCCGTGCCGAGTAACGACTTCGTCCTCGGGCTGAAGTGCCGCGTGTGCGGCAAACTCTACCCGAAGGCCGCCACTTTCTTCTGTCCCGACGACTCCGGGCCGCTCGAAGTCGCCTACGACTACGACAAGATCAAACCGAACGTGAGTCGCGCGAAGTTCGCGGCCCGTCCGAAGAACATGTGGCGCTACAAGGAACTGCTCCCGCTCGACGGCGAACCCACCGTCGGTCCGCAGGTCGGCGGCACGCCACTCATCCGCGCGGATCGCCTCGCGGACGCGCTCGGAGTCGAACGCCTCTGGATCAAGAACGACGCGGTCAACTTCCCAACGCTCTCGTTCAAAGACCGCGTCGTCTCGGTCGCGCTCTCGAAGGCGCGCGAACTCGGTATGCGGATGGTCGGGTGCGCCAGTACGGGCAACCTCGCGAACAGTGTCGCGGCTCTCGCGGCGTCCGCCGGGTTGGAGACGATCATTCTCGTTCCGGCGGACCTGGAACGCGTGAAGATTTACGGCACCGCGATCTACGGCGCGAAGGTCGTGAAGGTCGCGGGCACGTACGACCAAGTGAACCGCTTATGCACGCAGATCGTGATGAAGTACGGTTGGGGCTTCGTGAACGTGAACCTTCGGCCGTTCTACGCGGAAGGCTCGAAGACCGTCGGCTTCGAGATCGCCGAAGACCTCGGCTGGCGGTTCCCGCAACACGTGGTGTGCCCGATGGCCGGCGGCGCGCTCATCGGCAAGATCCACAAAGGTTTCAACGAACTGAGTAAGCTGGGGTTGGTCGATCAACCCGTCACGACGAAGATGTACGGTGCGCAGGCGACTGGGTGCAACCCGATCAGCGATTGTGTGAAGTCCAACCGCGACCGGCACAAGCCGATCAAAACGCCGAACACGATCTGCAAGTCGCTCGCGATCGGCGACCCAGCCGACGGGTACTTCGCCGCGAAGCTCATCAAGGATAGCGGCGGTTGGGCCGAAGACGTGTCCGACCCCGAAATCGTGGACGCGATGATGCTCCTCGCGAAGACCGAAGGCGTGTTCGCAGAGACGGCCGGAGGCGCCACGCTCGCGGTCGCGAAGAAACTGATCGAGTCCGGGCGCATCCCGCGGAACGAAGAGATCGTGATCTGCATCACCGGCAACGGGCTGAAGACGCAGGACGCGGTGTTCGACGCAATCGATGAACCCGCGACGATCAAGCCGGCTCTGGCCGACTTCGAGGCGCTCGCGGGCTTGAGTCAACTGGCCGCCGAGCCGGTACTCGCATGAGCCTCGAGCAACCGACTCCCAACGCCGGAGACGAAGCCGACGACCGACCGCACAAGAAGTCGCGGTTGATGGGCGGGTTGTTCCTGTTCCTCGGCGCGCTGATGATCGTGGTCGTATTCTCCGGTCAGCTCGACCGCGAAGGCAATCGGATGCGAGCGCTGGTCGGAATGCTCGCCTTTGGTGGCAGTTGTATCGGCTTCGGCCTCCTCTTATTCCCGTGGTCGAATCGGACGGTGAAGGGTTTCACCGCCGAAAACAATTTTATGATCGGGTTCCGCAAACTCCCGCTACTGTGGCGGGCGTGGCTGATCCTGGCGCTGGTGTTTACCGTCGGGTCGTGGGTGCTGGTAATCCCGCGGTGACCGGTACGAGGGCTGTATGGCAATCAAGGTTCAGATCCCGACCCCGATGCGCGAGCAGTCGGGCGGCAAGGCGGAAGTGGAAGTCACCGGCGCGACCGTGAAGGCCGCGCTCGAAGACCTGCTGCGCCAGTACCCCGCGATGGGGCCGAAGTTGTTCGCGGACGGCAAAATACGGCCCTACATCAACGTGTTCCTCAACGACGAGGACATCCGCTACCTCGACGAGATGGATACCGCGGTCACCGACGGCGTCATCCTCGCGCTGATCCCCGCCGTTGCAGGGGGCTGAGTTGATGTCCGATGAAGCGCCAGAAGCGAAGCCCGAAGAGACGCCCGACGGCGCCGCGGTGTTCCCGATGATTCCGGCGGAACTCGGCGTTCACCCGCTGTTGCTCGCCGCGATCCACGCCTACGTGTTCCTCGAAGGCTCCGAGGCCACGGTGCTGAACTCTGCGGTCGCCGAAGAAGCGATGAACTACGTCGTGTCGTACCTCCAGCGGCTCGACGGGAACGATTTGCGTCGCGCCCGCGAAGACATGGCCACGCTGGTCGGGTTCGCGAAGGCCGAGAAGTGGCCCAAGCAGCACGTCCGCTTTCTGCAAGAGTTCCTCAAAGAGAATGGAATAGGTCAGTAGGCCAGCACTCATCGTTTAGCCGCGACCCGTAGTCCGCGGAGGGGAGCGCGCCACGCCGCACCCAAGTTCTCGCGCCGCGCCCAAGAGAACACCCCCAACTTGAGACGATGGTGCGACGTGGCGCGCTCCCCTCCGCGGACTACGGGTCGCGGCTAAACCATTTACGAAACCCACCATGATCAACACCAACCCGCTCGAACGATACTCCCGCCAAATGCGGTTCCCCGGTCTCGGCAAAACCGGGCAAGAGAAGTTGCTCGCGAGCCGCGTCACGCTCTGCGGGTGCGGCGCGCTCGGTACCGTCCTCGCGAACGTTCTCGTGCGTGCCGGCGTCGGATTCGTGCGCGTCATCGATCGCGATTTCGTGGAACCGTCGAACTTGCAGCGGCAGGTTCTGTTCGACGAATCGGACGTGGCGAACAACCTGCCCAAAGCCGAAGCCGCCGCTACCAAGTTGCGGCAGATCAACTCCTCGGTAACAGTGGAACCGATCGTCGCCGACATCAACCGCACCAACATCGAAGACTTCTGTGATGGCGCAGATCTCATTCTTGATGGCAGTGATAACTTCGAGATTCGTTATCTCATCAACGATGTCTCAATCAAGCACAACAAACCGTGGGTGTACGGTGGTGCGGTCGGCAGTCAGGGGATGAGCATGACCATCATCCCCGGCGAAACGCCGTGCTTGCGGTGTGTATTTGAAGCCGCACCCGCTCCTGGCGAAACCGGCACCTGCGAAACCGCCGGCGTGCTGGCGCCCGCAGTCAACATCGTCGCGAGTTACCAGGCGACGGAAGCGATCAAGCTGCTCTCCGGCAACAAGGCCGTCGTAAACCGCGAGTTAATCATTCTCGACGTGTGGGAGAACACCAATAAGCGCGTGAAGGTCGCACCGCTTGCGGGGCGCAAAGGGCAGTGCCCGTGTTGTGCCAAGCGGAACTTCGAGTGGCTCGACGGCGCGCACGGCACGCAAACGACCACGCTCTGCGGGCGCAACGCGGTGCAGGTGAGCCATCGCGTAAAGGGCAAACTCGACTTCGCGTATCTCGCAACCGTGCTGAAACAAAGCGGCGAAGTGAGTTACAACAAGTTCTTGCTGAAGTTCCAACTCGTTGAGAATGGCGACCCTTACGAGTTCACGGTGTTCGAGGACGGCCGCGCGATCATCAAGGGCACCGACGAACCGGACAAGGCCCGCACACTCTACGCGAAGTACGTCGGGCACTGATTTTCACTCCGTTGCTTCGCCCTTACGTTTCGTGACTTGTTCCCATGATCTACCTCGATAACGCCGCGACCAGTTTCCCCAAGCCGGAGGCGGTCTACGTCGCGATGGACCGGTTCGCGCGACACTCGCTCGCCAACCCCGGCCGGTCCGGCCACAAGATGGCGCTGGAGTCCGAACACGCGCTCTCCGACGCGCGGCACCGGCTCAACCGGTTCTTCAACGGCCGCAACCCGGACCGCTGGGCGTTCACACTCAACTGTACCGACGCGCTCAACATGGCCTTCAAAGGGGTGTTGAACGACGGCGACCACGTCATCACCACCGACCTCGAACACAACAGCGTGTCGCGACCGCTCGTGGCGCTCGCGGAGGCAAAACGAATCACGTTAACGCGCGTTCCTTCGGACGCGGGCGGCACCATCGACCCGGACGCCATTCGCGCCGCGATCACGCCGAAGACGCGGCTCGTCGCGATGACGCACGCGAGCAACGTCCTCGGCACCGTGCAGCCTATCGCGGACGTGGGCCGCATCGCGCGCGAACGCGACCTGCTATTCCTCGTGGACGCAGCTCAGACCGCCGGCGTGCTACCCATCGACGTGCAGACCGCATGCATCGACCTGCTCGCGTTCCCCGGTCACAAGTCGCTGCTCGGCCCGACCGGTACCGGCGCGCTGTACGTGGGTTCGCGAGTCACCTTGCGCCCGTGGCGCGAGGGCGGCACCGGCGGCGACTCGCTCACGCCCACGCAGCCCACCGACTTCCCGCACTATCTCGAAGGCGGCACGCCGAACGTGCTCGGCGTCGCGGGCCTCGTCGCGGGGCTAGACTTCGTGGAAGAACGCGGCGTCGAAGCGATTCGGAAGCACGAAGTGGAACTGTGCGACCGGGTGCGGCACGCGCTCGCGGAGATGCCCGGCTTCGAGGTGTTTGGCCACGCGGCCTCGTCGTACCGGGTCGGAGCGCTGAGCTTCCGCTGTGAGATGCTCGCCGCGCCGGAACTTGCGGGGCTGCTCGATGAGAAGTTCGACATCGCGGTGCGGCCTGGACTGCACTGCGCGCCGTACATCCACAAGGCGCTCGACACCGTGCCGGACGGGTTGGTGCGAGTCAGCCCCGGCCCGTTCAACACCGAAGCCGACATGGACCACCTCATCGACGCGCTCAAGCAGATAATTGGGATGTGATGTGGTCTGCTCGCGAAGCCGCGAGCGGCGAAATGGCACTTCCTTCTGGCAACTCGCCGGCGCCGCGCCTAACCTAATCATCATCCCGCCGGTGAACATTCCCCTTCACTCTGCTGCCGGCGGTCCTCAGCGAGGGTTCACTCATGCTGCGTCGCGTACTCTTTGTACTCGCCGGGGTCGCCGTTGCGGCGTTCTTGGCGACGGACCGCGCCCCGAAGGCGGTCGCCGCCGATGACGACATCGCGGGTAGTTGGATGCTCAGTTACTCAACCCGAGGCGGATTTGAGCAGAACACCGCCATCATTCGCGTCCAGGTGAAAGACGGGAAAGCCGCCGCGGTGGTGCTGTACACGCCGATCAAGGGCGCGGCCCTGAAGGTCACTGGGCTCGAGGTGAAAGACGGCAAGACCGTGAAGTTCAACCTCGGCACCGCGGTGTTCGAGGGGATGCTGGACAAGGACGGGAATCTCGCGGTCGGGAGCTACGGCAACGATCAGGTCGCGTACAGGGCGAAGTTCGCGCGGACCGACAAGACCGAACTGGCCGCGAACGAAATCACGACTGTCACCCCGGTCCCGGCGCCGATGGCCGCCGCGAACAAACTCACCAGCGCCGTGACGCTGCTCCGGGGGCAGGCGCTGCGCGAGAAGGACGCCGACAAGAAGAAGGAGATTCTCGACAAGATCCCCGAAGCCGAGAAGGAAACGAACGAGAAGGCGCCCGAACTGCTTCGCGAAGTGCTCACGAAGCACGCGGATACGCCCTTTGCGTTGGATGCAGCGATGGCGCTGCTCCAGAACGGCGCGAAGATGAAAATCACCGTCGACGAAGCGACGAAGTTGCTCTCCACGGTCGAGAAGCAGTCGGTTCCGTTCGGCACCAAGTTCGCGCGGTTCCAGATGATGAGCGCGGTTGAATCGCTGGCGGGCCAGAAGGGACTTGAGGGCGCTGCGGAAGGCGCCGCCGCGAAGCTCGCGAAGACCGAGGGCGCGCCGGCCGCGTTTCTCTCTCGCGCACTGACCGCGCGAAAGACCGCGCTTGAATCGCTGGGCAAGACCGAAGAAGCGAAGGCCGTCGCGGTCGAACTGGTGAAACTCGAAGAGAAGATCGACGCGGAGTACCTCAAGACGGTGCCGCCGTTCAAGCCGACCGCGTTCGCCGGGCGCAAGGAAAAGGGTGCGAACCAGGTCGCCGTGATGGAACTGTTCACCGGGGCGCAGTGCCCGCCGTGCGTCGCCGCGGATGTCGCCTTCGACGCGCTTCTGAAGTCGTACAAGCCGAGTGAACTGGTCCTCATCCAGTACCACCTGCACATCCCTGGACCGGACCCGCTCACGAACGCGGACACCGTCGCGCGCGCGAAGTTCTACGGCGCGAACAGCACGCCGAGCACGTTCTTCAACGGCGGGAAGGCCGCCGCCGGCGGCGGCGGGATGGCCGCTTCGGAGAACAAGTACACGCAGTACGTCGGCGTCATCGACCCGCTGTTGGAGAAAACGACCGAGACGAAGGTCGGCGGTCGCGCTACCCGCACCGGCGACAAGATCGACATCGCGGTGGAAGTGAACGGCGGCAGCGGCGACGACATGAAGCTCCGCGTTCTCGTCGTCGAGGACACCGTGAAGTACGTCGGCAGCAACCAACTCCGGTTCCACCACCAGGTGGTTCGCGCGATGCCGTTGGGCGCCGAGGGTGTGGCAATCAAGGACAAAGCGTTCAAGCAAACCACCTCGGTCGATCTGGCCGGCGTGCGCAAGAATTTGACGAAGTACCTCGACGACTTCGCGGAGAACACCCGGCCGTTCCCGAAGCCGGACCGCCCGATGGACATGAAGTCGCTGAAGGTGATCGTGTTCGTGCAAAACGACGACACGAAGGAGATCGTCCAGGCCGCACAACTCGAAGTCGAGAACAAGGGCGCCGGGCAGTAACGCACGGGGCAAAGGTCTACGGACAGAACCAGCAGTGTTGTTAACCGCGAGCCACAAGCGAGCACGCCAGCGTCACAACTCAACAGACGCTGGCGATGTGAAGGTGACGCCCTCGCATTCGGTTCGGGGCTAACGAGTTCTTTGTCCTCTGATTTTTCTTCGCATCACCGCCTTTCCTTCACGCAACTGACCTGATAATTTCACCAATAACACGTCACGCTCGTCACGGAGGGGACTCACAATGACGTTCGGGATCGTCGTGGAGTTGCCAATCACCGGCACATTCGGGACGGACGAGGAATTCGACCTGCGCACGCGGTTGGAGCGAGACCTCAACACGGCCCTTATTGCGGAACGCTCCGGCGAGTGCGGTCGCGGCGAAACCGATGGCGGACTCATTCGCGTTTACCTGGAAGCCGTCACCGACCCCAACGCGACGCTGTGTGTCGTCATGGATGTACTCACACACCACAAGTTATTGCACCTGGCGACGGTCGTACTGGAAACCCGCAGCGAGGCGGATCCGGACGACGTCGACCGCCGCACCCTCTGGCCGCGCGAAGCAATACCGGTGAAAGTGGCCTGACGCGCACACTTATTCGCGTTCTACCGGCGGGCTGACGCCGCGCCGCTCGCCAATCCTCGGCGAGCGGCGGCGTCAGCCCGCCGGTGCTTTATCATCAATTATGCGCCGGGAGTTGTTCGCGAACCGTTCCACTGTGGGTTGCGTTCATGCGCCAGATTGCCGCCGTGCTGATTCTCGTCGCGCTGTTCCTGCTGCTCGTCGGGAGCCGGTTCAAGGCGTCCGACGGGGACAAACTCGCGGCCGTGTCGCGATTGAGCACAGCGAAGGTGCGGAACGCGATGCCGCCCGCGGTGAACATGGCCGCCCCGATAGACGCGCTGCGGAAGGAGATGCCGACGCGAGTCGACGACGCTGTGCGCGCGCGACTCTCGGCCGACAAGCGGTTCGTGGGCGTCGAGTTCAAGGTCACGGCGGACGGGAACGTGGTTACGCTCCGCGGCGTGATGCCGACCGCACGAATCAAGTGGCTCGCGGTCGGCGTGGCGGACAACACTGTTGGCGTCGAGCGGGTGGTCGACGAGTTGGCGGTGCCGGCGGAATGACGGACCGCCCCACTTCATCGCTTCAAAACCGGTAGACAAACACAACCCGCCACATCACAGTAACAGGACGCCCTGCTTTCCCACGAAGGCCAGGCGGTCTTGTGCTTGCCTACATTTAATCTCTCTCAAGGCTGTTCTCATGTTCTTCCTCCCCCGGCGCGCGGCGCGTTCACGCTGATCGAATTGCTCGTCGTCATCGCCATTATCGCAGTGCTGATCGGGTTGCTCTCGGCCGTGCAGAAGGGACGCGAGACCGCGGCCCGCATGAGTTGCCAAAACAACTGTAAGCAGATCGACCTTGCGGTCGTCAACCACGAGAGCCAGTCCGGTTAGGAACGGGCACGGCATAACTTCCCGGCATTGTAGTTCTCAGTTACGCTCGCTTCCGTGACGCCTACCCGGCGTGGACAAAGGCACGGTTTTCGATTGACGGCAGTTTGAATCGAGGGGATGATACTATTGAATGGTTGAACAGACCGCTAAATGCACCTTCATCCATCAGATGTTCAGATGCCGGCCTCACAACCAGAGTCTGGTCTGCTCCAAATCCCCCCATTTTCCTCCGGGTTTTCCATGGTCCGGTCTTTGTTATTTCGGCGTGGTTTCACGCTGATCGAGTTGTTGGTGGTCATCGCGATTATCGCGATCCTGATTGGCTTACTGCTCCCGGCGGTGCAGAAGGTGCGCGAGGCCGCGGCACGCATGAAGTGCCAGAATAACCTCAAACAGATGGCGCTCGGGTTTCACAACTACCACGACGCCAACAACGCCTTTCCGTCCGGTCGCACCGGTCCGGTCGGTTCGACATCCCAGGAGCGGCTCAGCGCTCACGTGTACATCACTCCGTTCCTCGAGCAGTCAAACCTCCAGAACCTGATCTTCACCATGCCGCAGACCTACGGGGCGACGACGTACACGTCCGTTCCGTTCCCGTGGGACAACAACTTCGATCCGTGGGGGAGGGCGTTCCAGATGCCGAACATGCACTGCCCGTCGGACACGCCGCGGTACGACGCGCGCGGTGGGCGGACTGTGGAGATCGCGTCCACCAGTTACGCCGTCTGTTGGGGGGATTTCGTGACGGGGACCGGGTTGAACGGAGCGTACAAGCCGCGCGGCCCGTTCGGGTGGAACAGCAAGACCAAAGTGGCTGACATTACCGACGGCACCTCGAACTCGATCATGATGTCCGAGCGGACGTTTCGGATGGGCGCTCGGACGATCCTCGGGAACGCCGCCATCGGCGTCACCAACGCCGCGACCAACCCAGCCGCGTGCCTGCTCACGGTGAACCGGGCGACCGGAGAGTACCTGCCCGGCACCCTCCTGAACGGGTACTACGCCGGGGTCCGGTGGAACGACGGGTCGGCTGAGTTCACTGGGTTTAACACGATTCTCCCGCCGAACAGTCCGACGTGCTACGCGGGCGGCGGCGCATCGCAAGCGGGGAGCAATTTCCCCGGCCTGTTCTCGGTCCAGAGTCGACACTCCGCCGGCGTCAACGCGTCCTTCGCCGACGGCTCGGTCCGGTTCATTTCCGAGACGATCAACGCCGGCAACCAGGCCGCCCCCGAGCAAACGTCCGGCGCCAGCCCTTACGGCACCTGGGGCGCTCTCGGCACGATCAACGGTGGCGAGGTATTGGGGACTTACTAACCCGGTCGTTCGACATCCGATGTGTTCGGCGGGACAACGATGTTAGCCCGCCGAACACTTGCTTTTCCCACCATTTGACGGAACTCCTGCTATGCGTCCTCTACCCCGCGTCCACCGGGCCGTACTCGTTTTCCTCCTGTTCGGTCTCGTCACGATCGCCGGGTGTTCCGGTACTGGCGGCCGGCCCAAGGTCGTGAAGGCTGGCGGCCGAGTGTTGTACAAGGGTCAGCCGGTCGAAGGGGCAGTGGTGACGTTTACCAACGAGGGGGCCAACGCCTCGGCTTACGCCAAGACCGGGCCGGACGGACGGTTCCTGCTCACTACCTTCGGGCACGAAGACGGCGCCATCCCCGGACCCCAGAAAGTGTCCGTGTCCAAAGTGGAAGTCACCGAGAAGGCGAAGCCCGACGTTGATTACAACGCGTCGTCGGCGATCCCTCCGACGCCGGAACAAAAACAATTGCTCCCCACCAAGTACGGTTCCCCTACCACGTCCGGGTTGGAGGTCGAGGTCAAAGTCGGGGACAAGAACGACTTCGTTTTGGAACTGAATTGACCCGGCACTTCGGGGCTACGGCGGCGAAGTGGCCCGGGCTGCCTGAAGATGCACCCCGACGATGTAGCCCGCTCGAAGGAATTCGACCGCGGGTTGTTTCCCAGCGAACGGATCAATCAACTCTGCCAAACCGCTGTCCCGCAGAAGTGCGAAGACCTCGGCGGCGTGGTCCCCTTGAGACCCGCGGCGCACGCCAGCCTCGGCGGCGCTCACGAGCAGCGCCTCGTACTCCCGCAGCAGACCGACCAGGCCGCGGTCCGCGTCCGCGCCGTCGACGGCGGGCGGGTCGTCTTCGTCGCCCATCGTGGTTGGGATGCGGTCTTTGCCGAACTTCGTCCGGAGCTTCTCCAATAATCCCTCGTTCTTCGATTCGATGAACTTGCGGTCGAATCCTGGGCAGAACACCCGGTGATTGCGAAGGTTCCCGTCGCCGAGCAGCGACAGTGGTTCGAGACTCGTGCCGTGCGGACCGGCAACGAGCCTCGCGACGACGTGTGTGAGTTTGTCGATCGGAGGGCGGACTGCTTCGAGGAATTCGACGCTCGATTCGTTGACGCCGTTCCACGGCACCGTCAGCACGACTTCGCGGCCCGCGGCGTCCGCGACCGGCCAGCAGAAGCACTGCCGGAGTTCGTCGAACACGCGGTTGCCCCACGCCGCGGGCTTAAGCACAACGACGCGTTCCATCGGGCGGATCTCGGCCAGGCCAATCGGGTAGGTGTTCGCGGAGTGCGCGCCGAGTGCGCCCCAGTCGTCGAACACGCGGTCGCCGAAGTCGATCTTCGATGGCGTGATTTGTTCGAGCATTTCCGCGATGCTCTCCTTGCCTGCCGAGAGCCGACCCGCGGGATTAACGCGAGCGGCCCGGAGATGCACGAGCGCGCGGCACAGGTTCTCGGCCGGACCGCAGTTCCAGAGCGTTTCCGTGCGATAGGCGCCGTCCGCGGTGAATTGACCCGGTGTGGTGACGGGTCGGCTTGCGGTCCACGTTAAGAACCGTTTGTGGCCCAAATCCCAGAACAATGCCGTGACGCCTTCGAACCCGGACGCGGTTTGCCACGGGTGTGCCCCGACCCCGGCAAGTGTGAGGTCGCCGGCGAGGTCGTACTCTGTGCGTGGCTTCCCCGCGAGCCGCGCGGACGGTGTGTCACCGTCAGCGAGCAGCGCGCGGGCGAGAGCGTCCGCGGCGTTGAGTCGGCCGAACAGCCGCGACGTTTCCGCGGCGGCGTTGCGGTCGAGCGCGAGTTGCACATCGTCGGCGATTGAGCGCACGAGGCGCGCGAGTCGTGGAAGTACAACCGCGGTGGCCGAAACCGACAGCGTGAACAGGTGCTGTGCGGTGCGGTTGGAGAGGTGAGCAAGCCCGGTGGTGACCATCGCGGCGAACAACTGGCGGGCCGATTCGAGAACCTGCGCGCGAGTGACCGGTGTTCCGGTCGGTCCAGCCGCGGCAGTCGCTTCGGCTCGTTCGATAACCTTTCCGCGCTTGAGTTGGAACGCAAGAACCGCGATCGCGACCCATCGCGCGGAATGCGCACGTGGGGCCGTGGTCTTGATGCTGTCGAGCAGTTCCGCGGCTTTTCCGCCTGAACCCGCGAACAGCCGCGATTCCACTCCGTGTTTGACGAGCCGAATGACCAACCCGGCATGCGTCTCAATCTCGACCTCCGGCGCCGGGTAGACAACCGCGAGCGCGTCGCGCAGCGCGGTCTTCCCGGCCCACTTCCGCAGATCATCGAGCGTGAGCGCGAATACCGCGTCCGCGAGCGCCTCACCCGGCGATGGTCCGGTTGTGGCGAGCGGGGGGCGTAAGCCCCCTGTTGGGTCTGTTGGGGCGACAGCCTCAGATTCAACAGAGGGCTGACGCCCCCCGCTCGCCTCAACACCAGCCCACGTGTCGCGGAGGTAGATCGTCGCGGCGAGGATCTGGCGCGTGACGCCGGTGGCCTTCGTGGTATCGGTGGCTTTCGTGGGTCCGTCGGGCGGCATGGTCACGGCCCAGTCCGGTCCGCGCACGATCATCGCCGCGTCGGTCTCTTCGTGCGTGACGCCGCTAGCCTCCAGGTCTTTGCGCGCGCGTCGAACTAGGCCCACATTCGCGAGCGCGGTTAACCCGCCCTCGTCGAACGAGGCGAGAATGCGCTTCAGTTTGTCGCGGTCTTCGGGTCGCATCGGTAACGCGGGGTCTCTTGTAGGTCGGGTCGTGTCTTCGAGGCCCGACGTGCATCTGATCGCAGAACGTCGGGCCTCGAAGACTCGACCCGACCTACGAATTGGTCACGCCGAGTCCATCACGGCGGCGAGCCAGTGGGCCAACTGTTCCGGCGTGAGAGCCGCGATCTCCATGCCCTCGTTCGCCAGCGCCCCGGCCGTTTGCTGATCGTAAAACGGCGCCGCGTTGCCGTCGAGCGCCGCCAGACCGAGCAACTTCACGCCAGCACCGCGGAGTCGCTTCACGGCCGACACCAACTCTCGCGGGTCGGCGCCTTCGCAGAAGTCCGTCACCAACACCAGAATCGTTCGCTTTGGCACATCGACGAGTTGCTCGCAGTACCGCACGGCCCGGCCAATATCGGTTCCGCCACCGAGTTGCACCGACATCAGCACTTCGACCGGATCCGATGCGTACTCACTCAAATCGACGATGCTCGTGTCGAACACGACCAGTTTGACGCGCACCGCCGGGAGTGCGGCCAAGATGCCCGCCATCACCGCGGAGTGAATCACGCTGTCTGTCATCGAGCCGGACTGATCGACGCACAGGATCACTTCCCACGGCAGGTGACGGCGCACGCGGTTGAAGAACTGCGGGTTTTCCACCACGAGTTTCTGGCGATTCGGATCCCAGTTCTTGAGATTTCGGCGGATGGTGTTGCGGGCGTCGAAGTTCTTCGCGACCTTGTGGTGGCTCCGCCTGAAGCGGTTCAGCCGACCGGTGAGCGCGCCGAGAACTTCGCGCTCCAGCTTCCGCTTCACCTCTTCGACAACGCGCGCGATCAATCGCCGGACCTCGGCCAGCACCGGCCCCTTCATCTGCCCCTTGAGCGAGAGTACGGCCGCGAGCAGTTCCGCCGACGGCTCCAGCCTCGCGAGTGTCGCGGGGTCTTGGATGATCTCGGTCATGCCGTAGCGGTCGAGGGCGTGCTTAACGATGCGCTCGCAGGTTTGTTGCGGGAAGAGTTCCCGCACCTCGGCGAGCCACCGCGGGACGTTGAGTTGCGATGCGTCGAGCGAACCGGGGCCGAGTTTGCCGGTCTGCCGCACGCCGCGACCCCGGTACTCGCGGGAGTACAGCGATTCGAGGGCGTCGGCCATCTTCTGCTGTCCGCTCGAGAGGCAGTCTGGCATCTTGTTCTGGGCGAACTTGCCCAGCACGAGCCGCCACCGGGCGAGAACCGCCTTCTGCGCTGGATTACTCACGACACACCCCGCAAGAAACGCTTCAAATAGAGAAGAGATTTAACCACAGAGTCACAGAGGACACAGAGAGCAAAGACAAATACCGAGAAAGGCAGAAGACTGAGTTCAAAACACTGCATTCTCTCTTCTCTCGGCCTTTTGTCAGCCTCTGTGTCTTCTGTGACTCTGTGGTTAATCCCTCTTCGGTTTTCTCTCTTTCGCTTGTTCGACCAGCCCGTCGGCGGCGAGCGACTCTCGCACCAGTCGCGTTACTTCGACCGCGAGCAGCGCGTCCTTTTCGGATAGGTCGTACCGGACGAGGCCGGTCAGCTCCGAGCCATGCATGCCCGCGACCGCATCGGCGACTCTGGCGATTTCGCGCGGTGTCAGGTCCGCGAACGCGAGCCGCAGTTCGGGCAGTACGTTCAGGAACGACTCGTCGTCCCAGCCGCCGAACTGGGCGTCGATCGCTTCGACCACGCCGACCACCTGCCACGCCACTTCGCGCGCCGTCGCGAGCAACCCGCGAACGAACCCGGCCCCGCGTTTCGGGTCGGCCGATGTGCCGCTGAGGAACCCCATCGCTAAGCCCACGAGTTCCGACTCGGGTAAACGACCTTCCCCGTAGAGGATGCCCGCGGCGGCACCGATAACGGCCGTTTGTCCACGGTCCGGCGGGGAGTTGATAATCGTGCGCAACGCGAGGTGCAGCAACGCGGGATCGAACTGCGTCTCGCCGCTCAGCGTCTCTCGCAATGATTGCAGTGCGCGAACACCGGGATCGACCAGTTCGGTCGGGCAGTTCACGAGGTCGGCCGCGAGGTAGCACGCCCGCTGATACGCGGTCAGCGCGAGATCGGGAAGCGTCGTCAGGTGCGTGGCTTCCAACGGTTCGCGCGAGCGGCCTAACAATTCGAGTTGCGTTAAGCCCGCGACGAGCGACACGAACGAAGGGTCTTCGGCCGCGAACTTCGAGACCAGGTTCGTCATCGCCGCGGCGTGGCGGTGCAACCCGAGCCGACACGCTTTCACCAGCGTGCCAACGGCTTCCGCCGTGTTCCGTCCGAGTCCGCCGGCTTCGAGTTGCGCGGCTTCTTCGCGCAACTTCGACCCGGCCGCTTCTTCCACCGTGGGGCCGTACACCGAGGCTTCGACGAGCGAACTCTCGACTCCCGGCGCCCAACGAACCTGCCAGTGTTCTTGCATCAATTCAAGGCCCGTACCCGCGACGAAATCCGGGCCGCCTTCGTAGCTGCCGTACTCCGAACCGAGCAGGTCGAGCCGGTGCAACAGCCGGCTGATGCCGCGGTGGCGAGCGTCGCGGTACAGGTCGAGCGCGAGTTCCTTCCGCTCGGCGGTATCGACGGGAAGTTTCAGCCGGCGCGCCTCGCGGTAGAAGTCGTCCACGATGGGCGGCACGCCGGCGGCTTTCGGAACCTGACCGACGCGATTGCCCGCCAGCACCTCACCGACCAACCGCAGGAGCGGCACGCCGTCGGTGACGGTTTCGCCCTTGATGAAACAACTGCGCATGCCGTCGAGAACGTCGTCGCGTGTCGGCCACGGGTGTCCGCGGAACGCGGCGAGTTCGCGGCTCATGCGCACCGCGGCGGCCGCGTCGGGTGTTGTCACGGCTGGGTTGAAGCCGCGAAGTCGCGTGAGTCTGCTCACTTCAACCGCGATGTCCGCGGCGGCGTGCGTTCGCACTTCGCTCAAGCGGTTCGGATCGGGTGCGGTTTCGCTCGCGTGCCAGAGCCGGTCGTAGAACGCGGGCTGCGGCATTCCGGACGCGTAGCCCGCGAGCGCGTCGAGTTGGTCGAAGCTGTACCGCATGAGCCAAGCGCCCGCCTCGTCGTCGGTCAACTCGACAACAGGCGGGCGCGTCGCGCCGCTTGCGACGAGATCGGGCAACGCGACCGAGTGGAACCCACCTGTGACCACGAGAACCGGTCCTTTGATCTTCGCGCCCGCAAGTCGCGTCAACTCCTCGTTGATCGCTGCGGCCATGCACAGTTCGCGTGCGTTCGTGCCGTCGGCTTCCAGTTCTTCGGGCCGGTAGCTGAATCGCGCCATCGCGCAATAAGCCGCGACCTGATCGATGAGGCGGTCGGTGTCCGCTGAATCCCACTGCGTCTCGAACAGGTGATCCCAGGCCTCGTTGAAGTCGCGGCAACCGAGCCGGCGGGCGAGTTCGCGCACGTATTCGCTGTGCGAGAGATGGCTATCGGCCGCGAGCGAATCGACGCGCACCGTCGGTTGCTCGGCCTCCGGCTTGCGGTGGCGCAGCAGTACCATTTCGGCGTATTCGAGGTCAATGAACCGCAGATTCGCCTTCGCGGCGTGCCCGGCGCGGAGCGCGACGAGTTCCGGCGAGTAATCGCAGAACGGGTAGTACGCCGCGAACCGCCTGGGGCCGAGCGCGCCGGGGTCCCCCATCCGGCCCTTCTTGTCCGCGAACGTGGTGTACAGCGCGAACGGGCACACCGCGCCGGGGTCGAGCAGGAGGTCAATTTTCGACGTAAACGAACTCGGCCCTTCCACGAGAACTGCCGCTGGCTTGCGGGCAATGATCCACCGACGGAGGTGCGCGGCGCACGCCGGCGAATGGTGCCGGATGGGGAAGTACGTGACGCGACCCGTCCGCATCTTCTGCGGCAACGAGGCAACGAACTCGGCCGGATCGGGCGATTCGGGTAATGACGAACTGGTCATTGGCCCAGAACCCCGCGGCCGTCGTAGAAGGACTTCCAGTTCGGGTCTTTCTTCGCGCGGACCTTCACGACTACCTCGAAATACTGCTTCACCTTCTTGGCGTCCTCGACCGAATCCTTCAGCACCGTGCCGACGAGCTGCCGGGCGAGGTGTTGGCCCTGAACAGTTCCGTCGCCGAAGTACGCGGCATCCAGTCCGGCCGCGAATGCGACCGACACCGCCTCCGCAGTGCTCATCGTCGCGTTCGGCCGCTCCACAGCCGTGCCTTCTTCGGTCTTGCCCTTTCGCAAGTCGAGGAATGTCGTCACGAGTACGTCGATAACGTTGTCGGGAATGGTGGCGACCGCGCCAGCGTGGTACAGCATCTCGCCGGCTTGCTTGGCCACGAGTTCCAACTCGAACTTCTTCTCCGCGATCGGCGGCACCGTCTCGAAGTTGAACCGCCGCTTGAGCGCGGCCGACATCTCGTGAACGCCGCGGTCGCGCGTGTTCGCGGTCGCGATGATGTTGAACCCCGGGCGCGCGTACACCGCGTTCCCTTCGCCCTTCAGTTCGGGAATGTACAGTACCTTGTCGCTCAACATGCTGATGAGCGTGTCCTGAATTTCCGGCGGGCAGCGGGTGATTTCCTCGAACCGCACAATGTGCCCGCGACTCATCCCGTAGAAGAGCGGAGCGGGTACGAGCGCGTTCGGCGTCGGCCCTTCGGCTAGCAGTATCGCGTAGTTCCACGAATACTTGATCTGGTCTTCGGTCGTGCCGGCTGTGCCCTGCACGGTGAGCGCGCTCGTGCCAGATATCGCGGCAGTGAGTAGCTCCGAGAGCATCGACTTCGCGGTGCCGGGTTCACCGACGAGGAGCAGTCCGCGATTGCTCATCAGCGTGACGATCGCGCGATCAATCATCGCGTCGTCACCGTGGAACTTCCGTGTAATCGCGGTGTCGGTGGAAGGCGCGGCAGCGGCCGGTTTCTTTCCTTTCGCGGCTTTGGGCGAGGCGGCGGAGGGCGTGCCCTCTGAGCCGACGATGAAGGTGCGGACCGCTCGCGGGCTGAGCTTCCAGCCCGGCGGCTTCGCGGCCGTATCGGAAGCCGCGAGCGCGGCGAGTTCTGCCGCGAACTGCATTTCGGCCGGTTCGCGGAGCATCGGTTGCGGGTCGTTCTTGGGCATAATGGTCTCGCGGTTGAACGGCCAAGACCCCCTCCCCAACCTCCCCTAAGAAGGGAGGGGCAAGAGTCTGAAGCCCCCTCCCTTCTTAGGGGAGGGGTTGGGGAGGGGTTTCTTCAGACCTCAATAGTAACTGCTCTTCTCCCACTCAGGGTTGAACCCGGTGCCCTCGCCGGCGAGCTGCTTCAAGTCGTTGTAACACTCGCTCAGCAATACCGGCGGCACCTTCCCCAACTCGATCGTCTTGTGGTGCCAACTGCTCCCGGTGTCGCCCTCGGGCTTCATCTTGGTGAACGACAACGAACCGAGCGCGGCGCGGCGGTCCTCTTCGGGCAGTGAGTTCCCGGAGAACTCGATCTCGGCGCAGATGCCGAGCGACCGGAACGGCTTCAGGTACTCGTGGAACCAACCGCCGTCCTGCGCCTCGCCGCGAACGTAGCCGGCCTTCGTCATCTTGCCGCGCATCTGGAACGTGCCCAGTTCGTAACCCTGGAAGTCGGTGATCGCGGTTTCCTTCGTCTTCGCTTCCGGGAGAGTGTAGGTCGCGCGGCCGAACTGCTCGAACACCGGCTCAATGGTGTAGTCGGTGAAGTGCTGCTTCCACACGGCGGCCAGCGCCGGCGGCGTGTTCGCGGTATGTGCGAGACGAATTAGCGTCTCTGGCGGGAACGTCACCGCGTCGTCCTTTTCATTGGTCAACGAGCCGTCTTCCAGCGGGCGGAAGCAACCCAGGAACTTGCCGCTCTCGCCCGGCTCGGATGCGCTCCACGCGAGCCTCACGCACATCCGCCCGACGATGGGGTGGTCGCCGAGGAACTGCTTCCAGTCCGCGAACGCCCACGCTCGCTGCGTGCAAAGTGCCTCGTACATCCGCTCACTCTGGCGTTTCACCACGTCCTTGACCTGCTTCTTCGCGTCGGTGAACGCCTTCTTCGCTTCCTTCGCTTTCACCGCATCGTCGGCCTTCGCGGGGGAAGGCAGCGCCTTGACGATCTTGCCGCCCTCGCCCTGAAGAATGGGTTCGAGTTCGTCGTCGAGCTTCGCGGTGAACTGCCGCGCGCCGTAATCGAGAACGAGTGTCGCGTTGCCGCCTTCAGCGGGCTTCGCGAAGCCGCCGTCGGGGATGGTGCGGTCGGCCAACTCGTCGAGCGTCCAGCCCTCGCGCTCCGCGAGCGCGTTGACGAACTGCGACGCGAGTGTGCGAAGGCCCGCCGTGCGGAACCGGTTCGCGATCGAGAGCAGCACCTGAAGCGCCATCGGGTGCTTGACCCACGCCAGCATCTCGATGAGCGACTTGCACTGACTCATCTTCTGCCCGAACCACGTGCGAATGAACTTCTCGGACATGCGAACGCAGTCCGCGTCCCCGCCCGCCGACACGATCGCGAGCAACCCCTTCGAGCCGCCGCGTTCGAGCCACCCCGTGAGCACGTACTTCGCGAGGGCAGACCTGTCGAGCGGCCGGCACATGGCGAGATAGCGCCGCAGAATTGGCCCGCACGCCGGGGCGTTCTGAGCTGCGGCCTGCACGAGCCACCACTGCACGATGGTCGGGTCCACCGGCTTGCCGGTGTCCGCCCAGTGAACCGCCGGAACCTTGTCCAGTTCGATGCCGTACATTTTCGGCGGCTTCTTCATCCCGGCTTCGGCTTCCTTCGCGAGCGCCTTGCGGTCGAGGAACTCGGTCACGTCGGCGCCGAGCTTCTCCAGCGCGATCATGATGACGCCCTTCGTCACCTCCTGCGCCTCCTTGCGGAACGCGGTCTTGAGCGCCGGAACGGCGGACTTGTCGCCGATGTTGCCGAGCCACTCCGCGGCGACATCGCGCACCGACTGCCGCGTGTTTGTCAGCCCCACAACAACGCGTTTCGCCTTTTCCGGCAGCGTGCGCAGCGCCGCTTGCGCCGGCGCCCGGTCGGTCTTGATCTCGCCCATCGCGATGTCCCACAGGAGCGGGACGAACCCCGGCGGGAGCTTCGGGAACGCGGCCAGCACCGTGAACGCGTTCCGCTTGCGCTCGGGGATGTAGTAGTCGCGCTCGTTGCTTCGCGGTGTGCCGGCCAGCGCGTCGCGAAGAACATCGAGGCGCTCGGCGAACGCCGGCCAGAGCGCCTCTGGTTCCCAGTCGCAGAAGTCGCGGTACTTCGAGTTGTTCTGAAGGTACGCGAACGTGATGATCCCCGGTTTGCCGTTGGGCAGCGTGGCGACAGCGGCGTCCAGTTCGCGCAACCCCGGCGGCGGTTCGCCGCGACCCCTGTAAACGTCCAAGTCGGACGTGTCGCTCCAGTAGAAGTAGCCGTCGCCGCGTTCCAGGTCGAACCGGTGCAGCGCGTAACACAACCTGACGATGTGGATGAAATGAACCTGGGGCGGTGCGAACGATTCGTCGGCGAGCGTCCCGCCAAGTCTGCGGTAAGCGTCGCGAGCGGGGAGCGTATTGAGACCGCCGCTCACGAACTCGAAGAGTTCGTCCAGCAGTTTTCCCCCGAGCGGGGCGGGCTGCGTCGGCTTGGTCTTCCACGACGGGCGGTCCGGGGCGTTGTACGCGACGAGTTCCTGCTCGTAGGCCCGCGTCGCCGTCTCGTGTGCTTTCTGGAACAGCGCCCGGATGCGCGCGCGGGCTACCTCCGGGAACGGAACGAAACCGAGTTCGATCGCCAGCGGCGGGAACGTGATCTCTTCGCCGTCGCTGGGGTCGGGCGGGGCCGCGAGCAGCCTTTCGAGAGTCTGCTTGACCTTCTCGGCGGTTTCGGCCGCGAGTTGCTTCTTCAGTTTGGGAATGGCCTTCTCGCCTTCGATCCGCCACAGCAGCGCGGCGGCTTCGTTGCGCTGCACCGTACTCTTCCCGGTGAGCAGTCGGTCGAGGTGCGGCACGGCCACCGCCGCGTACTTGTGCAGCACGGGAGCGACCGTGTCGCGAACGCTCTTCGACGACGAAGCGCCGAGTGCCGCGAGTACGTCGATTGTCGGCGTGTAGTCGAACCCGAGTTTGGTCAACAGCGGAACGATTTGGTTCGCGAGGTAACCGCCGCTCTTTTCGAGCGACTCCCGGATCGCGGGGAGGTTCTCGGTGAGAACTTCCGGCCAGCCGCTGAACAACCCGTCCGCGTTGCTGGAACCGTAGTAGTAACTGGTGCTGCCGCGCCGCCGCAACGAGGAAACGAGACTGGAATCGAACAGCAACCGGAGCGCTTCGCGGGGCGGAAGTTTGGCCTCCGCGAACAGTGCGACCAGCCGCTCAGCGGGCCAGACCGCGCCTTCCGACCGGGAACCGCCGTCCTGGAACGAGACGACCAGTTCGCCGAGCGCCGACGCGAGCCAGTCGGGCCAACCGGAGATTGGGGCGGCTTTGCGCCCGGAGGCGCGAGCCGCGGCCTCGAACACTTCACCGAGCCGGCTCCACACAACGGGTGGAGTTTCTTTTCCCGCGCCGTAAACGCCGACCCGTTCCTTCTGGATGTCCTGCCGGAGCGTGTACGGCACGTCGTTGGACACCCCCGAGAGGGCGAGTGACTTCCCGGCTTCGGCCGCCTTGCCGATGCTGAGGAGAACGTCCGCGTCGTCGCCGTTCAGCACATACGCGACGGTTTGGGCGGCGAGGTCAGCGTCACCGATCCGCTTGAGGTGTTTGGTGAGAGCCTTCACGAACGTGGAGTTGATTGACGTGGGAAGCGGCGCCTTCACCGGCGCGGGCGTCGGTGCCGCGATCGGCTGAACCTCCGCGATCGGTTCTGGGGTCGCGGGGGGCTTCGGCTTCGCGGCCACCTTCGGTTTTGCTGTGGCCTTCGGCTTTGCGACGGCTTTGCGATTCGCAGCCAGTTTGCCTTTCGCTACTGCGTTCGGATTCGTGGCCGTCTTCGACTTGGTCGGTGCCTTCGCGGTCTTGGTGTTCGACTTTTTCGCCGCTTGGTTGGCCATTGGTAAGTGTCTCGAAAGGGACCAAGATGGTGGTCTGAGAAAGGTAACCGGTCGTTCGGCGCTCCGCAATCCCCGGTGCGAAGAGACTCCGGTGATGACGAGGAGTTGCCGCATGGTACCCGGTTCGGGCACGAAAACACGACCGCACTACGAGCCGACGCGGAACCGGAGCGCGCGGGGCGCGTCCTTCTTCTCTGGCAATTTCAGATTCAGATCGAAGGGCCGGAGGAGCGTGTTGCCCGCGAGGTCTTCCAGGTTCTCGTGTGCGGTCAGTGTGTAGTCACCGGCCTTCCAGGGGCGATCCGGTTGGAATGTCCACGACTGTTCGCGTTCGCCCACGGTCGCCTTGCCGGGAACGCGTTCGTCCTGAGCATCACGCACCGTGAGCGAGCGCCCGAGTAACGCGCGGTCGAGCGGGCGCGGGAATCGCACTTCGAGCGCCTGCGCGGTGTCGCTTTTCGGAGCGGTGAGTTTCCAGTCTTTCACTTCGACTGCCGCGCGCACGGGGTCCGTCGTGCGGAACGTCTTCTTGAACGCGGTCCCGAGCGGGCGCCCTTCGGCGTCCAGTAACTTCTCGCTCAGGACGAGCGTGTACCGGCGCTTCGGTTCCAGAACCGGGCCGAGTTCGTCGCGCAGGTTCACGCCCTCCTTCACGCGCCCGGGGTGAATCCAGAGCGTGAGCCGGGTGGCGTCCTCGTTCCAGAGTTCGGTGCGGCGCCACGGGTCTTCGACTTCCTCGCCCTTCTCGTCGAGCAACTTGATCCGGTCGAAGATGGCCGGCCCTTCGCGCATCGGCTTCGAGAAGTGCAGGTACAGTTTGAGCAGGTTCGCCGGGAGTACTTCCGTCGACGGGTAGACCGCCGCGACGGTCGTCGGCTTTGTGGGTGGGTTGGCGGGAACGCGGTACTCGGCGCGGAACGTGTTCGTTCTGGTTGTGAGTGTGGCGTGGTAGCGTTCGCCCGCCGCGAGCTTGAACCGCGGCGTGAAGATGAGCCAGTCGCCGCGCTGCTCATAAGCACCGAGCATCGCCGGCCCGTTCGCGTCCCCGGTTTCGGAAACCAGCACGAAGCGAAGCAATTTCTCGCCGTCTTTTTGCGAGAGCTTGCCCGCAGGTACGTTTCCCGGAGCGCGCGCGATGACGGTGACTTCGGCCGCGTGCGGCCCGGGCTGAACCCGGACTGGTGCGGCGAACACACTCACGAGCAGAATGACGTGCAGCATGGAAAGCCCAGAGTTGCGAGCACCAACCCGAAGCGTCAGCAAGGGTCACAGCATTCCCTTGCTGACGCTTTGGGTTGGTTCCCGGATCACGGCAGTGGGATTGCGGCGAGCGTTAGCCCGCCTTCCTTCTCCTCCTTGACGACCAACGCCCGCTCCTTGTCGAGCTTGTCGAGGTGAATCGTGCCTTCGAACTCGGCCACCATGGTGATCTTGTCCGTCGCCGGCTTGTCGCCGGTGAGCCTCAAGATCGCCTTTTCGTTAAGCTTCTCGTTCTCCGCGAACAGCCCCGACTCCATCTTGAAGGTTACGTAAGGACTCCACCCGAACGGCTTGTTCTTGTGGTGGAAGCGGAACGTGTTCATCAGGACGAAGGACTTGCCGCCTTTCTCGTACGCGATCATGGTCCGCGGCTGGTTGCCGGACCCGAGTTCGATCACGCTCTCGCCCTTGACCTTCGCTCCGGCCTTCACGTCGTCCAGCGGATATCGCACCACCGGCGTGCAGGCGAACGCCCCGACGACGTACTTCTTCCCGTTCGCCTCGAATGGCACCAGCGAAGTCATCGGCGCCTTCGTCTCCCATTTGCGGTGCGCGACGTGGTACGTCTCGGTGCTGAACCCGATCGCGGTGCCCTTCGGGTCGAGCGGCGCGGGAATGGAGCACACCTTCGATGCGAACTCCTCGCTCGCCACCGCTCCGACCAGTACGCGGTCACCCATCCACGCGAGGTCCGTGATCCGGCTCACCGGCGCGGTCTCGCCCTTCGGCAGCGGGATCGCGACGTGCTTCACGTTCTCCAGTGCGAACTCGCCGACTTCGCCCGCACCGTCGATCGTGAGAATCAGCGTCTTCTTGTCGTCGAGTTTGCGGACGACGAAGTACGCGGTGTGCGAGGCCGGGTTGACCGCCATTCCGCGAATCTCGATTCCCTTCGCGGTCGCACCGATTCGCGAGGCGAGCTTCTCGTCGATTTTCGCGGTCTTCGCGTCGGCCTTCCACGGCTTCGGCTTCACGTCGCCGGTTTCCACAGCGACGAGCTGCGCCCCCGGACCGTCCCCGACGAGCAGGACACCACCCGGGGCAAATTTCACGGCGTCGATGGACTTGATTTTCGGCGTGCCAACAGCGGCGTTCTTGATCACGTCCGCGCCGTTGGCGGCAGAGACGAACGCGAAGAATGCGAGAGGCAGGAGTGCCGTGCGGACGGCGAGAGTTCTCGGACGCATGAGGCGTACTCTGAAGGTGAGGGTGGGGAGGGGCGGGTGCCCTTCACCGGCGATGGTATCATGATCGGTCGGTAATGCCATCCGTTTTCGAGTGCTGTCGAAATACTCGGTCTTGTTCCCACGAAACCGGCTGTCGGTCGGTGTGAACCCGGCACAACGGGTCTCGACGAAGCGTGATGCCGACACTCGCACTTGGTACAGTGAAAGCGGTTAGCACCTCTATATTGGGAGTCGCAGTTATGCAACGGCGGTGGCCGTTAGTCGCGGGCGTGTTGGTGTTGGGGTTGGTCGGCGCCGTGGTACTGGTCCGGTCGGGGTGGTTCGGCGCGAGTGTGGCCGAACCGCGACCCGTGCCGGACGGCGACCAGGAAATCGCGTGGCTGCACATCCCCACGTCCGGCGATTCGTGGGAGAACTTCGTGTGGGGGATGAAACGCGCGGAGATGAGCGCCGCTCCCACAGGCCTTCGTGTGGACGACTCCGGCGCTTTCCCGTCGAGTACGACCGCGGTGCCCGAGATCGTCCTTTCGCGCGACGGGTTCGCGGGCAAGCTCCGGGTCCGCTGGTACAAGGTCACCAACGACGCGCCAAACGCGGCCTGGGTAAAGGCACTGGCGGCCCGCAATCCAACCCCGCTCGCGATCATTGGTGGGTGGTCCAGCGACCGCGCGCGCGAACTCGCTGAAGCGATGGCCTCAACCGCGTGGCCCGGACAAAAGCCGCTGCTCCTGTTGGCCACTGCGACCGCCGATTCCGTGGATCCCGAGGAGAACTCTGCGAACGGTAATACCCCCTCGAAGCTCATCGAACTCTACGATCGCTCGTACCGATTCTGCTTCACGAACAAGCAGATGGCTGACGCGGTCAGTGCCTTCGTCTTCGCGGACCCGACCCTGCGCCCCGGTCCTGCAGTGCCGCCCGAATTGCGCGCCGCGGCCGGCGCCGCCGGCAGCATTTGGGGGTTCCCGTGGTTCGCGGAAATGGCCGGCAAACCCCAACCCATTCAGGCGTTCGCGGTCGAATGGATGGACGATCCCTACTCGAAGGATTTGTCGCAGCAGTTACGCGAGGCCTTCGCGAAACAGGGTGGCAGACCCGGGCGCCCGCAGCTCGAATTCGCAGCGTTCCGGGTGCCATTTAGTGCCGGCCGGTTCGCCCGCCCGAACCCATTCGAGGCGCGAATTGTCGATGACATCCTCGCGCACCCGAAGTTCCCGCAACGCGGAGATCGCACGGTTGTGGTGATTCCCACGGTCACGGCGCCCGCACGCCGGGTTCTGGGCTCGCTAGCGCAGGGCAACCCCGGCGCGGCCTGGCGCCTGGTTGCGGTGACCGGCGACGGCATCCCGGTAAACGCGCTGTTCCGCGACGGCGAGTTCGCGTGGCCCGTGCGGGCGGTTCCGATCCCACTCGTGTTGTTCACACACACCGACCCTTGCGACTGGGACGAACCCGGCGACCCTCGCCCGCCCCAAGGGTACGAACTCAGGCCGCCCGTCAAGCCTGGCGAGGTGAAGAACAGCACCGAGGACATTCAACTGTTCACGCTGCTCACCAGGGTCGTCGCGCGGGGCGCATTCGCTGAGGGAACCGACCGGTTGATCGCCGGTCCGGACCAACTTGTGGAGCAGTTCCGCACGTTGACACCGGCGGTTTTTGAGTCATCGGGGAACCGGATCAGCAGATCCGGGGAACACGTGGTCGTACTCCGCCCAACGCCGCGGATCGAAGGTACGGTCACGTTTCCGGACGCGGTGCTGGAAGTGTGGACCCAGAAGCCGGACGAGGGTTGGAAGCGTATCCACTCGTGTCCTGTGGTGCAGACGATGCACCCGGACAACAGGGGGGCTGGCGAATGAGTTCCCCCGTCGCGAAGAGTGAGGCGCCTCACCTCTCAGTGTGGCGGTACGCGGGCCGGCTCGCGCCGCTCGCGGTGCTCTGGGTTGTGCTGATCGGACTGCTGGTTTGGCTGCTCGCGACGCGCGCGAACTGGGGCGAGGAGTCCGACCGCGCGGATGTGCGCGAGTGGCTCGATAACACCCGCGTGTTCCGCAAGACGCTCGCCGAACTGGTGAAGGAGTACGTCGATTTCCTCAACGCCGAGGTGCGCGGCCCGGACCACGACGACCGCGTGAAGAACAAGCGCGCGGAGATCGAAGAACACTTGCGCGCGATGGTCGAACCGACGCGCATGTACTCCGGCCAACTTCCATTATTCCCCAACGTGTACTCGCTCGAAGTCGAGTTCGCTGGGGTGACCGGTCTCGACGGTCATCCGGTGGAACCGGTGGTGTGGACATCGCCGAAGCCGCGCCCCGGTGGGCCGGCGAAGGCGCAACTCCGCACGCTCGAATACGAACCACCACTCAACCGCGCGGGCGCGCGGGCGCAAGTCCGGTGCGTGTACCAACTCCACTCGTTCAACCGGATGCAGAAACAGCAGGACGAGTACCGGTTGTGGCAGGCGATCGCGGCCTGCGTGCTGGTGCCCACGACGTTGCTCGCGGTGTTCCTCGTGGCGCGGTTCGTGCGGCGCGAACAGGCACGCGAGTTGGAGAAGTGGCGGACCACCGCCGAGTCCGAACACCGGCAGCGCGAACTGCTTGCCGCGCAGGTCGAGCGCGAACTGATCGAGAAGCACCTGCTCGAAGCCCGCATCAAGCAGCAAGAAGCCGAGCGGTCGAGTGAAGAGTTGGGGCGCAAGTTGCTCGAACAGGAACTGGAGGCCGCGAAGTTGGTGAACCGCGCTGCGGAGGCCGAGCGCGAGGCACTGGAGATGAAGTCGCAACTCTACGCGAGCATCGGCATTATGGCCGGGAGCTACGCGCACAACATCAAGAACCTGCTGGTGCGCCCCAACGACCTCATCGCGCGCTGCATGGACGCGGCCGGTGACGCCGAACAACACGGGCGCCTGGAAGAAGTGAAGACCACACTCGGCACGGTCACGGAGCGGCTTCAGCAGATCCTGCGCACGGTGCGCCGCGACCCCGAGAACGCGGAGCTAACCCAGGTCGACGTGTACGATCTGTTCGGCGACACCGAGCGCACGTGGGGCGAGATGGGGCGCGAGAAGTGGAAGCTCGCGGTGAGCGCGGAAATTCCCCCGGGTGCGGCGCTCATCACGGGCGATCTTTCGCACCTTCAGCAGGCGCTCGAGAACCTCGTGTTCAACGCGCGCGACGCGACCTTCGAGATGCGGAACTACCTGCGCGACGAGGCCAAGCGCGCGACCGACCCCGCGGAAAGGCGGCAGAAACTCCTCGACGCAGCCGCTTGGAAAGGCGAGGTTCGCTTGCGTGCCCAGTGCGACGGCGATCACGTCGTGCTTGAGGTTCGCGACAACGGCATCGGGATGACCGACGAGGTGCGCCAGAATTGCCTGAAGACGCATTTCACGACGAAACGCGACAACGCACTTTACGAAGGCTACAGTGCGGGCATGGGACTGGGGCTGTCGTTCGTGGCGATGGTGGTCGAGCACCACGGCGGCACGCTGGAGGTTGACTCCGCCCCGCTCCGCGGAACGACCTTCCGCGTCCGGTTCCCGCTGGTTTTGGAGTGATGAGTAATGAGTGACGAGTCAAAGGCAGAAGACCAACGACACCAGTGCCTTCGGTCTTCTGCCTTTGACTCATCACGCTTCCGGCGAAGCCTGGAGCCGCCAGTCGATCGGTTCTTCGCCAGCGGCTTCGATCGCGGCGTTGACCTTCGAGAACGGCTGGGTGCCGAAGAACTTGAGTTCGGAGAACGGTGACGGGTGCGCCGATTTCACCACCACGTGCCGCTTCTGATCGATGAGCGGAATCTTCTTCTGCGCGTACGCGCCCCAGAGCACGAACACGATGGGCCGCTTCTGGTCGTTGACCGCACGAATGGCGGCGTCAGTAAACAGCTCCCACCCCTTACCAGCGTGCGAGTTGGGGGTGGCTTGGCGCACCGTCATGCACGCGTTAAGCATGAGCACGCCGCGCCGCGCCCAATCAGCCAGATAGCCGTGTTTCACCGGCGGGATGCCGAGGTCGGTTTCGAGTTCCTTGTAGATGTTGCGCAGCGAAGGGGGTATTGCGATGCCGGGCCGGACCGAGAAGCAGAGACCGTGCGCTTGACCCGGCCCGTGGTACGGGTCTTGACCGAGGATGAGCACCTTGACTTTGTCGAGCGGGGTGTAGCGGAACGCGTTGAACACGTCGGCCGCGGGCGGGAACACGGTTTGTGTTTTGCGTTCCTCAATGATGAATTTCGCGAGTTCGGCCCAGTACGGCTTCCGTGTTTCGGGGTCGAGAGCCGCATGCCACGACGGATCGAGGTCGGCGGGCAGTCCCGGAACGCCGGGGGGAAGCGGTGGCAACTCTTCCTGCTTGGGTGAGCGGGGGGCGTCAGCCTCCCGAGTTTCTTTCGGCTCCTCGTCGAACAAAGACGGAGTTTCGGTGGGTTTCTTTTTCTTGCCCATGCGTCTGCCTCGTGGGATGTTTGACTACTTTACCCACTGCCAGGCGCCGGTGCATCCCACGTTGGCCGATCGCGCCGTTAAACCAGCGGTCAAGTTCCGTTGGATCTGGATCGCATCCGGGCCGATCGTGACCACGAAGGCGACCGGCAGGCAAACGAACACGCCCCACCCGATCTGGATCGTCGTGGTGGGACGAGGCGTTGCGCAGGCCCACCCCCACAACAATCAGGGCGCGTCCACGTCGAGCCACGCGGTCACGTCAAGGCGCGTGTGCGGGGTACAGTGGTTCGTGTCGGGCATCGCCTCGTAAGCCGCGGACGCCGTTGGGCCGAGGTGCGGTAGCGCCGCGAGCGGCACCGACACCCACTCGCGGTAAATCGTCAGGTCGTCGCGACTGTCAGTGATTGGTAACCCCGCGATCGGGATCGCGCGCCGCGCCAGTTCGCGCAACGTCTCGCCCGATGCGCCGCCGGGACATGCGAGCACCGCCACTTCTGAACTGCTCCAAGGGCCGTTCCCGGTCCACGCCGGTTCCGCTTCCTGATACGCCTGCTCGATGGCCCGCTCCGCTTGTTGCGGGGTGCGGAATCGCTCCGCGAACATCTCTGCCAGCGCTACCTCGCCGAGTCGTTGGTCCAGGTGCGCGCGGGCCTCCTCGAACATGATTGCGATCACCCCCTCGACGCCGGCACTCGAGTTCAGACAGAGCTGGAACAGTCCGCCGGCTTTTGGTTCGAGGACCGACTGCACGCGGCGGTCGATCTCGGTCATGTCCGCGTCGGTGAGTACCTTCAGGAATCGGTCCACCGCATCGCCGATGCTCTGGCACCCTGGCGGCATGAACCGGCGTAGCGACACCGGCGGTTCGGGCGGTTCGTCGGGCACGGTCGCGCTCGCGGTCGCCATGCGCTGGCGGGCGATCGCGATGTCGGCGACCTGACCGGCCAGCGCGTCGCGCACCGTCTGGTAAACGCCGACCAGTTGGCGGAACGTGATCGCCTGAAACCGGGCACGCGGGTACTGACGCAGTGCGTCGGCCAGTTCCGCGGCGCTCGGCTTCCACATCCCCTTGTGGTAGTGCGCGTAGCACGAGAGACACTCGAACCCGGTGACTGCCTTGGAGTCGAGTTCGATCGTCAGTTGCGTGTACCGTACGATGTGGCGGTCCGTCACGGCGAGGAACTGTCGGAACAGTTCTTCGGTCCCGGCGAGCCTGAACCCGGCGTCGTCCACAAGAATGGGGGCGAGCGTGTGCAGGTCCAGCACGAACGCGGCGCCCTTCGCCGCGGCGCCCTTCGCCACGGCTGCTTCGATCGCGGTCGGTGGGCGATTGAGCGAAGACGAGGGTGGCCCGAGTATCCGGTTGAGGGTGTCGAGCGCGAGGTTGACCTGGGCCGGTTCCGGGAGCCGGTTGAGCCAGCCTCGCGGCAGGAGCGGTTCGGTGAGCGCCCCCATCGCCTCGTCCACCTTCACGCCGCTCGCCGCGTCCGCGGCGCGCTGTAGGTGGCCGAGGACCGTATCCGGGTCGAGGCCGAGTTGGGTCCACCGGCTTGCGGCGATCCCGGGCATCACCTCGCGGGCGCGCTTTAGGTCGGGCGCGGCCCAGCGTTTCAACATCGCGCGCCCGACGGTCGCGGCGGTGCGCGCGACCACATCGGCGCGGGGCCAGTCGAACGTCGCCACGCCGAACGCGGAGATTGCCACCGGGCCGGGCTTCTCGGACACTTCTTCCGCGGCGCGCGCCTCATCCGCGGCGCGGCCGATCGGCGCGAACAGGTCCAACCTAATGCGATCGGCTGCGTCCGCGAACGGTTCGAGTGCGGAGCTTGCCCCGTCCGGGTCCGGGGTACGCTGCATGGCGAGCGAAACCACCTGCGAGCCAGGCTTGTTCACGATGCCGGAACCCGGTCCGCGCACCCGCGAGCCGGGGTTCGGAATGCTTGTCGGGGTGCGCCGCGGCGGCGGGCTGACCCCGGCTTGCGCCACCATCCCGGACGCGGACCCGGGCAGCAGGTAGCATCGCGTAAACGGTGCGTCCTTCTCCTTCACATACCCGTTCCGCTCGTCGTAGTGCGCGGTGAACAGCGTGTCGGGCCGGCTGTAGTGGTTCAGTTCGGTGAGCGCGGCGTAGGTGTTCCCGAGTGCTTGTGGCGGCGTGAGCGTCGCGTCCGCGGGCGGCAGCACGAACAACCCGATGATTTCGGGGCGGTCGTACCCCATTCGCTTCAACCGACTGCGCACCGCGTAGGCCAGATCGAGGAACATCCCGCCGGCGGTGCCGCCCGCCAGACTCCCGGTGAGGTACACACGCGGACGGTTGGAGCGGCGATTCAACCCGGTGCGGCTCTCGGTGAGCAACAGCGCGTCGGGCGTGACGGCGGCATCGAGTTCCGCCTGCACGCGCGACATCAGCGCGCGGTAGTGATCGAGGAACGCGAGCCGGCCGAACGAACGGATGCCGAGCGTCTGCGGATTTCGTGGGAGCTTGTAAAGCAACTGCGGGTCGAACCAGCCTTCGGTCAGGGAGCGGCCGTTGAACCGCGGCTTCATGTAGTGCCCGGCGCGGTTCAGCTTCGCGGCAAACGCCTCGTTGGGGGCGAGCGCGGCGAGCCGGTCGGCGCGGCGCTCGCGGACCGCGTCGTCGAGGGCTTCCGCGTCGGTGTCGATGAACAGCGCGCGGATCGCGGGCGTCAGGTTCGACGGGCCGTAGCGCTCCGCGAGGTCGAACCGCAACCGCTGGATGACGCGCAGCCCGGCGTTCCCCAACCCGAGTACCAGCGCCGGTTGAAGCGGACCGTCGCCGCCGAGTTCGGGCGGGGCCGGCGTGAACACCGGGCCGTAGGCATCGGCGCCGTGGGGCGGGGTGTCGGTCACGGACACGATCGCGGAACTCAGCGCGGCCGGCACGCCAATCAAGTTCGGCGTGTCCGTCTCGGACGCCCCGAGCCGCGCGTGGATGGTCGAGCCGTTCCCGCCGGCGCCGGGCAGCGCGCGCACGAACGCGGACACACTGGGCCACCGCTCGTTCGGTTTCTTGGACAGCGCGCGGGCCAGCGTGGGCCGGTCGCCGGGCGGGCTGGGGTCCAGATTGGGCGGCAGGTTCAAGTGCTGCATGAGCAACTGGCTCATGCTGCTGCCGTCGAACGGGCGCATCCCGGTGAGCAGTTCCTGGTACACGCACGCGAGGCTGTATTGGTCGCAGTAGCGGGTGACGACGCCGTCGAAGGTTTCCGGGGCCGCGTACACCGGGGTGATGCCGCCGGTGACCTGCGCCATCAGCCCTTGCAGGTCTTTCACCTGTCCGAAGTCGGCCACTTTTACGTGGTTGTGTAGCAGGAACAGGTTCTGCGGTTTGATGTCGAGGTGCTGCAACTGGAACTGGTCGTTGAAGAGGTCGAGTACCTCGGCGGTCTCGATCATGTACTGAAGGAGTTCTTCGCGCGGGATGCCGATCAGCCCCTTGTCGCGGCACTCGCGGAACCGGTCCCAGAGGTTGCGGTCGGCGAGTTCCATGACGATCATGAGCCGACCGTCAACGATGTCGTAGCGGTCGAGCGCGAGCAGGTACGGGTGCCGCACCCCCTGAATGCGTTTGAGCGACTTGAGTTCTTGTTCGGCGTAGCGAACGAGGTCCGAGTCTTTGGACCGTAGGTCGCCGTGGATGATCTTGACGGCTTTGAAGATGCCGCCGGGCGCCTCGCAGCGCCAGACCTCACCGAACCCGCCCGCGCCGAGGCGATCGAGGAGTTTGTAGCCGGGGATCGGCTCAACCTGGGCTTCGGGACGAACGGGCATCGGACGGCCCATCGCTTGAGGGGTTGTCGGGTGTGGGCGTACTGATTGAACCGTAGCACAGGATTTCCGGCCGGGTCTGAAGAACCGTCACGAGGGAGAGGAAGGGCGGATTCGGGCCGCATTTCGGCGGGAACCTGAAACGCACGAAGCCCGCCAGAGGCGGGCTTCGCGGTGAAGGTCATTCGTGCGCGGCTACGGCTTCGCGCTTCGCGGCATCGGCGCAAACGGAAGAGGGGCGCTGCCGGTGGCTCGGCGTCACTTGCTCTTGTCGATCGCCGCTTCAAGAGCCTTCGCGACTTCGGCATCCTTCTCACCCGCGAGCAGCGTCCGCAGCGTGCTGACCTGGGCCGGGTCGCCCCACTTGAAGCGGGCCAACCCCTTCGCCGCGTCGACCCGCACGGCGCTGTCGATCCCGCCACGGACCACCGCCGCGAGGATGTCGAACGTGAAGTCCGGTTTCGCGCCCGCGCCGCCGGCCACTTCGACCACCCGCGCGACGACAATTTGCCGGACGTTCTTCGACTGGCGCGGGTCGGTCGCGATCTTGGTGAGGAGACTGGCCGCTTCCTCCGCAGTGAACCACGTTCCATCCGGTGATTGGAAGTACTGGCTGCGGACGATGTGGCCAGCAACTTTCACCGCGTCGTCGTCCGAAAGTGGTTCGGTGAACCGCGCCACCAGTGCCTTCCGCCGGTCGGAATCGACCCACTTTTTCTTATCGCGGTCGATGAGCAAGTCGTCGGCAGTAACGAGAGCGGCGTGCGTGATGCCCTTGCCCTCTGATAACTCAGTAAAGAACTCGGACACGCCGGCGCGTTTGGCGTCGTCGGGCTTGGCTCCGAACAGCACCTCAACGCCGAGTCGGGCGATCCTGGGACTTTTGTCACCGCACAGTTCGCGTGCCGCCACCAACCGCTTTGTCGCATCCAGTTTAGTCAACTTCTCGATCGTGGTCGCCCACTCGACCACATGGTCGTAGTCTGGCACACGGTCCTTGCGTGTTACCCCTCGGACGCTCCAGGCGCGCGCAATTTCTTTGAAGTATAGCGTCGCAACGCCCGTCTCCCCGACCTTCAGAAGCGGGCCGATGAGATACCCACTGGTTCTGCCCTGGTTCCCGGTCGCGGCGAACAGCTCCTTTCCTTTCAAGTCCTTTGGGCCGGAGTACACGTGAACGACTTTGAGCGTCGCCAGTGTTCCTCCTTCGGCCTGCTTCTCGACGGCAGTGACCTCGACCGACACGAGGGCGTGTACGTCGCTCCCGTGAACGAAAATTGCCCCTTGTGGCAGATGCTGAGCCGTAGCCGTGCCGGCACCCAGCACGAAAGCCGAGAGCAGGACCAGGAGCAGGCGGGACATAAACGTGCCTCCGAGTTCGTAGTCTGCACCGATTACCACCGAATACCGGGCGGCGTGGGCGGGACAATGGGCGAGACAATCGGGGGATCCCGGTGCCACGTCTCCACCACCTCTTGCGCCGTGTTTGAGCTCATGCCCTTGGTGAGAGTCGTCGATACGATCTCGCCAGCGGTCGATTCGACCAACTTCCTCGGGTTGACAGGGGAGGAGAGCGTGGTGACGTTGGCGTCGGGGGTCCATTTCCCCGTTGGTTTCGGACGCCCGGCGGCGTCGCGGGTGGGATCGTCGAGCGACCCGCCATCGACCTTGCCAGAGGCGTCCCAAGTCCACGGGATTGAAGCCCGAATTGTGTACGAGTCGTTCGCCGTGTTGACTTCCTCTCGCGTCTGAACGACGAAGTACGTGACGAAGTTCGCTTTGAGCCAGAAGCGACCGACCATAATCCCTTCTTCGACCATCTTCGGCACTGCCGCCCAGTCCGGGGCGTCGGCCATGTCGAACACCAGGTTCTCCTTCACGTTCGCCCCGAAGCGCCCGTGCCGCGCCTGACCTTTTTTCGTCGGGTCGTATACCTGCTCGTACCACGGCTTGCCCCCATCGACGATCGAGTCGATGTAACTCTTCCCCTCAGTATTTGAGATCATGCTGAAGTCGTTGAAGAGGGGGAAGGTGCCAGCGAAGTCGCCGCGCTTCCGAACGTGGGTGATGGTCTGCACGAAGCCGATGTCGATGAACTGCTGGCCACGCCGGACGCCATCGACGAGAGGGCCGGCGAAGCGAGAAACCTTGATGCTTGCGTACATCGACCCGGGAGCGTCGTCGACGACCTCATATTGCGGCGCGGAATGGACACCGTTCCTATCGGTCCTCTGAGCCTGCATATCCGCGTCCAGCACGAGTTTGTTGTCCGCGCCAGCCGCGTCCAGTTGGACCTTGACGACGTTCACCTGCCGGGTGACGAAGAAGCCGCCGGGGACGTTGACCCGGTACGTGCCGACGACCTCGCCCTCGCCCCAGTTGACGATCAGCCCGTTTACCGTGGCCCCGCCGCCGGGCGCGGGTGCGCTCGGTACGACCGAGTGCTGTGTCCCACCAGCGATGGCCCCGAAGGTTGCCGCGACCTGACCGGGAATGGTGGTCACGTAGGTGTGCCGCGAGTACCCCGGCACATTCTGCGCGCCTTTCACTTGGTACACCGTGAGCAACACCTGATCGATGATCGCGATCGCGTTCCCGCGCACCCATTCGAGTGCAACGGACTCGGCGTTGACCGCGGAACTCAGCCCCAGTCCCTCCGCGTAGACCGTGTGCGCGACGAGCGGATCGAACTCCGTCACGCTGCTAATGACCTGACCCCCGCTCTTATCCGTGTTCATCCAGAGGCGAATATTGGGACTGGTAAAGTTGAGACGGGCCGTGTCCCCGGCAACGGCACCGGTGATCGGGTCAAAGTGAATGGCGACGAGATCGTCTTCCCCCGCGACCGCGGCGAGTTCGTCCTTGTCGGCGATCTGATCCAGCGACGTGTCGGGGTCGCCGGAGAAGTTGTAGTTGTCGTTGTCGTCGTTCTCCGCGACCCAGCCCTCTTCGGCCTCCCCGTATCCATCCGACCGGACAGCTGTGATCGACCCAGAAACCGGCGGGATGTCGTAGATGTTCACGGTGTCGTAGCCAAGCCCGCCGATCGTACAGCCCGAGACCGCGGTCAGGGTGACGTACACTGTCTCGGTTCCTTCCACCAACGAGTCGGGGAGCGCGGCGAGGGTCAGCAGTTTCGTGCCCTTGGTCGGCTCGAACTCGATCTCAAAGTTCGTGGACCCAGAGTAATCGTCGCCGGCGGTCGCGGTGCCTGTCAAGGTGATCGCGACCGTCGCGGAGTTCGTCGTGTCCGTTCGCGTGAGTTGGATCACGGCCGGGTTGCCACCCTCGGTCGCGTGTATGACCTCGATGCTGACCACCGACCCCGCCGTTGGCACCACGCGATCCTCCAAGGCTGTCACGTTCAGCCGCGCCCGGTTGGGCGTTGGCGCCTTCAGCGTACCCGGCTTCGTGAACCGCTGGAACAGGCGCGTGGCCAGATTGCGAATGTTGAGCGACATGGGCGGACGTCCTTCCGAGGTGAGGTGATACGCCAACCGCATTACCGTAACAACCAGCACCCCCACCCCGTTCAAGGGGAATTCCGAACAATCGGACCAGATTTCCGTTGTGTCCCCCAAAGGTAAAGAACAGGCGAGCGGGGGGCGTAAGCCCCCTGTTGCGCTCACGACGACCTTCGCGGTCGTCGCGGGAAGTTGTTGGTGTCGCAACAGGGGGCTTACGCCCCCCGCTCGCCAAGATTACGACGCCAGCGAACGCGGCTGGGGTTGTTCACGAAACCCACACCGATTTATATTCTGATCTGGGGACGGCGCCCCGCTCTTCTTTTCTACCCGGCGGTGACATGGACGAGTTGCACCACGAATGCGGCGTGGCGGCGTTGTACTACCTCCCCCGCCCGGGAGACAAATCCGCGGTCTGGACCGGCGCGCCGGATCAGGTGTCACGCCTGATGCCGCGAATGCTCCTCGATTTGCAGAACCGCGGGCAGCTCGCTGCGGGGCTGGCCACCTACAACCCGGACCGCGACAAGCTCGTCAACACCTACAAGGACACCGGGACCGTCATCGAGGCGTTCCGCATCAACGAGCCGGCGAAGTACGCTTCCATCATGGAGGACTACGCCGGCCGCGCCGCGATCGGACACACCCGCTACGCGACCTGCGGTGGCCAGACGCGCAGTTACGCACAGCCGTTCGAGCGGCGGCACGGCTGTAAATGGAAGTGGTTCGCGTTCGCATTCAACGGGCAACTCACCAACTTCGCCGAACTCCGGCAGCAACTTCTCCAGAACCACGACTACCACCTGACGCGGGACAACGATACCGAAGTCATCATGCACTACCTGTCCCACGAGATGCGGGGCGACGACCGCCCAGACCTCGTGGAGGTGTTCCGGCGGCTCGCGGAGAAATTCGACGGCGCGTACAACCTCGTGTTCCTCAACGCGATGGGCGACATGGTCGTCCTCCGCGACCCCGTGGGAATCCGGCCGCTCGTGTACGCACAGGACGGACCGATGTTCGGTGCCGCGAGCGAAAGTGTCGCGCTCCAGAACCTCGGGTTCCGCCAGTCGAGTATCAAGTCCCTCGCTCCGGGCGAAATGATCCTGATTCGCGACGGCGAACTGAGCGTTCACCGGTTCGCGGAGACGAAGCGCACGGCACACTGTTTCTTCGAGTGGATTTATTTCGCGAACGTGGCGAGCACGCTCGACGACCGCAGCGTGTACCTGAGCCGGTCGCGGTTGGGTCAGGAGTTGGCGAAGCAAGAACGCGCACTGGGCCGCGTGCCTCTTGACCCGTCGGAAACGGTGGTGGTGCCGGTCCCCGACACCGGCAAGGCCTCGGCCGACGCGATGGCTTTCGCGCTGGGCATTCCGAGCGTGGAAGGCTTGATCCGCAACCGGTACATCGGGCGCACGTTCATCGAAGGCGGCAACCGCGCCGACAAAGTTCGGCTGAAGTTCACGCCGCTCCGCGAGGTGCTGAACGGCAAGAAGGTGCTGCTCGTCGAGGATTCCATCGTCCGCAGCACGACGCTTCAGAGCCTGTTGAAGCACTTGCGCGACCAGGGCGGGGCGGCGGAAATTCATGTGCGAGTCGCGTGCCCGCCGATCCTGTCGCCGTGCTTCTACGGCATCGACATGAGCACGGTGAAGGAGCTATTCGCGCCGAAGTTCATGGCGGGGAAGGTGCCGACCGTCGAAGAACAGGACGCGATGGCGAAGGCGCTGGGCGCCGACTCACTGTTCTACTTACCGGTGGACGCGGTTGCGAGGTGTATTGATCTGCCGACCGAGAAGCTGTGCCGCGCGTGTATCACTGGCGAGTATCCGACGCCGGCCGGGGAGCAGATGTACCAGCTCTCGCTCCGCAACCACGCCGCCGGGGACACCGACGGTCGCACCTACGAGCGCCCGAACGAACCGCTCATGTGCTCGGTGAACGACACCGGACGCACGTAGGAAGGATGAAGGATGAAGGGAACCAAGACGCCGATGCCTGCCGGTCGTGTCTTGGTTCCTTCATCCTTCATCCTTCATCCTTTTTCAGGCTTCCCATGCCAGAGAACGACAACGCACTCATCGCCTACTCGTTACATCCGAACCAGCCGACCGACGTGTTCCCCGAACCGGCGCCCATCACCCGCGAATGGATGGACGCGGCGCACCTCAGACACCCGTACCGTTGCCTGCCGCTCGTCATCGCGAACCAGTGCGGCTGGGTGCTGCGGAATCCGGTCGGGTTCAACGCGTTCTGGTACGGTGGCGCCGGCAAAGATGACGTGGAGTTGCGCTTCGACAAACCGGACAACCGCATTGTGAGTCACTTCGGCAGCGGCGTCATCACGTTCACGATACCTTTTTTGTTCCGCACGCCCGCAGGTATCAACCTGTGGGTGAAGGGTCCGGCGAACTGGATTAAAGATGGCGTGCAACCGCTCGAAGGCGTGGTGGAAACGGACTGGCTCGCGTCCACTTTCACGATGAACTGGAAGATGACGCGTATGTGCGAGTGGGTACGGTTCGAGCAAGGCGATCCGTTCTGTATGCTGGTGCCTGTGCCGCGCGGCCTCGTCGAGAGCTTCGTCCCGCGTGTCGAGCCGATCGCCGCGACCCCGGAACTGTTGGCGCAGTACAAGCAGTGGGAGGCGAGCCGCAGCGGGTTCCTTGAGGATTTGAGCGCGCGCGACCCGGAGGCGGTGGCTCGCGGCTGGCAGAAGGACTACTTCCAGGGGAAGACGATCGATGGCAAACCGGTCGAGTCGCACCAGACCAAGCTGAACGTGAAGCCGTTCGCTGAGTAAGTCACAGGTCCGCAAGTCGCAAGTCCCAAGTCGAAGACCAAAGCCGTCCTGGTCTTAGACTTGGGACTTGCGACTTGCGGACCTGTGACTTATCTGACCGCTTCCACCTTCGTCTCGGCGGTGACGGGGCCGGTGGGCGTCATCACGGTGGCCTTAACCACGAGTGGCACGTTGAACGGCCCGGCGTCCGGTGCGAATTTCAACACTAACTCGCCTTCGCTCTTGTCCGCCGCGACCACGAGCTTCATGACGGTCACGCCTTTCACGTGTTCCGGTAGCACGAGTTCCACGGTCGCTGGGCCGCTCAGGTTCTTGCTTCGGCTCACCTTCACCGCGAGTTTCACTTCGCCCTCGGCTCGCACGCTCGTCTTCTCGAGGCTCACGTCCAATCGCCCCGGCGTGACGACCACAATCATCTGCTGGTTCTGCTCCACCGAACTGAAACTGACCGTGTGTTCGCGACCGTCCACGGGGTCTTTCACTTTCGCGGTCGCCATCACGCACACGCGACAGGTGCGGCCGAGTTCCATCCACGGCGGAAGGAACGCCGGGTACGCGAACTCCGTCTGATCGGCTTTGAGCGTGAGAACCGGTCCGGTGACGCCTTGCAGGTGGCGCGCCTGCTTGTCCGCGAGTTGCACCAGAATCGGACCATCGAAGCCGTTGCGGTCGATCTTGTACTGGCGGTAGTACGTCTCGCCGCGCGGCGCGGAGGTCATCACGTACTGGTCGATGATCTTGAACGGCGTCGGGAACGCGACCGCGAGCCACAGTTCACTCGACCCCGAACGCTGAGCGGTCGGCGCGGGCGCCGCTGAGGATTTGCCTCTCGTAGGAGGAGCACCCGCGTCAACAAACTCCGCGGCGAGTGACACCGGCTTGTCACCGACGGTCGCGGTGCCGACCACCGCGAGCGGCGCGTTACCAATGATGGCGTCCGCGGTCGCTGTGATGGTGAGGTCCGCGGCGGTCTGGTTCGCCGCGAGCGTGAGCGGCTTGGCTTCGATGCCCTTCGGCAAGGCGTCCACTTTCAACTCGATTGGTCCCTTGAACGTGCCGAGTCGTTCGGCGGTGACCTTCACCTTGAGCGAACCGGCACGCGGTAGCGTGAACACATCGGCCGCGACCGTGAGCCGGAAACCGGGTTCGATCACTTCGGGCGCGTCCAGCACGCGCAGGCGGTAGACGAAGTTCGCCGCGACGGGCCGACGAAACTTCTCAGCCACCTTCACGATGTAAATACCGTCGGCGGGTGGGCTGAACGCGAACGCCGTGGGATCAGCCGTCTCGGTGCCCTCGGCGCGCTTCAGTTCCTTGCCGGTCGCGTCCAGGATCGTGACCACACCGCACAGCGGAGATTCGTACTTGTGTGCTTGCAACTCGAAGGTGTAACTCGCGGCCTTCTTCAGATCGAGCTTCCACTCGCTCACGGCGCCGGGGCGCTCGATGACGCCGTTGAGCGCGATCGGTGCTTGCAGTGACTTGCTCGCGTCGGTCGCGTCCTTCAGCGTGTCGGGCTTCGCCTTCAGCGGGAAGTGGAACGCGGGCACGTCCACGGTTGTGACCGTGAGCCGGTACACGTAAGCCGGGCCGCCGAGCGTGTTCGCGTCGGTGACTCGCACGCGGTACTTGCCCGCGACCTTTGGCGTGAACTTCGCACTTGCGTCCGTGCCGACGCACGCGTGGAGCATCTGCTCCGCGACCACGTTGCCTTTCGTGTCGATGATGTCGAGCTTCGTGACGAGCGGTGAGTTGATCGACTGCGCGTGAACGAACGCGGTGACCGTCTTGCCGGCGACCGCATCGAATTCCCAGAGGTCAACGTCTTCGCGCGGGAAGATGCGGCCGTTCGCGGTGACCGGCAGCGTGATGGGCTTCGGCAGCGGTTCGCCGTCGATCTCCTTTTCGATCACCTCCGGCAATTCGCCGACGACGAACACCGGTCCGCCGGCACCGCCCTGCGCGGTGAAGACACGCACGCGGCGCGCCCCCAGAGGCGCGTCCTTCGCGAGCGTGACTTTTCCTTGCGTGTCGGCCGGGTAGTCTTCTTGTCGCTGCGAGTCCGGCAGCGGGAGAACCGGCCCCTCGAACCACATGCGCTTCGCGGGGCTGAGGTGCGGCGACGCGGTGATGCCGGTGCCGGTCACCTCGAACGCGGGTTTGTCGTGGAGGAACAGCCCGCCGACACGCACGTCAACGGAGGTGCCGCGCTGCGCGCCCGCCGGGAAGATGTACGCGGCCGTCGGCGGGTTGGCGCGAAGAGAAGATTGTTCACCGCAGAGAACGCAGAGAACGCAGAGAGAAATCAGGAGTCGAGTTCCGGCGCACTCGGTCACGGGTCTCATTGCCTCACCTCGTTACCCTGCTGATCGTTCGTGAACGCTTTGATGGCCGAGATAACTTGTTCGTAACCGGGGCAGTTCTCAGTAACGGCCGGATTCCGAGCATTCGGGACCAAGAAGAACCGGTCGTAGTTCCTCAGTTCCGGCACGTTCTCCGCCCACTCTCCCCGTTGCCCTAGGCGCATAAGGATAACGACCGCGTTCCGCGCAACCGCATCACTCACCAACCCAAAACTGTAGCGCACCGATGGAACAGAAAGGTGCCCATAGTTTCGAGAGGGATACGGGCACAAGACAACATTCAAGATGCAGCGTGCCACCGTCTGCTTGTCGAATCGCTTAATGAGCCGTCGGACTCTCTTCCGCCGCCACCATTTTTCCCACACATCAAAAGCCGGATTGAGGTACAGGAAGGGCCAGTCCGTCGCCACATGATGCAAGTTATTTCGCATCATCGCACGGAAATCGCTAGTCTGCCGAAACGGTACGTTCTCCCCAAAGCCGGGATTGTTGCTCAAAAGGACTACCGGCGCGTCTTTGTCTCCAATAAAAGGCTCCGGCAGAAGTTCGTTGATGTGCAGGAAGTGATCGTGAGCCTGACCGCGTGCGCGGTTGAACTCCTCCACGGCCTCCCTGTCTTCGGGAAGAACGTAAGGTGGGTTGGTAGGTAGACGAAGCCACGGGTTCGTGTCCATAATTCCGACTCTGCTTTCGGTCTTTCTCCGCGTCCTCTGCGTTCTCTGTGGTGAACAATCTTCTGCCTTTCACACCAGTTCCGACATCACCTTGCCGTTGTTGACCAGCGCGATCGGGCGGCCGTCGGCGGTGTGGACTTCGTCCTTGGGGCTGATGCCCATCAGTTCGTACATGGTGGCGAACAGGTCTTCCGGGCCATACGGGTCGCTCGCGGGCTTCTCCGCTCGCGCGTCGGTCTTGCCCACCACCACGCCGGGCTTGATGCCGCCACCACCCAGGAGTACTGTGAACGCCGGTCCCCAGTGGTCGCGACCCGCGTTCTTGTTGATCCGCGGCGTGCGCCCGAACTCGCCCGTGACCACCACCATCGTTGAGTCGAGCATGCCGCGGTCACTCAGGTCGCGGAACAGCGCGCTGATGGCGCTGTCGTACATCGGCAGAAGCGTGTTCTTCAACACCGCGAAGTTGCCGTCGTGCGTGTCCCAATTCGAGTGGTCGATGGTCACACACCGCACGCCGGCTTCGACCAACCGGCGACCCATCAAGCACGACTGACCTAGCGAGTGCAAGCCGTACTCAGCACGGAGTTTGTCGGCCTCCGCGTGGATGTTGAACGCTTCTTTCGCCTGCCGCGAGGTCATCAAGTCGAAGGCTTTGTCGCGGAACGTGGTGAGCGCGCCCGCTTGCGGGTTGGCTTTCACTTCCGCGCTCCTGTGGAACCGGTCCATGGTTTCGAGCAGCTTTTTGCGGTCGTCGAGCCGGTCGCTCGCGATAGCCGGCGGCGGCACGAGGTCCGGCACGCTGAAGTTCGGCGCGGAAGGGTCGGCATCAATGACAAATGGCGCGTGATTCGCGCCGAGGTACGCCGGGCCGCCGCTCGGGTGAACCTTCGGCAGCGCGACGTAAGCCGGTACCGAACCCTTCGGCCCGAGTTTCTTCGACACAACGGAGCCGACGCACGGGCGCTGGTTGTTCGGCGTCACCGACGGGTTGAATCCCGCCGTGGGGAAGTATCCGGTGAGGATGTAGTGGTCGGCCGGACCGTGGTCCGAGTTGTGGTGCCTGAATGAGCGCACTAGCGAGAACTTATCCACTTGCGTCGCGACCTTCGGCAACAGGTCGCAGATTTGAAGACCAGGAATCTTGGTCTTCGCGGGGTTGAAGTCGCCGCGGAACTCGGCCGGCGCGTCGGGCTTCAGGTCGAACGTGTCGAGGTGGCTCTGGCCCCCGTGCAGGAACACGAAGATCAGCGACACATCTTTCTTGGCTTTCGCGCCCGCGTCGGCACGCAGCAGTTGCGGCAGCCCGATCGTGGAGCCGAATAGCGAAGCCGTTCCGACGCGGAGTGCGTCGCGTCGCGTAATGCCGTCGCAGAAGGTAGGCATGATTTATCCTGGTAGGTGCCGCTTGCCGAGCGGCACAGTTTCGCCGGTCAGATCACGTCGAGATGGTCCACGTCACTCGAACGCATGTCGTCGCCGTGCCGCTCGGCAAGCGGCACCTACTCAAAACAGACTCAATACCGGCTTGCCGTCGCACAATCTGTGCGGTCGGTTCTCGCGGTCGGGGATCATCGCGGCGGGATCAACTCCCAACGCGTGATAGATCGTCGCGAGGAAGTCGTCCGGTGACACCGGGCTGTCAGTCGGGTATGCCGCGATCTTGTCCGTCTTCCCGTACACCTGACCGCCGCGAATGCCTCCGCCCGCGAACAGCGCGCTCTGCGCCGCGCCCCAGTGGTCGCGGCCTTGCGCGCTGTTGATCTTCGGCGTGCGCCCGAACTCACCCGCGACCGCGACCAACGTGCGCTCCAGCATTCCGCGATCGCTCAGGTCTTCGAGCAGAGCCGCGAGCGCGCGGTCGAGCGGCGGGAGGCAGTACTTCTCTTTCAGCATCGCGTAGCCGGTGATGCCGCCCAATCCGCCGGTGCCGCCGTGGTTGTCCCACACGTTCGCGACGCCGCCGTTGGGCATGATGTACAGCCAGATCACGCTCACGACCTTCACGCCGCTCTCGACGAGGCGCCGTGCGAGCAGGAAACTTTCGCCGTACTCGTTGCGGCCGTAGTGGTCGCGCAACCGCGACGATTCCTTTTCGAGTGCGAACGCTTCGCGCACTTTGGGCGACGCGATCATCTTCATCGCTTGCCCGCGGAACTGGTCGAGGTCGCTGCCGCCGGTCTTCTGCAACTCGGCGTCTTGCTTCTGAAGCAACTTCAACAAGCCTTCGCGGGCCGCGAGGCGGGTTTCGCTCACGTCTGGCGGGAGAACGTCGGGGTGCGCCGCGGGTTCGTTCGACTTGTTGGCGGCGAGCCGTTCGAGCGGATCGTACTTCGGGCCGAGGAACCCCGCGTGCGTGCCCGCGTAGGTGACACCGTCGTGTCCGACCGGGCGCGGGATGGTGACGTTCGCGGGCACCGCGCTCGGCGGGCTGAAGTACGCCAACGCGCTGGCGAAGTTCGGCGGGTGGCTCCGCTTTCGCGGGTTGCGCGGCGACACAAGCGTCGGGTCTTTGCGACCCGTGAGCATGTGGTACACGCTCGGTTCGTGGTTGTTGTCGGCGTGCGACAGCGACCGCACCACCGCGACCTTGTCGGTGTGCCTCGCGAACAGCGGCATCTGGTCGCACACCTGAATGCCTGGCACGACCGTGTCGATCGGCTTGAACTGCGAGCGGATGCCTTCGGGCGCGTCCGGCTTCATGTCCCACATGTCCTGTTGCGGCGGCCCGCCCCACAGGAAGATGAAGATACACGAGTCTGCGCTTCCGGCGCGCGAAGCCAGCGGCGCCGTGGCGCGCGCTTCGAGTAAGGTGGGGAGCGCAAGGCCACCGGCGCCGAGTTGCCCCAGTCGAATCATCGCGTCACGGCGGTGGAGCATGGCCGAAGCTCCAAGACAGAAGAAATTCTGCCGCACGAAAAACGCAGACAAAAGGCACGATAAAACAGAAGACTGTATTTAACACTGCTTTCGGTCTTATCGTGTCTTTCTCTGCGTTTTTCGTGCGGCGAAATTTCTTGGCTTTTAATGGTTGAACAAGAACTCGGTGCTGTTCATCAGCGCCCACGCCAGGTCTTCTGTCGCGGCGCGGCGGTTGTCCTGGTACTTCTTCAGGTGCCTCACGCCCACCACAATTTCATCGGCAGTCGGCAGGCGTGCGTAGAACGTCAAATACAGCTCTTCGATCAACTTTGCGTCGTCCTTGTGTGCGCGCACAAGTTTCGCGACGCTCCCCGCTTCGTGCGTGAGCTTCGCTTGAATCTCGGTTGAGTTCAGGAGATTGAGAACCTGACTCACCGACGGTTCGCGGGTGCGCTCGCAGTCGCACGCGGTCACACGATTGGGCCGCCCGAACAGCTTCAAGAAATCAGATCGCGCTTTGCTGTCCCAGAGTTGAACGGCTCGCGTGATACCGGGCGAACCGCCGAATTTTTCCGGCACGCCAAGCGACTGGCTAATCATGTCGAGCAGCACCTCCGCGTCCGGCCGCTTGAAGTACGCACGCGAGAAGTTGCGTTCGTCTTTCTCGTTGGTCGCGTTCGGCGTTGCGGAACTTTGGTACACGCGCGAACTCGTGATAAGCACGATGAGTTTCCGCACGTCGAACTTGTTTTCGACGGTGAACTTCGCGAGCGCGTCTAACAACTCTGGGTTCGACGGTGGGTTGGTGGCACGCACGTCATCGACCGGTTCGACCAAACCGCGACCGAGCGTCCACGCCCATACGCGATTTGACAGGTTCCGCGCGAAGAACGCGTTGTCCGGTTTCGTCATCCATTCGGACAGCGGAATGCGGCGGTCGCCCGTGGGGTCGGCGGTCGGCATGTCGGCGCCGAGCGCGTGCGCGTACACCGCTTTCTTCGTGCGTGGGTGTGTGGTTGTGCCGCCGCTGAAAAACGCGGTCATGCCGTAGTAGTCGGACTGTTTCCAGCGGTCGAACGGGTGGTGGTGGCACTCGGCGCACGCGATCCGCACGCCGAGGAACACCTGCGACACCGTCCCCGCGACATCGCCCGGTTTCGTGACCACCTTGAAGAAGTTCGTTGGGCCGACTTCGGTCACCGGCCCTTCTGCGGTGACGAGTTCGCGCGCGAACTGGTCGAACGGCTTGTTGGTCGCGATCGATTCGCGAATCCACTTGTAGTAGAGATGCGCGCGCTGGTGGCCGAGCGGTTGGCGGTCCACTCGCAGCAAGTCGGCCCAGCGCAGCGCCCAGAGATCAGCGAACTCGGGTCGATCCAATAGCGATTCCACCAACTTCGCGCGTTTGTCCTTCGATGTGTCCGCGAGGAACTTCCGAGCTTCTTCCGGTGCGGGTAGCGTGCCCGTGAGGTCGAGGAAGACGCGGCGCAGGAAGTCCGCGTCGTCGCACAATCCGGAAGGGGCGACGTTCAGTTTCGCGAGCTTCGCGTCCACCAACTTGTCGATCAGGTTGAATTGCGGAAGCGTGTTCTTCGTGGGTTCTCCCGGTCGCGGGACCATTACGCGGAACAGCCCGACTTCGCCGAGGTACGCGGCCATCACTGCGGCTTCGCCGGGAACGTCGCGCGTTGTCACGGCGCCGGTCGCATTCACCGTCGCGACCCCTTCCGTGTTGCTCTGGAAGCGGGCGTGTCGCGTCACGTCCTTTTCGGTGCCGTCGGTGTACTTCGCGAACACCTTCAGTTGCTGCTGAGCTTTCTGCCCCATTACGCGCTCGACCGGTTCGACGCGAAGCGAGATCACGCGCGGAGCGTCGGGCGAACCGACGGGCATACCGGTCCTGATCCAGTCGCGCAACGTGTGATAGTCTTCGCTCTGGAAGGGGATTTTCGTCCCACCGCCGTGCGCGATGCGCCCGCTCGCCTTGCGAAGGAACAAGCTTTCATCCGGTGCGGGCGTGAACACGCGCCGGCCGCGGCCCTCTTTGGTGAGCGCCGCATAATCGGCTTCCGGGTCCGACGCGAACACCGATAACTTGAACCCGCCTTGCCCTTCGGCTTTCCCGTGACAACCGGACGAGTTACACCCGTGCCGCCCGAGGATCGGTAAGATGTCGTTCTCGAAGTGAAGCACCTCACCCGCGAATGTGGGGGACGGCGCGGCGAGGAGCAGGATTGGCAGGCAGAACCGCATGGGCGGCGTCCGGTGTGGTCGTGGCGAGCGGAGGGTGTGAGCCTCTCCGAATCTTTGGCGGGAAGCCGTAGCGGACAACAAACCAAGCGTATTGTGACACGGATCGCGCCGCAGGGCAACGGAAATGCCGTCTGGAAACCCCGTGGCGCGCTCCTATGATGAAAGCGTGCGATGGCACGCGCCTGTAGCTCAGTGGTAGAGCAAGCGGCTTTTAACCGCTTGGTCGAGGGTTCGACCCCCTCCGGGCGCACTGGTCAGAAGTAACGGCGACTGAAGCACTTTTCTTACCTCGCGACGTTCGCGAGCGCGGTCGGAAGCACTGGGTTTGCGGGTAGCAACTACCCGTTAACTCCTTCCGTGATCGCTCGCGAATGGCATGTCTAAAGAATCTGCAACCCAGTTACAAGCACCACAAACCCACAAACACAGCCCGCTGCTACGTCGACAGCAAGTGGGTCGGTCTCGGGCGCTACGGCAGCCCAGAGTCTCGATAGCGGATCGGACGTATCAATCGCGTTCAAGTGGGGGCGTCAGCCGGTGCATCGACTACTTCGAGACCAACAAGATCGTCGATGCCAAGAAGATCGCCATTACGGGCGCGTCGCGGTTGGGCAAGACGGTGCTGTGGGCCGGCGCGCAGGACGAACGGGTGGTGGCCGTGTTCGCCGCGGTGCCGGGCGAGATGGGCGCGTCGCTGATCCGGCGCGACTGGGGCGAGACGCTCGACGACATGGCCCAGAACTTCCACTGGCAGTTCGCGGGGAATCTTTCGAAGTGGGCGGGCAAGTGGAATGATTTGGCGGTGGATCAGCACAT
>CAMDQN010000020.1 GCA_945905925.1 Singulisphaera sp. GP187
CTCAAATTCATCAAGCGGTCGATGTACGGACACGCGGGCTTGGCGTTGCTCCGGGCGCGGGTGTGCGCCAAATCGTAAACGCGAGAGGTATCGGTCGAGCGAGACGCCGGGAACGCAGATACGCCATCACCAAGAGTGCGGAAGAACCCGTTCTGGCCGGCACTGTTCCGCAAGAACGGCTACCAGACGGCCCAGATCGGGAAATGGCACACCGGCACCGACGCCGGGTTCGGCCGCGACTGGGACCATCAGATCGTGTGGAACCGGCCCAAACACCCCGACAACGCCGGTGCGTACTACACCAAGCAGATGCTCGCGATCGACGGCGTGGGGAAGGAAGTCGAGGGCTACCCCGCGGACAACTACACGAAGTGGGCCGTCGATTACGTGAAGGGCGCGAATCGCGACAAAGACAAACCGTGGTTCCTGTGGCTCTGCTACGGCAGCGTTCACGGCCCGTCGAAGCCCGCGCCGCGGCACCTGGGCAAGTACAAGGACGCGAAGGTTCCCGAACCCGCCGACCTGCTCGGTCCCTGGCCTGGCAAGGGCGACTACCTCAAGAACACGCTCGCGTGGCACAAGGACAAGAACGGGTTAATCCGTGCCGGAAGTAATGGAGAGAAGGTCGGCGACGGGGCCGGCGAGAAGGGCACCACCTACGCAGACTGGGTACGGCAGGTGAACGAGTGCGTGCCCGCCATCGACGAAGGCGTCGGCGAGTTGATGAAGGCGCTCAAGGAAACAGGGCAGTTGGAGAACACGCTCGTGATCTACACCGCGGACCAGGGGTTCGCGATGGGCGAGCACGGGATGCGGATGAAGATCGCGCCGTATGACGCCAACTACCGGTCGCCGCTGATCGCGTTCATGCCGGGTACGGTCGCCGCCGGGAAGAAGTGCAAGCAGGTCGCGAACGCGCTTGATCTCGTGAGCACGTTCTTTAGCTTCGCCGGAATCAAGCCGCCGGCCGACCTGCACGGGCACGACCTCACGCCGCTGCTGAAGAACCCCGCCGCTGAGTGGCCGCACGCGTGCCTGTACGAACACACCGGCCACGACTTCGGCAGTGACGTCGCGAAGGTGTTGAAGGACGATCCGAAAGGCGCGATCTACCAGAAAGTCCCGTGGTACACGGCGATCGTTCAAGACGGCTGGAAGTACGTCCGGTATCTGCAACCCGGCGTGCCAGACGAAGTGTACGACCTCACCACCGACCCCGTCGAGATGAAGAACCTGGCGGGCGAGGCGAAGCACGCGACAAGGGTGGGCGAACTCCGCACCGCGCTTGCGGCGGAGCTAAAGCGGACGAAGGCACCCGCAGCGATGCTGCCCTGATCGAACAAGCCCGCAGCGCGAGCAAGGATTAATCATCTACCCTTGCTCGCGCTGCGGGCTTGTTCGTTAGAAACTCACCCGAACAGGCCGCGAATCACCGACCCTTCGCGGGCGATCATCACCGGGCGGCCGGTCGCGGTCCTGTACTCCTTCGTGTGGTCGATGCCGAGCGTGTGGTAGAACGACGCGGCCAGTTGGTCCGGCGCGAACCCCGCACCCGCCGGACCCATCCCCTTGTCGTCACTCGCGCCGACCACCTGACCACCCTTGATGCCGCCACCGGCCATGAGTGCCGTCATCGCGCGCGGCCAGTGGTCGCGACCGGCCTTGTCGTTGATCTTCGGCGTGCGCCCGAACTCACCCACAACGAACACCGTTGTCGTGTCCAGAAGGCCGCGTTCCTTCAACCCCGCGAGCAGTGCCGCGAGTCCCGTGTCAAGTTGCGGGAGCAGGTTGTTTTGCAGCGTCTTGAAGTTGCCGCCGTGCGTGTCCCAACCACTAAAGCCGACCGTGACGAACCGCACACCGGCCGCGACCAACCGCAGCGCGAGCAGGCAGCTCATCCCGAAGCGCCCTTCGCCGAACGGCTTCGCGACCTCCGCTTTCTCCTTCGAGACATCGAACGCGTCGCGCGCCTTCGCGCTGCGGATCATGTCGAACGCTTGCTGCGAAAACTTGTCCATGCCGTCGATGAGTTTGCTGTCGGCTTCGGCGCCCTTGAACGTGGTGTCGAGTTCGGCGAGCAACTTCTGGCGATTCTCGAACTCCCCGACTGTCAACCCGTTACCGAGCGAAATGCCGCGCACCGAAAAGGGGATGTTCGGCTTCGGCACGTCGTTCGTTTGGAGCGGCGCGTACCGTACACCGAGGTATCCGGCCTTCTGCGGCGTGGTCGGAATCGCGACGAAGTGCGGCAGTTCCTTGTCGCCCGCGACTTCCTTGCTCACAACCGCACCGAGGCCCGGGTACGTGAGAGACGGAATCGGCCGGTTGCCCGCATTGAGGTACTCGGTGCCGAGTTCGTGCCCCGCGAGCGTGTGCGTGACGCCGCGCACGATCGCGTAGCAGTCCGCGAGCTTCGCGAGTTTGGGCAGGTGTTCGCAGATGGTGACGCCGGCGGCGTTCGTCTGAGTGGGTTTGAACTCACCGCGAATCTCGGCGGGCGAGTCCGGTTTGGGGTCGAACGTGTCGATGTGGCTCGGCCCACCACCCAAGTAAACGAACACTGCGTTCGTGGCTTTCGCGGGTTTGGCGTCAGCCGCGTGCGATTGGCGAAGCGCGTTCGCGAGGCCAAGAGAGCCGATCGCGCCGACACGAACGAAGTCGCGCCGCGTGATCCCGTCGCAGAAGGTAGGTGTTTTCATGTCGTTGTGGTTGGTGTGGTGTCTGGTTAGCCGCAAGCCGAAGGCAAGCGATTTGCGTCCGCGCTCGCTTTCGGCTTGCGGCTAACAGGTTAACGATTCACGATGAACTCTTTCGTGTTGAGCAGCGCCCACAGCAGGTCGCGCAGCCCGCTCGGCACGTCCTTCGCGTCGGTCAGGTGCTTCTTGGCGATGCCGGCTTCGCGTTCGTCGGGCAAACGGTTCAGCACGCGAAGGTACGCTTGCTTTACCAACTCGTCCGCGTCCTTTGTCTTGGTCTTCGCGACTTGCTTCAGCCAACCTGCGGGGCGGTCGAGAATCGTCAGCACTTCGGGGTCGTTACGCAAGTACACCGTCTGAAGCACGGCCGGTTCGTTCGAGCGTTCGCAGTCGCAGTTCGTCGCGCGCACCGGTTTGCCGAACAGGTTCGTCGCGTAGTTATCGCCGCGAACGCCCGCGAACCCGCTCGAACGGCCGATCGCGCGAAGCCCGACTGGGTCGGCGCTCAACCGTTTCCGCTCGTCGTCGGACGCGGTCGCCAGCGAGATCGCGTCTACGACCACTTCCGCGGGAAGCCGACGCAGAACGGCGCGGCTGTGGTTCTTCTCGTCGTGCTTGTTCGTCTCGTTCGACTTCCAACTGCGCTGGTATGCCTGACTCGTCACGATGGTGCGGTGCAGCCACTTCATGTCGAACTTGCTCGCGATGAAGCCGTCCGCGAGGTAGTCGCACAACTCCGGGTTGGTCGCCGGATTCGCGAGGTTCAGGTCGTCCGCCGGTTCGATGAAGCCTGCGCCGAAGTAGTTCGCCCACACGCGGTTCACGAACGCTTTCGCGAAGTACGGGTTCTCCGCATCGCGCATCCAGTCCATGATCGGCTGTCGCGGGTCGGTGTAGGTCGCGTTCACCACCTCCTCGCCGCCGAGCAACTTCGGCGTGATGACGCGGCCCCCGACGCGCACGCCCGGCTTCGCACCGGGTTTCGGTTTCGCGTTCTGCGGCACGCTCAGTTCCTTGAACGGTAGCACTTTTCCGCCCGCGAGCAGGTCCGAGAACTTCCGCTTGTAGTCGCCGGAGTCCTCGTCGAGTCCTTCGAGCACGGTGCCCTTCTTCATCGCGACCGTTTCGGCACGGTTACCGGCACCGTAACGGATGCCGCTGAAGAACGCGGTGAACTGGTCGAAGTCTTGCTTGGTCCACTGGTCGTAGGGGTGCTTGTGGCACTGCGCGCACTGAAGACTGACGCCGAGGAACGCGTGCGCGAACGAGAGGGCTTGCTCTTCCGGTTTGCCGAGCGCGCGGCGGGTCCAGAAGTAGGGCATCGTGGGCCTCGCCGCGAACTCCGCGGGGTCAGTCTTGCGAAAATAGCTGCTCATCTCCGCGCTGTAGTCCGCGAAACTCTGTTCTGGCTTGCGGCCGACCGCGAGCGCGATCCCCGCGACCAACTTGTCGTAAGGCTCGTTCTCCGCGACGCGTTTGTGAACCCAGTCGTACCACTGACCGGCCTTCGCGCGGTTCAAGCCTTGTTCGCCGCCAAGCGGCCCGTTGCGCTCGCTGTTGCCGGTGAAGTCAGAAATCTTCGTCGCCCACCACGCCGCGTAACCCGGCCGGTTCAGCAACTCCTCGATCTTCTTTTCGCGCTTGTCTTTGGCCGTGTTCGCGAGAAACTGCGTGACCTCTTCCGGTGCGGGGAGCGTGCCCGTGAGGTCGAGCGACACACGCCGCAGGAACTCCGCGTCGGTGCAAAGTTCCGACGGAACGGCACCGAGTTTCTTCAGCTTCGCGACGACGAGTTCATCCACCTTCGTCGGCGTGGGCACAGCCGGGTACTTCGCGCCGGTCTTGTCGGAAACGGGCAAGAGTACGGCGACGGGCGCGATGCCGTTGTCGTAGAACGCGACCACCGCTGTATCGCCCTTCCCCACCGTGGTCACTTCGCCAGACAAGCCGACGGTAGCGACCGATTCGTCGTTGGAGCGGAACCGGCACAGCGGGGTCACGTCTTCGCGGGTGCCGTCGGCCCACTTCGCGATCACGCGCAACTTCGTGACCGCGCCCGGTTTGTCGAAGACGATTTCTCTCGGCTCGATCTCCAACGTGGTGAACGCGGCGTCTTTCTCCTTCGCGCCCGGCGCACCGGCCTTCACCCAGTTCAGCAGCAGGTTGTACTCCCACCCGCCGACCGGCATGCGCTTCCCGCCTTTGTGCGCTTCGGTGAGTGTCGGCTTGCGGAGGAGCAAGCTATCCGTCGGGGTCTTGACGCTCGCGCGCGGCTCGGTGCCGCCGAGGATCGCGTCGTGATCGGCTTTGAAGTCGTAGCCGAACAGCGAGAGTCGGAACCCGCCCTGTCCCTGGAACGACCCGTGACACGCGCGGCCGTTGCACCCCAACCGCCCCATCAGCGGAAGCACGTGCCGCTGGAAGCTGGGGGCTTCTTCGGCTTCTTTCTTGAACCGCTCGCTCGCAGGCGCGATGACATCGGCTGCCATCGCGGGCGACGCGAGTAGGACAAACAATACCAGGGCGGTCATCCAGAGACGAAAGGTCATGGGCCGGTTCCGGTGGGTCGCAAATTGCGCACGGGTGGGTTGTTCTACTATGACCGCATGGTACCCGCCGAGTCCATCGAATCTCTTGGAAGAAGTAACACCAAACCGCGACCCCGGTTCCTGTCGCGGGTTCGCGAAATTCGGTAAGACACGCGACGCCCGGCCGGGTACGGTGAACCGCATCCTCCCTCCGAGACGACGCCATGTTCCGGGTATTTCCCTGTCTCGCGATTCTGTGCGTGTTCGCGCTTACGCCCGCGTCCCAGTGCGCCGAGCTGAAAGCCAGCACCGACGCCGAAATCGCGAAGGTGCTGACCGAGGCCAAAGCCGGTGACACAATCCTCGTTGCCGACGGCACGTACACGGAACCGCTCACGATCAAGACAAGCGGCAAGGCGGGGCAGCCGGTTACCGTCAAAGCCGCGAACACTCGCAAAGCGGTGTTCGCGCGCAAGGGCCAGGCGGCACGCATCGACGGCGCGTTCCTTCGCATCGAAGGGCTTGTGTTCGATAGCCACTACGCCGACTGCACCTGCGTCCGCGCCGCGGGCAAGAGCATCCACTTCCTCGATTGCGAAATCCGGCGAGCCGGGTCCGCGGACGGCAAGAGCGGCGGCGACGGGTTGCAGTTCTTCGACTCCGCGGACTGTCTCGTCGAGAAGTGTTTCATTCACCACTGCCTCGGCAGCACCGGCGGCGAGCGCACCGACTCCCACGGCGTTCGTCTCACGCACAGCAGCAACATGACGGTGCGCGGGTGCCAGATCGACCTCGTCTCCGGCGACTGCCTTCAGGTCGATCCGAACCGCAAGGAGTGGGATAACGTCTTGATCGAGGGCTGTAAGATGTCCGGCGGGAAAGTCGGCGCGAACGATCCTTATTCGCACCCGCGGTTCCCGGTCGGCGCGTGCCCAGGTGAGAACGCAATCGACACGAAGTGCCCGACCAAGTCCAAGACCCGACCGCGAATTACGATCCGTGATTGCGAGATATTCGGCTTCCGGGGTCCGATCGGGAACGCCGCCGCGTTCAACATCAAGGAGGACTGCGAAGCGACAATCGACCGGTGTACAATCTCCGACTGCGAGATCGGTCTGCGACTCCGCGGCCCAGCCCGCGTACGCGTCACCAACTGCGTGCTGTTCGACAACGACACACACTGCCGCTACGAGGACAACATCCCACAACTCCACTTCGCGCACTGCACCTTCGGGCGCCCGACCGGGAAGGGTCGCGGGATGTTCCAGGAGCAGCGCCCTTCGCCGGACCTGCGCGTGGCGGGGTGTCTGTTCCTGGGTGAGAAGCCGAAGCAAGCGAAAGATGCGTCGAACAAGGCGGCGGAAGCGACCGCGTTCGCGGATGCGGCGAAAGGCGATTACCGGCTCGCGGCGGCGTTCCCGCTCGCGAACAACGGCCCGGCGACCGCCGATGCGGAGGTGAAGGTTGATCGGGCCGGCGCGGCGCGGCCGGCAGACAAGGTGCCGGACGCGGGCGCGTACCAGTTCCGTCCGAAGTGACCTCACGTGCAACGGATACCGGGTCACGGTGCTGAACGTGTCCCAGATCAAGTGCCCGGCGATCGACGAACACCCCAACCCGTGATGGAGCCGCTACGATGTACACGCGAATGGCCGTTCTGACCGCTGTGGTACTGGTGCTGACAACCGCGTTCGCACCTGCCGCCGAGCCAGATTGGTCGAAGCACCCGGAGAACACGTGGGTGAAGCAAAGCCCGCGCGAGGGCGTCGCGGTGCCGGCGTTCCTGTACGAAGGGAGCGGCGACTACGACCCGTTCACCCGCCAGTGGATTCATCACGCTGGGCACGACGGCATCCCGCAGGGCTTCCACACGTTCACTTTCGACCTCGACACCGCGAAGTGGGAGCAGAAGTTCCCGGCCACCGCGCCGCCGGGCGTCTGCTGCGTGGACGGCGGGAACTGCTTCGACCCGGTGGCGCGCCGGTTCGTCCGGTTCCCCGGCGGGATGCTCGGGCACGGTTACCAGTGGAGCCGCGGCGAGAAGCTCAAGGACTCCGCGGTGTGGCTCTACGACCCGGCCGCGAACGCGTGGGCGAACATGCGCCCGCTCCCGTACAAGGAGCCTGAGAAGGGTCCGCCACAGGGAGTTGGCGGGCTGAACCCCGGCTCGGTGTACTCGCCAAATCACGACGTCACGCTCGCGTTCGGCGGTCAGGGTAACTCCGGGGGGAAGAACACACTCTTCGCCTACGACGCGCACGCGAACGTGCTGCATCACATCAAGGCCCAAAACCCGCCACCAGCGCGCGACGGAATGGGGATGGCGTACGACACCAGGCGCGACGTGCTGGTGATGTTCGGCAGCCAGTACTCGCCGGATGAAAAGACGTGGCTCTACGACCTGAAGACCAACAAATGGGAAGGACTGACAATCGACCCGCACCCGCCGGCGGTGAAGGCGACCAAGGAGTATTCGACCATCCCGCGAATGAGCTACGACCCGGTGAACGGAGTCGTACTCTGTGTGACGTGGCTCAACGATCGCGGCCACGAAACCTGGGCGTTCGACACTGGCAAGCGGACCTGGACGCAACTGAAACCCACGGTCGAACCGGAGCCGAGCAAGTCGCGGTCGCGCAACCTCGGCTACGACCCGGGCCGCAACGTATTCATTCTGGAAACCTCCGGCGCGAAGTCCAACCGGCCCGAAATCTGGACGTACCGCTACAAGGCCGCGAAGCCGAGTACCCTCCCCGCTGCGCCAGCCGATCTGGTCGTTTCCACCGCGACCGGCGGGAAGGCGAAGCTCACCTGGAAGCCGGTGCCCGGCGCGAAGAGTTACGAGATCCACCGCGCGACTTCCGAGCTACCGTGGCGAGCGGAGTTCGGTCGCGTTGGCACCGCGAAGGAGCCAACGTTCGAGGACAAGGAACTGGAAGCGGCGACGACTTACGCCTACGTCGTGAAAGTAGTCGATGCGGACGGCACCACCGGCGCGGCGAGTTCTCGCGCGCACACACGGCCTCAGGTTCTCACGCAGCCGATCGTGTCAATCGTCGCGAAAGACAAGGTCGCGGTGAGCTGGGGCCGGCATCCAGCCGACGATGTCGTCGGGTACAACGTGTACCGCGGCGTGGTTCACGTTCGCACAGTGGCAGAAGGCACTCCGAGCGCCTGGAAAGACAACGACCCGAAGTACGACCAGCCGCAAGTAGTGCAGGTCCGCGACATCACCGATCTGAAAAAGCTCAACGACAAGCCGCTCACCGAAACGACCCTTACTGACGCGATCGACCTTGGCGCGAAGTCCCCGGCCGCGGGCGAGTACCGGTTCGCGGTGCATGCTTACATCGTCCGCGCGGTAAACCGGCTGGGCACCGAGAGCGGGCCGTCGCCTTACGCGCTGACCATCCCTGCGGAACCGCTGAACGTCCTGTGCCGCGAACTGGGTGAGGTCGCGGAGTTGAAATGGGACGCGGCCCGCGAGAAAGGCGTCGCCGGTTACCACGTTTACAAACTCGAAGGGACGTGGAAGATCGCTCGCGTGACGGAGAAACCCATCACGGAGACGACGTTCCGCCACAAGGTCGGCAAGGGCGAGACGCGGTTCTGGGTGGTGACAGTGGACTCGCTGGGCCAAGAAGGGCAGCCGTCGTCCCCGGTGTGGTTCAACCGCATGTACCGCGGCTTCTACACCGGCGACTGGCACCAGTGAGCTTTTCCGCTCACTGGTCGAGAACCTCGACCGGCACCACCGCGCCCGGGCATTGTCGCGAAATGCCCTTGAGCCTTTGGCGACCCTCATCGAAATCCATGGAAGGGCCGAAGCACGGGGCTCACGTCCGTGCCGCGGGAAGCGAAACGAGGACGGGCGACTCACAAACACCGAAAGCTCCTGATGACCGACTTGATAGCGTATCCACCGGCCATCGCGGGACTGCTCGCGGTGCGTGCCGTCGCCCCGCTCGGGCCGGGCGTGCCGGTTCACGGCGTCCGGGATCAACTCGCCGCAATCGACGACGCTGCGTTCGGGCGAGCGGTGAATCAAAACATGGCCGCCACATGCCGGGCCGGGCTGTGGCTCGCCTTCAACTTCCTCGACGAGTCGCACGCCATCAGCCAGACGGCCGAGGGTGTGCCGGACTACGACTTCTGGCACGCGATCATGCACCGTCGCGAGCCAGACGCGCCGAACTCAAAGTACTGGTGGCGCCGCGTGGGGAAGCATCCGGTGTTGGATCGCCTCCGCGAGCGCGCGCCGGAAGTGGGTTACGAATTCACCACGCCCGAAGCGTTCGTAGACTTCTGCGAGCGCGTGCGCAACACCGGCACCGCGGACGAAGAGACCGCGAAGCGCGTGCAGCAGCTCGAATGGAATTTGCACTTCGCGTGGTGCTTCGAGCGGGTCGTCGGAACGTGACCGCTCCGGCTTCACGCCCGCGGTTCCTGTTGCGGGGCGATGGCCACCACCGGCAACCCGAGCAGCTTTTTGAAAGGGATGAGTTCGCCCACGTCGTTCCCCTCGATCCGGTGGCCGATCCACTGCAGGAAGTAGCCCAACACGATCAACCCCGTGCCCCAGTACCACTCCAAGACGAACAACAGCGCCACGCCTGCGAGCGCCAGCGGGATGCCGAGCATGTGGGCCCAGAAGTTCGCTGGAGTCCGGTGCCGGTCCAGCCAGTTCCGCCGGGCGCGACCCGCGAGCGCCAACACCTTTCGCGCGATCGGGAAACTCATACGCACCAGTTTCGAGTGCCGCATCTCAAGTTTCAAGTTCTTCGTGCGCGCGGCTTGGCAAACGCGCCCCGAAACGGCAGACTGTCTCTAGATCGCTTTCAGCTAATGCGTAGCGTTGCGTAGCGTCGGGTCCGAGCCGCGACCGTCAGGGATCGAACGATCACACGCTCCCTGACGGTCGCGGCTCCGCTACACCTTTCCCGAAAGCGATCTAGTCGCACCCCGACCCCGGAACCTACGCCATGATCGCACCTTCTATTTTGGCTGCTGACTTTTCCCGGCTCGGCGAACTCGTCCGCGAGGTCACGAAAGCCGGCGCCGACCGCATTCACGTAGACGTGATGGACGGACACTTCGTTCCTAACCTGAGCATGGGCGCGGTCGTCGTTCAGGGACTGCGCCCGGTCACCACAAGCTCACTCGAAGTTCACCTGATGGTCGAAGACCCGGGCCGGTTCCTCGACGGGTTCGTGAAGGCTGGCGCGGACTCGATCATCGTCCACCTCGAAGTGCTCCCGGACCCGCGACCGATGATCGAGCACATCAAGAAGGCGCTGGGCAAGAAGGTGGGTTTGGCGTTCAACCCGGACTTGCCGGTCGAGCGCATCGAGCCATACCTGCGTGACATCGATCTCGCGCTCTGCATGACCGTGTTCCCCGGCTTCGGCGGGCAAGTGTTCATCCCCGAAAGCCTCGGACGGCTGAAGAAACTCCGCGCGCTAGTGCAGGAACACAACCCGGCATGCGAGATCGAAGTAGACGGCGGCATCGACGCGAAGACGATCGGTGCGGCGTCCGCCGCGGGCGCGAACGTGTTCGTCGCGGGAACCGCGGTGTTCGGCGCGAAGCAAGGTCCGGCCGCCGCGGTCAAGGATCTGCTGAAACTGGCCGACGCGAAACAAGCGTAAGGGCAGAAGAGAGTCGCACGAGGACGCAGACAAAGACACGATAAAGGCAGAGGAAGGAGTTCTGTAAAACACTCTGTTCTTGTGCCTTTATCGTGCCTTTGTCTGCGTCCTCGTGCGGCTCATTCTTTGTTTTCTGTTGTAGCCAATCCTCTTGCTTCGTCTTCGTTCAATACCGCCACTCGACGCCGAAGTTAATCGACTGCACCCAGAAGTCCGTGAGCGTGAGACGCCCGCTCCCCGGGTCGAGCGCGTCGCCCAACCTCGCGACGCGGCTCAGGTACTGGAACGAGTAGCCCGCGAACACGCGTGAGTGGTCGCCCACCTGCCGTCCGACCGCAACGTTCAGCGTCGGTATCACCGCGAACTCGCTCTCATCCGCCGCGTTCAGCGCGCCGAGCCGCCGGAACCCGTTCCCCGTGCGCCCCTCCGCACCGACGAACAACCCACTCGTCGTTACCTCCGGTGTCACCACCCCGAACGCGACCTTTGCCGATCCCGACGCATACCAGCCGTCCGCGCGAACCTCGCTGGCCAAGCCGATCTGACCGCCGTGGAACGGGTTCGACACCGACGCGCGATTACGCTTGTAGTCGTCGCTCCCGTCCGGCACCTCGCCGAGGTACAGTTGGTCTTCCAGGTACGCGAAGCGGTAGCCGACAAGCGCGTCGAGCCTTGCGTTGTCGGTGCAGAGCAGTTTGTGCCGGTAGTTCACGTCCACCGTGGCGAAGAACGTCGCGAGCGTGGCGGGGAAACTGCCCACGACCCGCGCCCCGACCGGGTCCGGGAACGCGATCACCTGCGGCGCGCGGCCGCGCCCTTCCGGGAACAGCACCAGCACGCCGGGTGAGGTCACGCCAAACGTGTTCTCCGCATTGCGGAAGTAGAAGCTCGCTTCCACGCCTTCGGTGTTCGTCTCCCCGAACCAGCGCCCGAGTACCAGACCCAGCGCCGCATCGAGCCGACCCGAAGAGAGCCCGGCCACCGGCAACACCGGACCCGGCACCGTGCCGAACAGCGAGGCAGGGTCGGGCACCCGCAAGCGGACGTTCGCGGGCGGCTGGTTCGTCGGCACCCAGGAGAGGCCGAACGCCAGTTCCGTCCACCACCGGCCGTCCGGCCCGCACTCTTCCGCGCGGCGCCGGGTGCGTTCCGGTGCCTTCTCGGGGAGATACAGGTAGCCTGGGTCGTACTCCACTCTAGGACCGGTGCCCGGTCGAGGCACTTCGGGCAACGGCGTGGTCAGCGGTGGTGGCAAGAGCGGTGGAAGTTGGCCCGCGCCCGGCGGTGCGGTTGGAATCGGCGGCAGCGCTGGTCGTGGAATCGGCTGTGCGCCTACCGCGATCACGCCCAAAAGCACCACACCGACCGCGACCGGCCAACGGCTTCGCATCCGACATCCTCCGACAGTTCCACGCGAACCCGCGGAATAGTCTCCGCCGACCGGAACTTCAACTGGAGTTTCATTGCGCCCCAGCCGACCACAGGGGATACACGATCTACCGTCACTTCCACAACCGGGGCAACCCAGATGGTTCACGGACTCCTGCGCGTGTTGTTCCCGTTCCGCAGTCGGCATAAACTGTCGGCGTCGGCACCACGCGCCGAGGGAGGGAGCACGATGAGCCGCCGACTCGTTATTGGTATCGTTCTCACCGTCCTCCTCGTCGGGGGCGGCATGTATACCGGGTTCAGGTACTTCATGCGCGGGTCGCCGCTCGCGGTTACGCCGACTCACACGGATCCCGGTGGTGAACTCCCTTCCCAGACTGAATTCGACGCTCTCGCCAAGACCGATCCCGTGAAGATGCTCTCGGCGTGCCTCACTCGCTACGAGCGCGAGGTGCAAGGCGGGGGACGTTTCACCTTCGAGATGCAAGAACGGGTCAAGGGCAGTCCGAAACACCCCGAACCGCCATCGGTGCAAGTGATCGACGTGTGCGTGCGCGGCGACGTCCCCAACCGCGACACGAAGCAGACCGCGACTGAGGTCGTGATGAAGTGGCGTTCCGGTGCCAAGAGACCGGCCGGCTTGAGCATCGCGGCCGAGATCACCGGCTCCCTGTTTAGCGAGAAACCGGTGCCCGACGGGTTTGGCGGCAAGGTCGTGATGTGGCAGCGCGAGAAGCGATTCGGATCGCCTGTCAGCGACCCGATGGATGCGAACAGCACGCCCGCGCAGGGTCAGTCGCGGTACTGCATCCGCGACGCGGGCCTCTACCGCACGCTGCTCCGCACGCACACCGCGTGGGGCGCGCGACAGGAGGCCAACGAGTTCAAGTTCGAGTACCTCGGGCTGAAGAAAGTCGAAAAGGCCGGCGACCGCGAGTGTCACGTGATCCGGCGCATCTGCCCGCGCACCGAGTTGGACGCGTTCGAGTTGGGCGGCACCGCGTCCACCGACCCGGACGTGGTCGCGAAGGAGGGATTCACCGAAGTTGTGCTGTACATCGACCGCGAGCGATGGTTGCAGGTCGGCAGCGAACTGTACCGCACCGAACCGGACGGCACGAAGGTCACGCTCGGCACCTACTTCTTCCGCGACGTGGATCTCAAGCCGACATTCCCGGACGACACGTTCACGGTCGCGGGATTGAAAAAATAAGAGAAGGGGGAAGGGGTAAACGAATTCCAATTCCATCGGGCTTTTGCCGAGTACCTCGAACGCGGACCAACAGAACGTACTCGCGGCCCGCGCGTTCCACCGGGTGACGCGCATCTCGCGGTCCCACTCGATCACGGTAGGTGGGGTGTTCTCGACGTGCGAGGCGAGTTATTGGTACGCAAACCGGAACTGGCGCTCGGCTTCCGTGCCAGCGACAGGAAGGGGGAACGGGTGCGGGCGTGTTAGTCATCGGACGTTCTGGGCGCGAAAAGCGCCAACAGGGCGTCTCACGGATTGTAACAGATCCGGACAGTGGAACGTTTACGGGGCATCGACTGGCGCAGCGAGTTTCTCCAACTGGTCCAACTGCCGGCGCTGGCCGAGCGCGATGAGCACCATTTCCGGTTCGAGAATCAGTTCCGGCTTCGGGTTGTAAAGCAACTCGCCACCCAGCCGGAGTACGCCGACGACCACGATGCCGAGCTCTGGGTGAATCTGTGACTCGTGGAGCGAGCGCCCGGCCAGCGCACTGCCGGCCGCGATGCGAACCTCTTCGATCTGCAAATCCAGAAATTCCGGCCGCGTGGCCAGTTCCATGAAGTGCAGAACCGCGGGCCGCAGGACCGCTTGCACGGCTCGGTGCGCACCCGAGAGGTACGGCGAAATCACCTTGTTCGCCCCGACCTTGCGGAGCTTCGTCGAGGCGTCTTCTTCTTCCGCCCGCGCCACGATCAGGAACTTGGGATTGAGTAACCGTGCGCTGAGCGTGATGTAGAGATTATCGGAATCCGAACCGACCACGGTAATAAGCGCCTTCGCGCGATCGACCCCGGCCTTCCGCAGGAGTTCGTCTACGGACGCGTCGCCAATCAGCGGCAAGCCGTACTTGAGTGCCGCGTCTTTCAGTCGTTCGGCCGACTTCTCGATAAGGACGTACTGCCGTTTCTGTCGCTCCAGTTCCGAGCACACAGTCTTCCCCATGCGCCCGTACCCGCACACGATGAGGTGCCCGGTGAGTGTTCCGAGTTGGTTGTCCACCCAGTGCCTCCCGATCACCTGACGGAGTTCGCCCGTGACGACCACCCGGACCAGTTCGGACGCGAAGTACGCGAGCGTGAAGATGCCACTATACGCGAGCACCACGGTGAACAGCCGGCCGGAGTCCGACAGCGGGTGCGTCTCACCGTAGCCGATGGTGGTGAGCGTGATCGCGGTCATGTAGAAGCCATCGAAGTACGTCCACGACTCGCCTTCGATCCACCGATAACCCACGGTGCCGACGCCGAGCAGTAACGCGGGAATGACGAATGCGAGCCACACGCGCCGCGGGATGCGGGTGAGGAGCCACCGGTAGGACCGGCGTAGCCAGTAGCGAAGGTGAACCGCATATCGCCGCCACCGTGTCACGCGCTAGCCCTCCAGCTTCCGCGCGGCCTCGGTACAGCGGTCGAGGAGCGTTTGCTTTCGCTTCGGGTTCGCGAACCGGCCCTGCGTTTCGATCCACTCGCGCGTCTGTTCGATGAGCGCCCGCAGTGCCGTGACCGCTTCCGGTTGTCGTTGTATCGGACCGACGGCAACCGACGATGTGTGCGCGAACCCGGCGGAACCGGTGGCGCGTACCGCGACCCAACCCGGCTCGCTGAGAGTTACTTCCGCGGTGCGGTCGCCCGACGCGACCACCTCTCCGTTCGCGACGATCTCCACGCGCGCATCAAGAGGTGATCGCAGGTTCGCTCTCGCGCTTTGTCCTTCGACCACGAGCGTGAGCAGTGGTCCCGCGCTGACGAACGTGCAGCCGGCGCGAATGGATTCGACCCAGGAAGAACCTCTCTCCCCAACCCCCTTCCCTGATAAGGGAGGGGGAGTCAGAGAAGAATCGTCACCGTTGGCCTCGTCTTGATGTCTGCCTCCCCCTCCCTTATCAGGGAAGGGGGTTGGGGAGAGAGGTTCTTCGCGCACCCGCGCATACGTTCGCATCGCGCCGAGTTGGATCGCGTTCGAGTCCTTGCCACTCGCGCCGACGAGCGGCACCAGCACGCCCGCGTTCCACAACCGGTACACCCACGGCAACAGCGGCGCCTTGCGCGGTTTCGCGCAAACCTCGATCGCATCGATCTTCCCCAGGATCGCGGCAACCAGCGATTCGCCACCGGTCACGCCACCGGCCGACTCGAAAGCGTCCACCCACACCACCAACCCGCCTTTGCGGTGGCACTGATCGGCCCAGTCGCACACGCCCCAGTCGTCGGAATCTTCGCCGCCGAACGTGAGCGGGAACACCGGGCGGTGCGAGTTCAGTAGCGCTACTTTCCCCAACACCGGATGCGTGTTGAAGGTGTTCACGAACACTGCATGCCCGATGCGTTCCAGCGCCGAGACTTGACCGCTGAACGCGAGCAGGTTCGGTGTGGTGGTGTAGGTGTTCGCGTCCATCGTGAGAACCGGAATCGGCGTCGCCAGCACGTTCGCCGCGTCGAGGCCTTCGGCTTGCGCTTCAAGCAGTGCCGCGTGCGGACTGATGAAGTGGCATCGCGTATCAACACTCGCCCAGTTTTCCGCACGTGAATCCGTCCAGCGCGCGATCGTGAACCGCAGTGAGATCTGCCCTACACCGAGGGTCACGGTCGTGTCGAGCGGCGTCCACTCCGGCCCCTTCGCGGCCTGAACGCGGATCGGCACACCGGCCGGCAGCGACACCTCGCACGCGCCGTCGATGTAGAACCAGCGCTCGCGCCCGACGCGCAGGTGCCCGCCGACGTCCTCGTTGCGCCCGCCGGCGAACTCCGCGGACCGGCCGAGCGGCGCGTATTGCGCCCCGTCCGGCCCGGTGACGCGCACCCGCACCGGAACCGGTTTGTTCGTCGCTGCGTCAGTGATGCGAAGGTGAACTGTGAGCATGACAGTGGTGAACCTGGAGCGTTAGCGAGGGTGGGCGTGCAGCGGCGCGTTGATGCTTCACCCCGTCGCTGACGCTCCGGGTTCGCCAGTCACTCTTCTTTTCCGCCGCTGTCGCGGAGGATGTTGCGAAACACTTCGACCGCGTAGGGGAACAAGTCTGGTCCGGTGATGCCGCCGGTCGGCCCGCCGCCTCGCAGGTGCGGCTCCATCGTCGCATAACCCTTGTAGCCCATCGCGACCGCGCCCCTGATGCTGTGCGCGATGTTTCCGTCGCCGGTGCCCGCGATCACGCCATACTCATGCCCGGCCGCGTGCCCGCCGCGTTTCCAGTCCTTGATGTGGAAGTGCGAAGTGTACGCCTTCGTCTTCTCCCACCCTTCGACCGGATCGAAGTTGCCGTAGGTGTAGTTGGCTGCGTCGTAGGCCGCACGCAGCGCCGGGCTGTTCACGGCACCCAGAACGTCCGCGACGCGCTCCGGCGAGTCCCCATAGATGCGGTGCTCGTTCTCGTGGAACAGCACCACGTTGTTCTTCGCGGCGATGTCGGCCTTCGCGCCCATGCGCCGGATCACTTCGTCGCGATATTTGGGCCAGTTCGCGGGGTCGAAGTTCGGGTCGTTGCCGGGCGGGTAGTAGCTAAAGATGCGGATGCCGCGAGTGCCGAACACGCCGCACAGTTCAATGGCGCGCTTGAACTTGTCGAGGTGCGGTTCCAGCGGTTGGTCGATCGGGTACTTTCCGATGGGTGAGCCGATTGCGGAAAGGCCGATGCCCTCGCCGTCGAGCAGTTTCTTGAACTCGCGAATCTGCTCGTCGGTGAGCATCAGGCAGTTGGTTTTGTAGATCGACCGGAATTCAATGAACCGGACGCGGCTCGCCTTCAGCGCCGCGACCTGCTCTTGCGGATCGTGCGAAATCTCATCGGCGAAAGCGCTCAGCGTGAACATGGTTCGGCACCGGGAGGAACGTGCGGGTTGGTGCCGGTAGTGTATGGGGAAGACTCGCGAGGGTTACCACTCCGGCTCTTCTTCGTAAGGGAGTTTCTCGTGCCGCCCCGCGAGGATCACCGCGACCAACAGCGGTAGCAGCACGAGCGCTGCGCGACTGGCGAACAGCAGCCACCGGTTCTGACGGCTCACGCGCGGAATCAGGAACGGTGCGAGGACAAGCGGCGTAAGCGCGACGAGCCAGAACGAAATGGCGGGAACCTTGGTTTCGGCGTGCGACGGGCGCGTCCCGAGGAGCAACCCCGGCAAGAACGCGACCGCGACTGGGATCGCGCCACTCGCACTGATCTTCGCGCCGACTTCGCGCACCTGGACCACCCCGGCCGCGACCGCGATGCCGAACATCGCGGAGCCGATCACCACCGCGAGTTCCATGAACTTCGCGTTGTGCGAGTACAGCAGAACCGCCGCGCCCGCGTAGAACACCGCGCACAAAGACGCGGACACTTCCGCGCTCAACCCGCCGCGCGAGAGGCTATCCAAAACGAGCCAGACGAGAATCATCGCGACTCGGAGTTGCCATACAAGGGCGGACCACTTCGGATCGGACGCGGCGTGCCCCATGACGAGCCACGCGCACACGATATACACCGCGGCGATTCGCGGGAGCCACACGAGAAGGTTCGCGACCCACCACGCGCGTTCCGGGATCGCGTGGCTCGCCGCCTTCCCGAGCCAGCGCGTGAGCAGTCCCACAACGACCAGCACGAGCGCCGCGCGCGGCAACCAGTGTTCGCACGAGGACGGCTTCGGCGAGTCCTCTTCGGGCACCGCGGCGCCCGGCTTCGGCGCATCGATGGGCTTCCACAGAACCAGGCGCGAGGTGTTCTCCCAGGTCGGCGCCGGGTCTTCGAGTGAAAGAGTCGGGACCGAGAAGTTCGCGCACATGAACGCGACCACCACCCCGACCGCGGACCCGAGCGCCGCGGCCCAGCGCCCGGTTAGGAGGAACACGCACAGCACAAGTGCGGACGCGCCCGCCCCAGGCAACACGCACTGTTGCAACGCTTCGAGCACATCTTTGAGTGGCGGGAGGGGAGGCATGAGGTGTTTTAAGAGCCAAGTCTTGCGCCGCTTGCGGCGCAAGACAGCGCGGCGAAACAATTAGCGCTTCACCAGCGTCACTTCGAGGCCCATCTCGACCTTGTCGTCGATCTTGCCCTTGCCGTAGACCATGCCCCACTGCGTGCGGTCGATGCTGAACGCCGCGGTGACAACGATCTTGCCGTCCTTGTCCGTGATGGTCGCGGGGAACGTGACCGGCTTGGTCTTGCCGAGCATCGTGAGATCGCCGGTAACGCTGTAGCCGGTCGCGGTCTTCTCCACCTTCGTCGATTTGAACGTGGCCTTCGGCTGGTTCTTCACGTCGAAGAAGTCCGCGTTCTTGAGGTGTGCGGTGAGTTTGGCGTCGTCGGAGAAGATCGAGTCGGTGTTGATGTCGACTTCGATCTTGGTCTTGGCGAGGTCGCCGTCGGTGACGGTCGCGGTGCCGGTCAGTTTGCCGAACCCGCCGCTGTGCTTGCCGTCCGGCTTCTTGCCGACGAACGTGACCTTCGTGTTATCGCCGGTGAGCGTGTACTTCGTGTCCGCGGCGCTCGCGGTGAATGCGCATGCGGCGACAATGCTAAGTGCGATCAGCGAACGGGGCATGGTCAACTTCTCCGAGTTGAAAGACGGGAACGATCCGCCGACCGAATGCCGGCGACCTCCGACCGCAGTGACGTGCGCGGTTGTTGGAAGTGTAGGAATTACCCGCCTGCGGTCGCGGGCTTACGCGCAAATTCGTAGTGCGGGTCGTCTACTGCTTCACGCCTTTCGGCGACCGACGACCTTCAGTCTAATCTTGTCGCCGACGAATAGTTTCTCCCCATGCGCCGGGAACCGCACCTTCACGCGGCGCAGCGCACCGTAGCCGCTGTACTCGGTAACGGTGCCCAGACCGAACTCCTCGTGCTGCACCAGCACGCCCAGCGCCAGCCCAGTGTCCGGTGCGTCGGGGATGGTCGGTTTCAGGTCCGGGTTCGGTTTCCGCACCGGCGGGATGAACGGCCGCGCACCGGTGTCGGCCCAGTCCTTCGCCGCGTGACTCGACTTCACCCGCCACTCGTCCGCCGCAGTGCGCGCGACGTTACGCGACATCGACGGGTCGATGAAGTTCACGTCGCGCGGCAACTCCTGAATGAACTGGCTCACGATGCAGTAGTTCAACTGCCCGCGGAACTCCCGCATCCGGGCGTGACACAGATAGAGTTCCTTCATCGCGCGCGTCATGCCCACGAAACACAACCGGCGTTCTTCTTCCACCTCTTCGTCGTTGGACAAACTCCGCTCGTGCGGCAGAAGCCCCTGCTCCACCGCGAGCACGTACACCACGGGGAACTCCAGACCCTTCGACGCGTGCAGCGTCATCACGGAGACGTGATCGGCTTGTTCGTCCCAGCCGTCCACGTCCGACGCGAGCGTGATCTGTTCGAGGAAGTCGGTGATGGTGCGGCTGTTGTCCTCGTCCCAGAACTGCTTCGCGGCGGTGACGAGTTCGCCTACGTTCATGAGCCGGTCCGCGTCCTCCTCATCGGTCGAATCGCGCAGCATCGTCTCGTAGCCCGACTTCTCAAGCACGAGCCGGACGAGTTCGTGCGGAGGTAAATCCAACCGCGAGCGCAGTTCGGACATCATCCTGTGGAAGTCGCGCAGCCCCGTCGCGGCCTTGCCCTTGATCTCGGTGATGCGCGCCACCTGTCCGGCCGCGACGAGCAACCCGATTTCTTGGCCCGCCGCGAACGACTGGAGCTTGTCGAGCGACACTTTCCCGATGCCGCGAACCGGTTCGTTGACGACGCGGAGAAAGCTGACCGTGTCCTGCGGGTTGGCGAGCAACCGCAGGTACGCGAGCACGTCGCGGTTCTCTTTGCGCTCGAAGAACGCCAGGCCCTTCACAATCTGGAACGGCACGCCATGTTTCACGAACGCGCTTTCCAGTGAGCGAGTAAGGGCGTTGATCCGCATGAAAATCGCGTGGTCGCGGTACTTGAACTTGCCCGACTTCACGGCTTCCTTGATGCGAGTGACGACGCCGTCGGCCTCATCGAGACCGTTGTCGAACGTGATGACGTTGACCGGGTCGCCCTGCGGGTTGTCGGTGACGAGGTCTTTCTTCTTGCGCTGCTTGTTGTGGTCGATGAGTACGCTGGCCGCATGGATAATCGACTTCGTGCTGCGGTAGTTCTGACTGAGCGTGATCGTGCGCGACTGCGGGAAGTCGCGCTCGAAGTCGAGGATGATTTTGATGTCCGAACCGCGCCACCGGTAAATCGATTGATCGGGGTCTCCGACCACGCACACGTTCGGGTAGTCGCGGCTCAGTTGCTTCACGATCTGGTACTGCGCGGAGTTCGTGTCCTGGTACTCGTCGATCAGCACGTAGCGGAACCGCGCGTCGAGTTCGGCGCGGAGTTCCTCATTCAGCTTCAGTGCCATCGCAGGCAGATAGAGGAGGTCGTCGAAGTCCATCGCGTTCGCGTTGCGCAGCCGCTTCTCGTACAGCGGGTACACCACGGACACCGTCTGCTGGAAGAAGTCCGTCGCGGTCTTCTGGTACGCCGCGGGCGTGATGAACTGGTTCTTCGCCTTGCTGATCGCACCGCCGATGCGCTCGGGGCTGAACTTCACGTTGTCTATGCCCGACGCTTCCAGCGCGTCCTTCACCAGCTTGTTGCGGTCGTCCATGTCGTAGATGGTGAAGTTGCGGTCATAACCCAAGCGGTCGGCGTACTGCCGCAGCAGCCGCGCACCGAGGCTGTGGAACGTACTCACCCACACCTTGTTGCCTGGTGCGAGTTTCTCGACACGAGTTTTCATCTCGCCCGCAGCCTTGTTCGTGAACGTAATCGCCAGGATGTTACTCGCGCGCACACCGGAGCGCAACAGGTACGCGACTCGGCGCGTGATGGCACGCGTCTTCCCGCTCCCGGCGCCCGCGAGAATCAGCAACGGGCCTTCACCGTGGGTCACGGCCGCTTTCTGATCGTCAGTCAAATCGGCGAGCAGTTCGGCTGACTCAGACATGGCGAATCCTTCCGTGTGGTGAAGAACCTCTCCCCCCAACCCCCTCCCCTAAGAAGGGAGGGGGAGTAAAGCAGTACACAGAGGAGCGGAACTGTGCGCCTTCTGTCTGAAGCCCCTCCCTTTTTAGGGGAGGGGTTGGGGAGGGGTTCTTCCTCGCGGAATTCTACTGGCTCACAGCAGTGGTGCGAAGCTCAGCCTGAAAGTGACCCAATGGTAATACTCGGACTCGGTACACAAGTCATGGAGTGCGCCAGGGTGCGGCAACTACTCGACGAACACGCGGACGCGTTCCTGCGGCAGGTGTACACCGACCGCGAGGTGCGGTTCTGTCACGCGAAGAAGCAAACCACGGAGCAGTTCACGGCTATTTGGGCCGCGAAAGAAGCGGTGTTCCGCGCGCTCGGCACCACCTGGAAACGCGGAATGAGTTGGACCGACATTGAGATCGTCTGCGAGGTCGGCGCGGCGCCGCACGCGATGGTCAGCGGGGCGACCCGCGAGCTTCAGGAGGCCCGCGGCGTCAACCACGTCCTGCTTACGATGGCGTTCTGCCGCACCTTCGCCACCGCGACCGCGATCGCGAGCCACACCGACACGCCCCCGGTTAAGGAGGACACGACGCTCGACGATTGAAAGGATGAGAGAGGAAGGATGAAGGATGAATTCAAAGACACCGGTTCCGCGAGAGGTCTTCTGCCTTCCTTTCATCCTTCATCCCTCATCCTTACTGCACCCCCTCCCCCACTTCCTTGAGCAGTGCGCGGGCGGCCTTGAACGCGGTGCGGACGCTCATCACTCGGCCCTCGATCTGGTCAGCGATGAACGGTCGTGCCGGGTCCGCCTTCGGCAGCCCGGCCAGTTCGAGCGTCAGCGGCAACAGTTTCATGAACTCGGTCATCCGGCTCTGCTTCAGTTCGTTGCTCACAGGCTGATCCATAACACATTCCAACGTGGGTGGTGAACTTTTCGCTACTCGCTCCAGACTACCGCGAACCGCGCCACACCTCAAGCGCGCTGTCGCCCACTCCGCCAGTACACGCCACATCTCCCCGCTTGCCTTCTTCGCGGCGTTACGCTACCCGCCTGCATCGGCCCGAACTTGACCGTAAAAGGGGAAAATCTCGGATTCGACCGGCAGACTGGCTAAATACTTCCGCGCGTCCCGTCGATGGGTTGGAGAGGATGCCCGTTGGAACCGACTGGGGCGCTCGCGAACGCGGGCGAACGGTTCGAGCAGGTCGTCCCGGGTCCAGGGTAGAGCGGGGAACACACATGAGCCGGAGCCGATGGTTCAAGCAGGCGCTCGCCGGAGTGCTGACTGTTTCCGCCGTCGGTGGGTGCAAGCAGCAGCTCTTCATGGACCCCGCCGACTACAAGGACGCCACCAGCCTGACGATCCCGAAATCGCTGGAGACGAACCCGCACGGCCCCATCACACCGGCCACGGTGGACAAACTGGGCGGGCCGGTCAACACCGTGATCGACTTCGTGCGCCCGCCGCGCCACATGACCCTCCGCGAGTGCGTCGCGCTCTCGCTCGAGCAGGGTAACGTCGGCGGCGAGAACCCGGCCAACCCCGGGTTCAAGTCCGAACAACTTTCGCTGGTCAACGGGCGGCAGACCGGGGGCGGCACGGACGCGGTCAAGGCGTTCGCCATCGAACCGGCCACCGCCAGCGCCGAGATCGAGCGATCGCTCAGCAAGTTCGACGCGCGCTGGATCACCTCGATGCAGTGGCAGAAGGTCGATCAACCGGTCGCGGCCCAGTTCCTGTCGTTCCAGCAATCGCGCGACGCGGCCCAGTTCAGTAGCACCCTGGCTAAGCCACTGCCCACCGGTGGCGTGGCCGGCATCACGTTCAGCACCGACTACTCGAAGTTCTCGCAAAACTCCGCGAACCAGACCCAACTGGTCAACCCGAACTACACGCCGCGCGTGCAACTCACCGTCGAACAGCCGCTGTTGCGGCTGTTCGGTGTCGAGGTGAATCAACTCACCTCGTCGCACCCCGGGAGCCTGCTGTTGCAAGGCGTCCAGCCCACCGGGGCCGGTACTGAAGGCATCCTGATCTCGCGCCTCCGGCTCGACCAGTCGCGGGCCTCCTTCGACCAGCGCGTGAACTTCATGCTGGTAAACGTGGAGGCCGCATACTGGAACCTGTACGCCGCCTACTACAACCTGTACGCACAGGAAGAGGCGCTCCGGCAGGCGTTCGAGGGCTACCGGTACACAGAACTCCGGGTTCGGCTCGGGGTGGTGAAGCCGAAGCAACTCGACCAGATCACGGGCCAGTTCGAGCGGTTCCGGCGCCAGGTGTACCAGGCCCGCGGGCAGGTACTCGAAAGCGAGCGCCAGTTGCGCGGCCTCTTGGGATTGCGGAGCGACGATGGGGTGCGCCTCGTGCCCATCGACGAGCCAAACCTCGCGCCCTACAAGCCGGACTTCCACGAGGCCGCCAACGACGCCATCGCGTACCGCCCCGAACTGATGCTCGCGCGCCAGGACGTGAAATTCCGCCAACTCGACCTGCTGCTCCAGAACAACCTGCGGAAGCCCGACCTGCGCGGGTTCGCCCAGTACGACGTGGCCGGACTGGGCACGCGCCTCGACGGGCGCGCCGAGGACTTCGGCGCGAACGGGAACACCGTTCCGGGGAACGCGTTCAGCAACTTCGTCGATAACCGGTTCAACAGTTGGACCCTGGGCGTGCGGCTCGACATGCCGCTCGGGTTCCGGGACGCCAACGCGCTGGTGCGCCAGGCTCAGTTGAACATGTCGCGGAGCTACATTCAGTTGCGCGACGGCGAACTGAAGGCCATCGAGTACCTGACGCTCCAGTACCGGCGCGTGATCCAGACGCACACGGAAATTGCGCCGGCGCGCGCCGAGCGGGAATCTCTTCAGAAGTACGCGGCGCGGGTCCGGCAGGCGATCGAGATCAGCGGCGGCCCGGACCCGGTCGATTTCCTCAGCGACCTGACGGTTCAGCAACAACTGGCGGTGGCGATCGCGTCCGAGACGCGAGCCGTGGCCGACTACAACATCGCGCTGGCACAGTTCGAGTTCGCGAAGGGCACGATTCAACCGTACAACAACGTGTCGGTCGGCGAGGGCCAGTTGCCGCCGTGGGTGTCGAAGCGGGCCAAGGATCACATCCGCGAGCGGACCGAAGCGGCGATCAAGTTGCGCGAGCAACCGCTACCGATCGGCGGACCCGCGGCCGGGGGTCACCCGGTCGGGCAGCCCGGCACCGTGACGTCGCTGATCCACCTGCCGGTGTTCGCGGAGAAGCGCGAGCCGGTGCCGGATGAACTGCCGAAGATGTCGGAGCCGCGTAACCCGCTCGACCCGAAGCTCGCTCCCGACCCCCGCGCCCTTCCCGGAGCGCTGCGTCCCAGTGGGGCGCAACCGATCGGCACGCCGCTCCCGACCTACGGCACGGGTATCGGACCGGACTACTTCCAGCCCGAGGGCCGTCTCACACTCCCGCCGCTGCCTGCCGGGCGCACCGGTGGCACCGCCACGTTACCCGCGCCGCCGATCACGGGCAACGCGGGCGCGCCGGACGATTACTTCAAGCCAGACGGTCGCGCGACGATCCCGCAACCGCCCCCGTACCGCCCCGCGGTAGGTGGCCCCGCGGCCCCGGCGGTCCCGATCACGCCGCCGGCGCTGGGCACTGGCAACGAACCGCGTGACTACTTCAAACAGGACGGGCGTGTCACGCTCCCTCCGCCTCCGAACGCGGGCAAACCGATCTGGGGTTCCACCACACCGCCGGTCGGTGGGAGCGTGCCGCTACCGCCCACGATCCCGCCGACGCTCCCGCCTCTGGGTGGAAATTGACCCGCTGAGCGAAGAACGAGAACCAACGAACGGGGCGTCACAAGGCGCCCCGTTCGCGTTTTGCGCGACGCGATACCATCTTCGCTGCTTGCGGCTTCGCGGGCACCACGCCTAGCGTTTCCCTGTCGTTCCCATCACCCACTGGCGCGGTTTCCCACGAAGCCGCGAGCGGCGAAAACAGCATCGCCGTGAAAGCTTTCGCGCTTTCCCACATCCCACCCAAACGAAAACCGCCCGCACACTTACGCGTGCGGGCGGCGCGAGTCGGCTTCGCTGGAACCTTACACCACGTCCTTCGTGAACGGCTGCGGTTTCTCCACGATCTGGATCGGCCGGCCGGTCGCGGTCTCGTTCTTCTTCGTGTGGTCGATGCCCATCAGTTCGCACACGGTCGCGAGGAAGTCCTGCACCGAGATCTTCTTCTCGGGGCTGGCACCTTCCTTGTCGGTCTTGCCGAACACCTGACCGCCCTTCAACCCACCACCGAACATCGCGAGGCTCCATGCCCGCGGGTAGTGGTCGCGGCCAGGGTTTGCACCACGGTTGTTGATGTTCGGCGTGCGCCCGAATTCGCCCATCCACACGATCAGCGTGCTGTCGAGCAACCCCTTGTCCTTCAGATCGCTGACCAGCGCGGAGATCGCGGAATCCACCTGCCCGGAGAGGGCCTTGACGCGGGTGAAGTTATCCTGGTGCGTGTCCCAGCCACCCAGCGAGACCTCGACGAACGGCACGCCGACCTCGACCAACCGGCGGGCCATGCACACGCCCTCCGCGAACCGACCGCTACCGTATTTCGCCTTGGTCTCGTCGCCTGTGAGATCGAACGCCTTCGCTTCCTTCGACTGCATCAGTTTGACGGCGCGCTCGTAAGTCGTCTTGTGGTCGGTGATGCTATCGGCGCCGTACTCGCGGTGGAACGCCTTGTCCATCTGTTCGAGCAAGCCAACGCGATTACCGAGTTGCGCGGCGGTGACGGACGACTTCAGGTCTTCGAGACCGCGGTTCGGGTCGGTGATGAGCAGTGGCTGGTGCTTCGGCCCGAGGAACCCGGAGCCGTAACTGCGCCCGCCGATGGCGACGAAGTTCGGCATGGTGCTATCGGACTTGCCCGCTTCCTGCGAGACGATCGAGCCAAGCGACGGGTAAACGATCCCGCCCTGCCCTTCGCGGAACCCGGTGTGCAGGTAATACTTCGCGCGGGGGTGCGCGCCTTCGGGCGACGACATGCCGCGAACCACGAGGCCGTGGTTCATGACCTGTGCGACCTTCGGCAGGTGCTCGCTGATCTCGACACCGCTCGCGGCGGTTTTGATGGGTTTGAACTCGCCGGCGCCTTTGCTCTCGGGCTTCAAGTCCCAGGTGTCTTTGTGGCTCGGGCCGCCGTCCATCCACAACAGGATGCACGACTTGGCCTTCCCCTTTCCGCCGGCGGGCGCGGCCTTTGCGAGCCGCGGGAACCAGCCCGACAGCGCTGGGGCGAACACGCCCGCCGCAGTCAACTTCAGCATGTCGCGCCGGCTCTTCTCTTGCAACTTGGTCGAGAACATGGTTTTGGGTTCCTGTGGTTGGGTGTGTTTGGTGTTGTGTTCTGGTTAGCCGCAAGCCGAAGGCGAGCGTGGCGGACGCGCTCGGCTTGCGGCTAACGGCTAACTCGTTTACCTGACCAGGGTGAACTCACTGCTATTCAGCACGGCCCAGAGGATGTCGCCGTAGGCGGTTTGGGCGCCGGTCTTGGTCGCGTAGGCGGTCAGGCTCTTCAGTTCATCGGCAGTCGGCCGGCGAGAGAGGGCCGCGAGGTAGATGCGCTCGATGACATCTTCGGGTTTGCTGGTGTTCCCGGTGACGGCGCGAACCGCCGCCGGGTTGTTGGCGATCGGCGAGTTCATCAGTTTGAGCGCTTGCGGGATGCCGGCTTCGTAGTCGAGGGCACTGGTGGAATCGGCGCCCGCGAGGAAGAAGTTCACGAACTGGTCGCGCCCGCCGATGCGCCCACCCTTCGGATTTGCGGCGCCCTTCGCCCCCTTCGCGTCCATCACGCGAGAGTTCCCGGTCACCTGCGCGAGCGAGTCGTACAGTTGCTCCGGTGAGAGTACCTTCACCGCGACGTGGCTGTACAGCGCCTTGTCGTTCTTGTTGTCCGCGGTCGGCTTGCTGGTCCGCTGGTAGGTGTCGCTGAGGCAGATCGCTTTCATCAAGTACTTCAGGTCGAACTCACCCGTTGTGGAAACGTGGTGTGCGAGCGCGGCCAGTAGGTCCGGGTGGGTCGGGCTGTTCTCCGGGAGCATGTCGTCAACCGGGTTCACGAACCCGCGACCGAACAAGTGCGCCCAGGTGCGGTTGACCAGCGCCTTCGCGAAGAACGGGTTCTGCGGCGAGGTCATCCACTTCGCGAGCGCCGGCCGGTACGGTTCGGCGGCGCCCAGCGAAGGCGACTCGCCGCCCAGGAACTTGACCGGTACGGTCTTCGCGGACTCCGGGAAGAAGTCCTTCTGCTTGGTCTGGCGCGGCCCTTCGGTCACACCGATCGTCGTGTTGTCGCCGCCCTTGTTCGCGTTCTTCGGGTTGTCGGCTTTCACCTTGCCGTAGAACGCGGCCATGCCCCAGTATTCCGTTTGCTTCCAACTCGTGAACGGGTGGTTGTGGCACTGCGCACATTGCAACTGAATGCCGAGGAAGTGCTGCGCGGTGGTGTCGGTGAGTTTGTCCACCGAGCGGTTCGCGATGAAGTAGGTCACCGCGCCGTTCTCCGCGACGGTGCCGGTCGCGCTCACCATGCTCGTGGTGAACTTGTCCCAGCCGGGATTCTTGTTGAACTCTTCTTCGAGCCACTTGTAGAGCGGGTCTTTGAGTACGAAGCGGTTGCCAGAGTCCTTCGGGAACAGTTTCGCGGTCCAGATGTCGGCCATGCGGCGGCCGAAACGCGGGTCGGCGAGAAGTTCGTCGATGAGCTTGGCGCGCTTGTCGGGGCTTTTGTCGTCGATGAAGGCTTTGGCCTTCTCCGCGGACGGGATGACGCCGGTGATGTCGAGCGACACGCGGCGGAGGAACTCTTCGTCGGAGGAGAGCGCCGACGCGGTGAGTTTGGCGGTCGCGAGCTTCTTCGTGATTTCAGCGTCGATGACCTTCGCGAGCGCCGCAGCGTCCTTGGCCTTCGGGGTCGCGACGTTGATGACCGGCGGTGCGACCGGTTTCACGACTTCAGGCTTGGCGACAGGGGCGGCCGGTGTTGGAGTCTCCGGCGCCTCGATCTTCTTCTTGCTCTTCTTGATTGCCTTTTCTTGTGCGTCAATCGAGGTGAAGTCGCCGACCAGCACAGCGAGGCCGGCGGTCAGTGCGAAAAGTGCCAGGGGGCGGAACTTCATCGGTGGTAACCCTCGGTTTGGTTGCGCGCGACCAGTACCGAATCCAACCCCCGCGACGTGGCGGAGGTTCCGTTCGATGGCTGATCTTAGAATATCACGGATTCACCGAACAGACATGAGAACGAAGTTAATGTGCTACAGCCGGAACAGGGTCCGGGCATTCCGCGTGGTGTGTTCTTCGAGTTCCGCGACGCTGATGCCTTTCACCTGTGCGAGCAGTGCGACGGTGTGCGCGACGTAAGCCGGTTCGTTGCGCTTGCCGCGAACCGGTTGCGGTGCGAGATAGGGGCAATCAGTCTCCACGAGCAAGCGGTCGAGCGGCACTTCTTTCGCCACATCCCGCAGATTTTGTGCAGTCGGGTAGGTCACCATCCCCGCGAACGACATGTACAAACCCATTTCCAGGCACTCTCGCGCGGTGGCGAGGTCGCCACTGAACGAGTGCATCACCGCGGAGAGCGGGCCGTTCGCTTCCTGGCCGCGGAGCGTCTTCACGACATCGGCTTCGGCGTCGCGGCAGTGGATGACGAACGGCTTGCGCAGCGCGCGAGCGAGTTGGATGTGACGCTTGAAGTAGTCCTCTTGCGCCGGGAACGGGGCGCGATCCCAGTAGCGATCTAAGCCCGTCTCGCCGATCGCGACAACTCGCGGTTCGCTCTCCGCGAGTTTCACGACGGCGTCCCAGTCGCCGGCTTTGGCTTCGGCCGCGTGGTTCGGCTGAATGCCGACGGCCGCGACCACGAGCGGGTACGTGTTCGCGATCTCGACTGCCCCGCGCGACGTGTCCAGATCGATGCCGAGGCAGATCACGCGATCGACACCGGCCGCGGCGGCGCGTTCGAGTACCGCGGGCAAGTCCTTGTGGAACCGGTCGTCGAACAGGTGTGTGTGGGTGTCGATTAGCATTGGGGTGTTGTAGGACAGGCTTCCAGCCTGTCTCAGCGGGACAAGTTGGAAGCCTGTCCTACATCGAGCGGAACGCGCTCGCGGCCTTCGCGGTTTCGCTCACCAGCGGATCCCACACCACGCCCGCGGCAAACAAGAACGCGCAGAGAGCCACGAGGAACAGTGCCGCACCTGCGCTCGCCTTCGGCTCGCGGCTAACAGGCTCGACAGCGTCATCCAAAAGCATCGCGCGGGCGATCTTCAGGTAGTAGTAGGCGCTCACCGCGGTGTTCACGGCACCCACCGCGAGCAGCACGAAGAACACCGTGCCCAAGCCCGGCGGGCCGGACGCGGTCGCGGTCTTCGCGGCTTCGTACACCGCCGAAAACACCTGAAACTTCCCCGCGAACCCGGCCAGCGGCGGCAAGCCCAACAAGCTCGCCATGAACACTAACATCGTGATCGCGAGCAGCGGGTTCCGACGCACCAAGCCGCGAACCGCGCTGATGTCTTCGCTGCCGGTCGCGTTCCGTATCAGAGCGACAACGCCGAACGCGCCGAGGTTCATCGCGACATACGCTGACAGGTAGTACAGCACGGATGCCGCGCCTGCTTCGGTCACGACCGCGAGCGCCATCAGCATGTAGCCCGCGTGCGCGATGGTCGAATACGCGAGCAGGCGCTTCAGGTTGGTTTGTGCGAATGCCGCGAGGTTCCCGAACGTGACCGTGATCATCGCGACCACCGCGACGCCGACACCGAGGCTCGCGGGGATTCCCCACCCACCTTGCTGCGAAGTGTTCAGCGTGAGCAACAACCGGCCCGTTAGCCCGATCGCACCGGCCTTCGACGCGACCGACAGGAACCCCGCGACTTCGGCTGCCGCGCCTTCAAATACGTCCGGGCACCAGAACTGGAAGGGCACCGCCGCGAGCTTGAAGCCCAGCCCCACGAACGTCAGCACCAGACCCGCGAGTACGGGTAAGTCGAGACCGCGAGCAGCGATGCCCGCGGACACATCGCGAAGCGTGCCGGTGCCGAACGTGCCGGTCAGCAGCGTCATCCCGTAGAGCATCACGCCGCTCGCGGCGGCCCCATACACGACGTACTTCAGCGACGCTTCGCTGCCGTTCTTCTTCCCCTTAAGGAACCCGGCCATAGCGTACCCGGGCAGACTCGCCATCTCCACCGCGATGAAGATCATTAGCAGGTGCGACGCGGAGGTCATGAGCGTCATGCCGAGCGTGCCGCCGAGAAGCAGCACATAGAAGTCCGCGGAGTCGTTTTTGTCCGGGATGCCGGTGAGCTGTGTGAGAACCACCGTGACGAGCGCCGCCGCGAGCACGATCAGGCGCACGAACCCGCCCCACGCATCAGACGTAAGCATCCCCGCGAAGTACAGCCCGGGCCAATCATCTGGCTTGCGAAACTGGTAAACCTGAAACCCACCCGCGAACAGCGCGATCACGAGCGCGACGACTGCCACGCCGCCGAGGTGAACGCGATCCAGAACGGGAAGCAATCGCGCCAGCAGTAGCGCGACGATCCCGATGCAAAGCGCGAGTTCAGGGAGGAAAACGAGAAGATCGTTCTCCAGCGTGTTCTGGAGTTTCGCAACGTTGTCGGGCGTGGGGAACATGCCGCGGGCTTCCGGTGAATGGAGAAGCGATAGAGTACCCGGCCGCCGGATGAATGGGAAGGCTTGCGGCGCGAAGTGCTAGCCGGTTTCATTGTCGTCATCACGCTCCACGTGATGTCGGCACTTGAAGCGACGACCGCGTTCCACGCGGTGCCGTAGTCATCACGCGGTGCGTGATGACTACGATGAAATCATCGCGGCAACGCGAACGTCATGCTTGTCCAGAAGCTCTCCCACTCCGCGACTGGGTTCGGGTTCTTCTCAACCACGCGGCGCATGTGAACCCCGCGCACCACCCACGGGCCGCTCTTCATCAACTTGAACGCGGCCTTGCCATCCTTGTCGGTCGCCGCATTCACGGTTGTGAGTGTGTCGCCGTCGCGGTGCCACGCGGTCAGTTTCAGACCCGCGAGCGGCTTCTCCCCGAATAGCACTTTCACCGATAACTCATCGCCGACTTTCAGCGTGGATGGGTTCTTCGCGGGGACGATTTCCAACACCTGACCCAAAGGCTTGGTCGGCGTGTCATCTGGAGCGCCGCCCGCGTAAACGATGGTCTTCAGACACCGCCGGTAGCGTTCCTTCCCGTCGGCGTCGGTTTCGCCCGCCGCGGCCCGCGCCTTGATCACCTCATCTAATCCTTCTTCTTTCAAGTACATAGTGAACTTGTCGGCCTTCAGCGTGATGCTCGACCAGTCGCGGTCTACGCGGAAAACGGCGGTACTCGCGGTCTCCATCTTGAACGCAAACGCGGGCTTCGTGCCGTCCTTCTGGTTCGCGAAGTCGGTGAACGACTTCTTCGCGGTGACGAGTTGCATCGCGGCCGTTTTCTTCGCGGAGTACGCGACCTCCTGTTCGGACTTGAACGCCTCACCGACGTACATCCGCACCTGCAAGGTCGCGCCTTCCTTTGGCGCGAAGGTCTCCGGCACGAGCCAGTAATCGTGGGCGAACGCGGGACTCGCGAGGAGGATGAACATGAGGCAAGCGGCCCGTTTCACGGCGGTTTCTCCGCGGAGTTGTCGTGGCAGGGGAACCGTCACCACGTTAAGCTATTCGACATGAATCGCGTTTTCGTTGGAGCGCCATTATACCCTCACTCCTGAGCCGAGGCCGCGCTTCAGACCCTCAGCCTTCTCCGCACGGCGGTGACGGACACCGGTTTGGAACACCTTACGGGCCGGACCAAGTTGATCGGCCTGGACCTGCGCGGGACGAAGGTCACCGCCCCGGTGTGGAGCAATTGTAGAAGGTGCTGCCGAAGTGCGCGATCACCAGCGCCGCGCCGAAGCAGTGACACGGGCGCAATCATACGCGACCGAACTCGACCTTGCGTCCAAAGCGATCACTCAGTTTCTTCTCGGACGCACGCGGCACCGCGTCGTACAGCGCGATGAACTTGATCTTCTTGAGGTACGGCGAGTCGCGCAGTGCCTTCGCGCCAAGCCCGTTGATCCACGTCTTCACGAAGTTGAGTCGCTCCAAGTTCGCGAACACCGGTGAGCGCGCGAGTGCCCTCACGCCACGGTCCGTCAGACTCGTGTTGCGGAAGTCGAGTTCGCGCACGCTCGACAGATGAGACGCGTTAGCTAGCGTTTCCACGCCTTCGTCGCCCATCCGGGTGTTGTCGAAGCTCAGCGTTCGGATCTGTGTGAGGTGCGTCGCGCGAGCGAGGATGCGCCCCGCTTCCGAGGTGATCGCAAAACTGCCGCACACGTTCCAATCGGTCATCCGCCTTCCGAGCGGCGAGCCCACGAGCATCGCGTAGGTTTCGTCGTTCAGCGAGTCGTTGCCATACAACCCGAGCGCCTTCAGCCGCGACAGTCCCGGCGCGTTCGCGAGGGCACGGATGCCTTCTGTGGTGATTCTGTTCTGGATCAGGTTGAGTTCTTCGAGCCGTTCGAGGTGCGGCGACGCAGCCAGCACCGTGGCGGTGTCGTCGCCGATGTTGCGATTGGGGGTGGAACTTCCCGAGAAGCCGAGCCGCTTCACCGTGCGGAGTGCTGGCTCCGCGACCAGTTTGCGCACGTCGGCGTTGTTGAACTTCCGCAGCGACATTCCGGTGATCGGGGTGAGCGCCAGCACCGCAGGCGCGCGTTCGCGGAACGCCGCGAGGTTGTCGAACACTACCCAGTCGCGAAACCCGCGGTCCCAGTCGTCGTATTCGATCTCGCGCGCGTACTTGTCGTTCTCGGTGCCGAGCGCGTCGAACACGGGCGCGGCCCACGCTGTGCCGTGCTGTTTGTGGAGTCGCTTGGCGGTCGAGAGGAGTCCGCGCCGGCGTGTCCCTTCGCCTGTCTGCGCCGGGCGCGCGAGTTCGACCTGCGCACGGATGAATTGCGCACGTGCGACTTGCGATTCGTCGCCGTGCTCCTGAAGGAAGTCGGCGTAGACGAGCCGTGCGGTGTCGTCGTCCGGGTCCGCGACGATCGCGGCGAGCAGCGCGGCTTCGGTAGACATTTGAGCGAACTCCAGGGCTACCAGACAAATACGAATCGCCGGCGAGCCCGTTCAGCTTTTCGCGCGTCACCGCGCGTCCAGAATCACCTTGTTCACGTTCACTTCCTGAACGGATGGTACCACACCCGACACGCCAGGGAACTCGCTGCTCCCTGGCGCGACCGGGTCACTGCGCGAACGCGTCGTCGTGCTTACCCCAACTCGGCGGCAGGTCGGCCTTGCGGCAGTTCGCCAGCGCCGCCTTCGCACCGGAGAACTTGTCCGCGTCGTTGTCTTCCCACTCGATCGACACCGCGCCCTCGAAGCCCACGCGGTTCAACTCGATGAAGATTTCTTCCAGGCTGTTGGCGTCGCGACTAGTCCCGGGCGTCACGAACTTCCACCCGTTCGTCCAGTGGCCCATCCACCGGTGCCCGCCTAGCAAGCCACCGCGGCAGTGCTCGCGCTCCACCTGCACGCCCTTCACGTGCGCGCAGTGGATGTACTTCGCGTACTCGCGGATGAACTGAATCACCGACACGTTCTGCCACTCCATGTGCGAGCCGTCGAGGTTGAACCCGACCGTGCCCTCGAACCCGGACTTGTTCATGTAGTTGATGTAATCCCCAGCGCTCTCCAGGTCGCCCATCGCGCGCTCGGAGGGGTGGCACTCCAGGTCGAAGGTAACGCCATATTTCTTGCACTCCTTCCACACGTCGCCAAACCGCTCGACGATCAGTTCCAGCGACACCTGATACACGTCCGGGATGTCGTACCCTTCGATCTTCCCGGGCAGCGGCGGGAACAGGAACCAGTGGCTCCAGCAGTGCGCCGGGCTGCCGACAAACCCCGGTAGTGCGACCTTGCGGTTCTGCAACTTCGACAGATGACCGGCGTAGCGCGCGGATGCGAGCAGGTCAGCCTTCGCTTCCTTGTGCATCAACTTGCCGACCTCATCCGGCACGAACATCGGGTCGGTGCGCGGCGGGTTGTTGCCCGCGGCGCGCCACGCCTTATACGCGGCCTTCGCCTGGCCCGCGCCCGAACAGAAGTAGAGCGTCTTCGCACTCGGTTCGTCGCCCAGAATCTGCCCCTGAAGGTGCGTCGCGACGGTGAAGATTTCCAGGCCGTGCGACTTCGCGAGGGTCACGCGTTCTTTGGCGTATTCGGCCGCGCCCGCGTCGGTGTCGCAGCGGCGCAGGTCGAGTTCCCAGGACGCTTCTTCCCACCCGTCGAACCCGGCGGCAGCGATGAACTTGAGCCAGTCGGCTTCCGGCACACCGCCGAACTGCCCGCGAACGAGGCCGATCTGATGGTAACTGCCCTTGCCAGGCCGGTGTTGCGGTTCGCCCTTTTCGTTAACGGTTTGCGCGAATCCCATTGTGCTGTGCCTCGAATGGATAGAGGGTGCGGTCAGGAGAGTTAGCGGGACGCACCGCAGACTTTACGGCCCGCGAAAGTTCGGGGCAAGCGCGTCTGCGTTTCAAAGGTCTTCAGGGTGGTCCGTTCTCGGAGAGAGTGGTCTTCGTCTTTTCTCCTGTGGTGCCGATACCTTGACAGACCGCACAGAGAAGCCCACTCTCGGAGAGAGCGGACCACCCCGCCCAGAGTGCAGACTTGGATTGAGGGAAGTCGGTTGTGACCAATGTGGCGTAGTCCCGAAGACGATCGAGAACTGCCGCATCGAACGTTGGAGTGTACGTCTTCATGAAAAATGAGAGGCACGAATCGGTCAGGACCAGGAGTTACGCAGTTGGTTGTTTCAGCCCTCGGAGAGGGCTGAAACAACCAAACGCCTTTCAGCCAACTGCGTAACTCCTAGGAGAATCAAGAAGTAGTCGCTCAGCGTTTTCGTAGTTTACTCGAAATGAAGGTCACGAAACTCACCACGGACCGGCTCCGTGTTCCGCTGCCGAAGCCCGTGCGCGTGTCCCTGACGACCCCAACTGCGGCCCAGCCCGATGCGGTCGAACTGATCCTCGTTCACCTCGAAACGGACGCGGGCGTAACCGGTCTCGGCTTCGTGTACGTCCTCGGCGCGGGCGGCGCCGCGGTGCGTTCGCTCATTGATACCGAACTGTCGCCGGTGGTTCAGCGCGAAGACGCGCGCGACACGGACCGGCTCTTCGCGCGAGCGGAAGCCCGGTTCCGCGCGGTCGGTTTCGCCGGACTCGCGGCGCGCGCGTATTCCGCAATCGACATCGCGCTTTGGGACGCAAAGGCACAGGCCGCCGGTGTTCCGCTCGCGAAGTTACTCGGTGGCGTAAGGCCTGGCGCGGCGTTCGTAGTATCGGATGCCGCAACGCTCGGGCGTGACGCAGCCGAATCGCTCAAGGTCGCGAAGCCATTCCTGAAACAAGGCGCGGTCGGGATTCGCGTCGAGATCGGTGCTGGCGGTGATGTGCAAGCCGACGCGGAGCGCGTGCGCGAGATTCAGGACGGGTTGGGCGAAGACGGGTGGATGGCCGTGACCGCGGACAGCCGGTTCGATCTGAGTACGGCGCTCGCGCTCACGCACTTCTTCGAGGATGTGGGCGTCGATGTCTTTGAAGACCCGATCCCGAGCGCGGACGCGATCGGTTACGACAAACTCGCCCGCCTCGCCGAAGTGCCGCTCGCGATCGGTGCGAATCTCGATTCGCGCGACGCGTTCTTCAAGGTCATCCGCGACGGCATCATTCGCACCGTGCGCCCTGACGTGTGCCGCTTAGGTGGCATCACGCCGCTACTGAAGGTCGCGGCGGTGGCGGAAGCGTATCACGTCGCGGTGTCTCCGGTGCGGTTACCGGAGGTTGGCGTTCACCTCGCGTGCGGGCTGGCGTCGGTGCCGCACGTCGATTCGGTGTCGTGGTTCAAGGACGTGTTCACCGGCGGGCTGAAGATCGAAAGCGGGAAGATGATACCGGGCGCCGAACCCGGCTTGGGGCTATCAATCGACGAGGGTGTTGCGGCGAAGTGGCGAATTGTCTGAGCCTGTCGTGCGCGAACCAACAACGTTTAGCATCGGACCAGCAGGGCCCATACCTCTCCATCTTGAGGACAATACCATGTCACGCGGTCTGTGTTGTGCGGTCGTATTCCTCGCGCTCGGCGCAACGGGGCGCGCCGCGGAGAAGCCGGTTTCACTGTTCGACGGGAAGACGCTCGCGGGGTGGGAAGGCGACACCGAGAAGACCTGGAAGGTCGAGGACGGTGCCATCACCGCGGGCACGCTCGACGCGGTCGTGCCGCGAAACGAGTTCCTCTGCACCACCAAGACCTACGAGAACTTCGAGCTAAAGGTCACGTTCAAGCTCAGCGGAGATAAGGCGAAGGCGAACGCCGGGATTCAGTTCCGCACGAAGCGCATCCCGAAGCACCACGAGGTGAGCGGCTATCAGGCCGACGCGGGCCAGGACTATTGGGGCGCGCTGTACGACGAGAGCCGCCGCAAGATGGTCCTCGCGAAGCCCGACCCGAAGGTGATCGAGAAGCTGGTCAAGCACGAAGACTGGAACGAGTACGTGATCCGGTGCGAGGGGCCGCGCATCAAGCTGTGGCTCAACGGCACGCTCACCGTGGACTACACCGAAGAGAAAGCAGACATCGAGCGCTCGGGCATCATCGGATTGCAGATCCACGGCGGAGCGAAGGCGAAGGTCTTCTACAAGAACATCACGATCGAAGAGCTGCCCGCAAAGAAGTAAACGACGAACAAAGCAGAAGAGGATTGGCCACAAAAAGTCACAAAGAGACACAAAAAGGAAGCGACCGAGACAGAGTCGAGATCAATTCAAACTCGGCTCTTGTCTTCCTTTTTGTGTCTCTTTGTGACTTTTTGTGGCCAATCCTCTTCGTCTTCTCTTACTTCAACACTTCCAGTTTCACGTCTTTGTACCGCACTTCGAGCGGGCCGCCGCTGTGCAGTTGCAGCCCGATCACGCCGCGACGCGCGAGCTTGTCGTCCTCGTAGTCGGTGCAGCGGTTACCGTTGATCCAGATGCGCACACGACCGCCCACCGCTTCCACCACGTAATCATTCCAGTCGTCCGGCTTCACGAACTTCTCGCCGCCCTCCTTCGCGAGCAACCCGCGACCGCTCTCCTCGTAGAGCTTGCCCCACCACCCGGCGCCGATGTCGGCCTGCGGGCCGCGCATCTCGCCATCGGGTAAGGGCACGCTGCGGAACTGCACGCCGCTGTTCGCCTTGTTCGGCGTGAGCTTCACCTTCAGCGACAGTTTGAAGTTCTCCACCGCGGTGTGCGACTTCAGGAACGTGTTCTTCTTCACGTCCACGGTGGACTTGCCGACGATCTCCCCAGCCTCTACTTTCCATAGTCCTTCGTCGCCGTCCCAGTTGCTCAAGTCCTTGCCGTTGAAGAAGTCCTTCGCGTTGTCGGCGGTCGCGAGCATCGGCACCTGCGCCGTGGTTTGCAGGTACGCGATCAACGAGCGGAACTCGTACTCGGACGTCTGCTTCAGGATGTCGTCCGGCATCATGGACAACTCCGACGCCTTGCGGCTCGCGATGTCCTTCGCGGCGATGGTTAGCGTTTCGCGGTCAGTGACGACCGTGAGGACGCCGTTCGCTTCGCCCTTCACGATGCCGGTGACGACGCGATCATCCGTCAGCACGATACGCGTCGCGGCGTACTCCTTCGGAATAACGTCGCTCGGCGAGAGGATGTTTTCGAGCAGGTAGTCGAGGTTACTTCGATTAGCGCCGGTAATCTCCGGCCCGACCTTCCCGCCGACCGCGTAGAGCGTGTGGCAGTTCAGGCACGTCTTCGCATACACGGTGCGGCCAAGGTTCACGTCGGGCGCCGGCATCCCGGCCCGCGTGACCTTCGCCTTCCATTCCTTGATGAGCGCCTTGCGCTCTGCGGGCGACTCGCGCACGACGCCCCACAACTCCGCGATCTGCTTGTCGATGGTCGCGTCCTCGTACCCGCGAAGTTGCCGAACGATCTCCGCGGGCACGTCCTTCGCGGGAATCTTCTTCGCACCGATCGCGTTCATGAGCTCGTTCGCGTAACTCGCGCGCGAAGCGAGTGTCGCGAGTACTTCGCGCCGTTCGCCGGAGTTGAACGCCTCGTACCGCGCGACGAGCAACGCGGGTGTCTTCGCGTCAACGAAGGACGCCAGCCCGCGAATCGCAGCGGTCGCCAACTGGGGGTCTGTTAGCAGCCCCTGAAGGATGGGCACGGTTTCGGCGTCGCGTGCTTCGACGAGTGAGGTGATCGCTGCTCCGCGACCAAACAGTTCCGCCTTCGGGTCGGCGGCAATTTTCCGCAGTGTCGCGAGCACAGTCTTGTCGCCGAAGGTTACTGCCAGTGCCATCGCCCGGTTGCGTGCGTCGAGGTCCGCGGACTTCATCACCACTTCAAACGCCTTGTCCCAACCGGTTGGCATCGGTGCGTTCCGTTTGCCCTTCGTGGCCTCTTGCAATCCGCCCAGGTACGCGAGCCGCTGTGCGTCGGTCTTCGCTTCGGTGATGGACTTGGTGAGCAGATTGAACGCTTCAGGCGTGCCAAGTGCGCCGACGCGTCGCGCCGCGAACGTGAACACCATCGGAATCTTGCCGTCGGCCGCGAGCTTCATCGCCGTCGCGGGGTTTTCCGCGCAGAGCGGTTCGAGTGCGTACCAGTACAAGTACGGCAGGTTGTGGTCGGCCGCGTCCTCGGCGTGAGAGAGGAGGCTGGGCAGCAGTCCCCACTTTTGTTTCGAAGATGCCCGCTGGGCGACGGACGCAAGTTCTCTGCGAGCCGTCGGAGAGCCGCCCCACTCGGCGAGGCTCGCGAAGGCTTCGTCGGGAAAATCGGTTACAGCTTCCTCAAAGAGTAGTCGGATAACCCAACCGCGAACGAGCGGGTTCGGATCCTTCATTGCGTCAATGAGTACAGCCGATCGCGTGCTAAGGCCGAAAGCATTAGCAAGGGCTCCGCGTACACGTTTCGGCGGGCCGTCCCCGGCAACGCAAAGCGCCCACAGTGCTCGCAGTTTCTTCTGTTCGGTTTTGTCTTTTGCGAGAATCGCCTTGCCCTGGAAGACCGATATCAGCTCGTCCCGAGCTTCTTCCCCGAGTTTCGCTTTGACGCCGCGCTCTTGGATCAATCGCCTGGCCATGCGGGCGTACCACTCGTTCTCGTGCGACTGATACTTGGCCAGTTCCAAGTCGCTGCACTTCGACAAGTCCACATCCTTCACCGGCTTCGCGTCCTTGTGCGAAATCTTGTAGATGCGGCCGTTGGTACGGTCCCACTTCTCCGGGTTGGTGAGGTGGCAAATCTGCTGGTCGTACCAGTCGAGCATGTAGACGTTGCCGTCCGGCCCGTACTTGAAGTTCATCGGGATCGACCACTTATCGTTGGTCAGCAGAAAGTCCGGGTTGCGGTCGGCCACATAACCGCTGCCTTTCGGCGTGGCCACGTCCACGTTGATGCGGTGCCCGTGCAGGTTCCCCATGAACAGCTTGCCGTTGTACTCCTTCGGCCAGTTTCCTCCCTGGTAGATCATCAAGCCGCAGTGCGCGTGACCGCCGCCGGCGCTGTCGCTGCGGTTGTTGCCGCCGTGTGGCGTCGCACCGACGTAGTGCCGGTGGACCGCGATCGTCTTGATGTCGTCGTAGGTGTAAGGGTTGAAGTGCATACCGCCTTGCCGGTGATAGCGCCCGCCCTGGATCATGTGCCACATGTGCGGGATGACACACGCTTCGATGAAGAAATCACCGTTCGCGTTGTAGTCGAGTCCCCACGGGTTCGAGGTGCCGTGCGAGAACACCTCGAAGACGTGCCGTGTCGGGTGGTAGCGCCAGATGCCCGCGTTGATCGGCGTGCGCTCCGCGTCCGGCGTGCCCGGCTTGCCCACGCGCGAGTGCGTGAACACCCCGTGACAGCCGTAGAGCCAGCCGTCCGGCCCCCAGATGAACGCGTTGAGCGTTTCGTGCGTGTCTTGGTAGCCCCAACCGTCGAGCAAAATCTTCGGCTCGCCGGCCTTATCGGTCTTCTCGTCGTGCGGAATGAACATCAGGTACGGTGCCGCCCCGACCCACACGCCGCCGAAGCCGACTTCGATACCGCTGACGAGGTTCAAGCCCTCCATGAACACCGTTCGCTTGTCAAATTTCCCGTCGCCGTCGGTGTCCTCGAAGATCAGAATCTTGTCGCCCTCGCGCGGCTTGCCCGCGACCGCCGGGATGACCGGCCCCTTCTCCGGGTTGCGTCGCGGGTAGGTGTACGCTTCGACGACCCACAGGCGCCCGCGATGGTCGATGCAGAACGCGATCGGCTGGTGAATGTCCGGTTCGCCCGCGAACAGCGTGACGCTGAAGCCATCAGGTACGGTCATCGCTTTCGCCGCGTCGAGTGGCTTCAGCCCGGCGTGCTTGTAAGTGTCCACCGGCGCCGGCGGCTCGACCTTCGGGCGTGCCGGGAAGTTCGGCTTCTTCTCGTGGAACCGGAAGTCGTCGAAGTTGACGTGCCCCCAACCGCCCGCGTGCTTATCGACGACGCGAACGAAGACGTCCTTCCCCTGGTGTTTCGCGAGGTCGATCACCGTGCGCGCCATGTCTTCGACTTCGGTGCCCGACGCGCGGAAGATGACTTCCTTGCCGCTCACGATCTCTACACAGGTTTCCTTCTCCCACGGGCCACCGCCGATGAGGAAACTGGCCCACGGGTGCGTCACCTTGAACGACGCGCTGGTCAACGTGCCCAGCGGCTTGTCGCCGAGCTTCTCGTAGCCGCCGATCCAGAACTGTCCCTGGTGCCGGCTGCGGTTGTCTTTGCGGCGTGCGAACACCGTGTCGCCCTTGATCGGCTGATCCTTGAACGCGGCCCCGTCCGCAGTCCAATCTTTCAGGTCGCCGGTCTCGAAGTCGAGGTTGAGTGGCTTGCCATCGGCTCCGAGTGGCAGCACGCCGACGTCGTTCGGATCGGCCTTCGGCGGTTGTGAAGGGGAGAGTAGCGCGAGGGAGAGGAGAAGCGAATTCATGCGGTCACTCCAGGGAGAGTCACGGTTGATACCGTGATACCCAGAGATGCGACGGGGAACCAGTGTTTGAAAGTAGTAGGCGCACTCCGTGTGCGGCTGCGATGCGAATCAGATTTCACTTCTTTCGAAACGCCGACGATCATGGTTGGCTCCGGGTAGGCGTCGCCGGGCGGATTCAGGGGATTATCGAATCATGTGAGAAGTGAATCAAGAGGAACGGCTCTCATCATGAAATACCTTGTCCGGCGCGGCGTCTGATGTCTAGGATTGAGAAGTTGCGGATTCAAGTCTCGCTGGGTCTCGGTCACGGGTGCTTATCATGCCGTCGCGTATCGCCGTCGCGGGGATCGTCGCGTTCTGGCTCGCCGTTACCGCCTACGTCACTTATCGCGACGTGTGGCCCAGGCTGTTCGCGACCGGCCCGCCGCCGGTGTCGATCGAACTCTCCGACGAGGCCAAACAGAACATTCCCGCGCGCTGGACCATCTACCGCGGTCCGCACAAGATCGGCCGGCTCACCACGCAAATGAAGTACCGCGACACGGACGACACGTTTCAGTTCACGTATCAGTACAGCGACCTCGAACTGGAACAGGGCGGTGTTGTACTCAAGGTGCCGAGCGCGACCTCGGACGTGCGGATGACCCGCGAAGGCGACCTGAAAGAACAGTCGATGACCGCGAAGGTGAAAGCGACGTACCGCGACGTGGAGGTCGCGACGGGTACGATCGACGTGAAGGGCGTGGTGCGTAACGAGGTACTCACCGGGCGGGCGGAGCTGAAGAGCAATTTTCTCGATGTGGCGGCCGACCTGGACCCGGTCCCGGTGCCGCACGGTGGGCAACCGCTGAATCCTCTCCAACCGGTGAACCGGCTCGGCAGTGTCCGCGGCGGTCAGCAGTGGATCGTTCACGAGTCGAACCCGCTGGGCGAGGCGCTGGGCGAGTTGGTGCGCAAGACGCTCGCGGAGCGGGGCATCCGGTTGAAGGAACAGCCGAAGAAGGAATCGGCCGTGGCGGAGGTGGGTGGTTCGCCACAGATCCTCGTCTGGCAGGCGCAGGAGGTCGCGTGCTGGGTGATCGAGTACCGCCGCGCCGAGCCGTTCGCGCGGACGTGGGTTCGCACGGCCGACGGGAAGGTGTTGCGTCAGGAAGCGTTCGAGGGCGGGGAATCGCTCGTGTTCGAGCGCGAGGATTGAACGAGAACAAAGCCGCTCGCGGCTACGCGAGGTTTCCCCGCGTGCTTGGCGTGCTGGCGCGCTCGCGAAGCCGCAAGCGGCGACTTCCATTCCTTTCTCTTCAGGGAGGGGGTGGGTCTTCGGAGTTTCAGCATGATCCGAATTGAAAACGTCACGAAGCTCTACGGCCCGAAGGTCGCGGTGCAAGACCTATCGCTTCACGTCCCCGCGGGCGAACTGTTCGCGTTCCTCGGCCCAAACGGCGCCGGCAAAACCACCACCATCAAGATGCTCTGCGGACTCTTGTTCCCCACAACGGGGAGCGTCAGCATCGGCGGGTTTGATGTGCGCGCTGAGGGCGACCACGCCCGCGCGCTCGTCAGTTACGTGCCGGACCAGCCATTCCTGTACGAGAAGCTAACCGGGCGTGAGTTCCTTCAGTTCACCGCCGACCTCTACGCGATGCCAACCGACCGCTCCGCGGAGAAGATCGAAGAGGTGATCGAGTTGTTCCACCTCGACGAGTTCGTGGACGACCTGACCGAGCGCTATTCGCACGGCATGCGGCAGCGCACGGTGTTCGCCGCCGCGCTCGTCCACGAACCGAAGTTGCTGATCGCCGACGAGCCAACCGTGGGCCTCGACCCGAAGAGCATTCGCGAACTGAAAACGCTGTTGCGCAAGCTCGCGAGCGATGGCACGACGATCTTCCTCAGCACCCACACACTGGACATCGCGCAAGAACTAGCCGACCGCATCGGCATTCTGGACCGCGGCAAACTCCTCGGCTGCGGCAACATGACCGACCTGCGCAAGCAGGCGAATCAAGATGGAAGCCTGGAAGACCTGTTCATGAAGATCACAGAAGAGACGTCAGCAGAGGTGCCCGTTTAGCGTTCGACCTGGAGGGGCGTTTAGCCTTCGCGCCCCCTCCGGGTCGAACGCTGAACGGGCACGTCTTGAATGAACTTCCGTCGATGGAGAGTACGCGATGGGCGCCGAACTTCCCGCTGTCGCCGATCAGGGCGCGCTGTTTCGGCGGCTCCGCTCGCGGCTGTTCCGCAACGGGCTGCGCGTCGCGATGGAGAACGGCCTCGCCCGGCTGCTCACCATGATCGCCACCAGCGCCGTCGTGGCCGCGTTCACGTTCGCCGTCAGTCTGTACCTGTTCAACCAGCTCGCGACCAACAACATCACGCTCAAAGGCGGCATCGTCGAAGCGCTCTTCGACATCCTGTTCTTCACGCTCGGCACGATGCTCATCTTCTCGACCGGCATCATCCTCTACGCGAGCCTCTTCACCAGTCCGGAGGCGCGATTCTTACTCTGCTCGCCGGCACGCGCCGACCAGATCTTCGCGATGAAGTTCCAGGCCGCGGTGCTGTTCAGTTCGTGGGGGTTCGTGATCCTCGGTGTGCCGATCTTCGTCGCCTACGGCATCATGTCCGGCGTGCCGTGGTACTTCTACCCGCTGCTGCCGCTGTACCTGTTTGGGTACGTGCTCCTGCCGGGTTCCGTATCCGCCGCGGGGTGCATTCTTCTTGTGCGGTACATGCCGCGGAACCGCAAGCAGTTCTTCGCGTTCGTGGGGTTGGTGCTCGCGCTCGTGCTGCTGTTCTGGGCGTACCGAATCGCGATCACGTTCAAACGGTCGATCATCACCAGCGGGCGCGAACTCGACGACCTCATCGGTCAGTTCGACCTCATGCGGAGCGGGGTCGCGCCAAGCCACTGGATGACCCGCGGTGTGATGGCCGCGGCCCGTGGCGACTTTGAAGCGGCCCTGCTCCCGCTCGCGCAGGTCTGGAGCAACGGGCTGCTGTTCTACCTGTTCGCGGCATTCATCGCGAAGCGTGTCTACCGCACGGCATATGATCGAATCTCCGCGTTCGGGCGCGGCAAGAAGATCTACAAGACGAGTCCGCTCGACCGGCTCATGGAATCGCTCGTGTTCTACCTCGACAAGCGCACTCGCGTACTCGTCGTGAAGGACTTCCGCACGTTCCGGCGCGACCCGACGCAGTGGGCCGTCCTCGCCATCTTCGGCGGGCTGATGATGCTCGGCGCGAGCAACTTCAGGCAGTATTATTCCGCCGACCTGGGCGTGATGGACAAGTACGCGATCAGCCTCATGAACCTCAGCGGCACGGCGATTCTGCTCTGCGCCGGGTTGAGCCGGTTCATCTTCCCGCTGATCTCGCTCGAAGGGCGGAAGTTCTGGATCCTGGGCCTGACGCCGCTGAGCCGCGATCAAATCTTGTGGGGGAAATTCGCGTTCGCCGCGACCGGTTCGCTGCTGATCGCGGAGACGCTCATCTTGACCAGTGACGTGTTGCTCACGCTTCCGGTGGAAGGGTTGCTGCTGCACGCGGTCGCGGTCGCCGTGATCGCGATCGGACTGAGCGCGCTGAACGTGGGATTGGGTGCGTACCTGCCGACGTTCCGCGAAACGGACCCGTCGAAGATTGTTGTGGGTTTCGGCGGGACGGTGAACATGGTGGTGGGCCTCGCGTTCCTGGTCGCCGTGATCGGGACAATGGTGGTGCCGTTCCACGTGGCACAACTCGCGCAGCGCGCGACCCAGGGAGCGGTGAAGATCAACCCCTGGGTGTATGCGGGGATGCCGGTGGGATTGATCGTGGGCGCGCTGGCGATCGTGCTGCCGCTGCGCTCCGGGGCGCGGTCGTTGCGCGAGATGGAGTTCTGAAGAACCTACCCCCCCAACCCCCTCCCTGAAGGGAATCAGGGAGAAAGAATCTGCTCGCTGCGTTCGTGGGCGCCCCTCCCTTCCCTTCAGGGAGGGGGTAGGTCGCCTTCGCCCTCACTCCGCGACGTAAGGGTTCGTGCGCTTCTCGTGACCGGTCGTGGTAACCGGGCCGTGACCTGGGTAGACCACGGTGTTGTCCGGGAGCGGCCACAGCACGCGGCGGATGCCGGCCTTCAGTTGCTCGTGACTGCCACCGGGGAAGTCGGTGCGGCCGACGCTCCCGCGGAACAGCACATCGCCGCCCAGCACCGTGACCGGTTGCGTCTCGCGGATCACGTACACCACGTGCCCCGGCGAGTGCCCCGGAATTTCGTGAACCTCCATTGGGATCCCCGCGACGGTCAGCGATTCGCCGTCGGTCACGACGCGGTCGGCCTGCGGGCTGGTCACGTCGAAGCCGAACATCGCGCCCATGTTCCGCCGCGAATCGGTGAACATTAGGGCATCGCCGGCGCCGATGATGATGGGTGCTTCGGGGTACGCCTGTTTGAGTGCCGTGTTCCCGGCGATGTGGTCGCAGTGGCCGTGCGTGCAGACGATCGCGACGAGCGTGAGACCGCGATCATTCAGTGCTTCAACGATCAACTCCGGCTCGAAGCCGGGGTCGATCGCGAACGCGTCGCTGCTGCCGTCTTTCCAGACGACGTAAGAGTTCTCGGCGAACGGTTGCGACTCGACGGTGAGGATCTGAACGGACATACATGCTCCAACGAACAACTGAACCCCGCCCCACAATCTTACGCGAACTGCTCTTCCCTGATTTACACGTCGCTGGTATCTGCGCCCCAAATTGCGGGGAACTTATCCACTGGGGGGAGCGAACCATGCGCGTGAGAACGTGGGCGGCGGTGGCGTGCGCCGGGCTATTCGTGGGCGGGGCGACATTCGCTCAGCCACCGAAGACCGAGGCGCCCAAAGCGCCCGACGGCGCGAAAGCCGGTGACTCGCTCCTGACCATGATCGCGGACGCGCGCGGCGCGCTCGGCAAAGCACGCGACTACACCTGCACGTTCACCCGCCAGGAGATGCGGAACGGGGCGCTCGGGGCTGAACAGGTCGCGGAGATGAAGGTGCGCACCAACCCCGGTGGCGTGTACGTCAGGTTCGCCCAGCCCGACACCATCGCGGGCATGGAAGTCGCCTACACCGCGGCCCGCAAGAACCTCAAGTTCCAGTACAAACCGGCCGGCGTCGCCGGGGCCAAAGGGTTCAAGACCATCGCCCTCGACGACTCGAAGTTCCTCGCCGAGAACCGCCACCCGGTCACCGAGTGGACCATGACCGCAGTCCTCGACCGCGTCGCCGCCGCCACCGCACGCGAGAAGACCCTCAACAACCCAGTCGAAGTGTACACCGGCGACTTCCAGTTCGCCGGGCGCAACGTCACACGCTACGAACTCCTGACCCGCCGCCCGCACGCGTTCCGGTACGCCCACCGCATGCTCGTGTACGTGGACAAGGAAACGAAACTGCCGCTCCGCTACGAGGCCTACGGCGAGCCGAAAGGCACCGCGGCCGTCGGCGACCTGTTCGAAGCGTACAGTTTCAGCGATGTGAAGCTCAACGTCGGTCTCGGCGAGAACACGTTCGACTACTGAGCCGCGTGAATCGACTTGCTTTCCAGCACGCCGGATGCATACAGTTGGTAACCCTTTTCGGAGACACCGATATGAGTTACCTCGTTGACGGATACCACGGCGAAACGGCGGCGATGGCCCCGGTGAATGAGCGCGTGGCGTTCATCCGCCGTACCTATGCGACCCTCGGCGGTGCGGTCCTGGCTTGGATCGCCGCGTCCACCGCACTGATTGCTACCGGTCTGGCCGAGCAGATCATCCGCGACGTGTTCCTCGCGAACCGGATGTCCTGGCTCTTTCTGATGATCGTATTCATGGTCGGGAGCGTGGCCGCACAGTACATGGCCCGGTCGCGGTCGTCGGTCGGAACACAGTACGCCGGCCTCGCGCTGTACGTCGGACTGTACACACTTCTGTTCGTGCCGATCCTGACGATCGCGTCGCAGCCGAAGTACGGCGGCAGCCCGCAGTTGCCGCTCCAGGCGGGCATCGTCACGCTCGCGGTGTTCGGCGGGTTGACGCTCGCGGTGTTCATGTCCGGGAAGGACTTCTCCTTCATGGGTCCGGTGCTGATGGTCGGCTCGTTCGCAGCGTTGGGCCTGATCCTCGCGGCCGTGCTGTTCGGATTCAGCCTCGGCCTGGTGTTCGCCGCGGCGATGGTGGCCCTGTTCGCCGGGTTCATCATCTACGACACGTCGAACGTCATCCACCGTTACAGCACGAACGAACACGTGGCCGCGAGCATGGCTCTGTTCGGCTCGTTCGCGATGCTGTTCTACTACATCCTGAGTATCTTCATGAGCGTCGGCCGTGACGACTAATGCCGGGCCGAAAACGCGAAACACGGGCGGCCGGAGCTTTGGCTCCGGCCGTTTTCGCACTCCGGCTTGCACTTCTTTCAAACTCCGCGTATCTCGCCGCGCTGAAGTTCACGCGCGGAGGGTTTCGCACCGATGTCCGCACGCCTCGCCGTCATCGTCCTGATCGCCGCTTTCGCGGGCGTCGGGTGTACGCACAACCCCGGATACTTCCCTTCTTTGCTCCCGCCTGGGCCGGTTCAGCAGACGCACGCCAAACCCCGGTTCGGTTACTTCCGCAACTTCGACCCGAAAGCCCACAAACTCGACGTCAAGCCCGGCGGTCTCGCCACCGCGCCGCTCGGCTCGCAAATCGTTCTCGTCGCCACCGTCTACGACAAGGACGGCACGCCGCGACGCGACCGACGCGTCGAGTGGATGATCGAAGGCCCGGGGAACATCATCGAAGCCGACGAGAGCGGGTTCACCGCGGGCCGCGGCTACAAGCACGATAACAAGTACGCGGTCACACATACGTCATACACCTCGAAGACCATCACGCGCGGCAACGACGACCCAAAGGATGATGTTGCGGTCGAACCGGGTCAGACGTTCGTTGTGATTAGCTCGGCCATCCCGGGCGAAACGGTGGTCACCGCCTACGCGCCGGAAGTGTTCAACTGGGACAACGGCCGAGTCGTCACGAAGGTGATGTGGGGCGAGTCGCGATTCAAGTTCCCCGAAACAACAACCGTGCGCGTCGGCGGCGAAACCACGCTCGCGACCAGCATCAACCCGACCAGCGCCGACGCCGGAAGCAACTTCCGCGTGCGCTATCGCGTCATCGACGGTCCGGCCGCGGTTCTGGTCGCGAACGGCGCGAGCCTGAGCGGGAGCGGCGGCAAAGAAGCCGAAGCGTTCACCGACACGAACGGCGAAGCGGCCGTGCGACTCGTGCAGAACGACCCGAAGACGGGTAAGACGCGCGTCGCAATCGAAGTGGTGAAGCCGTCCGAGAGCGGCGTTGGCCCGGGCACCGTCGTCGGCAGGCGCGAGACCACCGTCGAGTGGGCGATCGCCGAAGTAAAGCTGAAAGTAAACGCGCCCGCGGTCGCGAGTATCATCGGCACGTTCCCGGTCACCGTGTCGCTCGACAACGCGTCCGCGGTCGAAAGCAAAGACTCGCGCGTCCGGGTTACGCTCTCCGACGGCGCCACTCTCTCGCGCAGCGAGCCGCCACCAATTCGACAGGACGACAAGGGCGGGTTGATATTCGACATTCCGCCGGTCAGCGGGAAAGGTAAGCAACCCATTACGCTTCAGGTGAAACCGGGTCGCATCGGTTCCGTCACGATCAGCGCGGAGGCCGTCACCGCCGACGGGATGCAGGCCAACACCACCGCGACCACTCGCGTCGAGCAAGGGAAACTGCAACTGATACTCGAAGCGCCGCCCGTTGTGCTCGCGGGCGAACGCATCCCGGCGCGCATCTCCGTTACGAACGGCGGTGCGGCCCCGGCCGAGAACGTGACCGTGTGGGCGCGGTTCGACGAAGGCTTGCTCTCCGCCAATGGCCGCAGTCCGGTCGAACTGACCGCGGGCACACTCGCACCCGGGCAGACGAAGACGCTCGACCTTCCGCTGAGCGCGAAGGCCACGGGCAGATATGGCATCCGCGCCACGAGCACCGGCGACGGCAACCTTTCCGCTTCGGCAGAACCAGTCGTGGTGGAAGCGCGCCGCACCGAACTCGCGGTCGCGATCACCGGGCCGAAGCTCGCGTATCTCAACCAACAAGTATCGTGGTCGCTCACAGTCGCGAATCGCGGTGACGCGCCGGTGTCGAACGTGGTGGTGCGCGCCACGCTCCCGCCCGAAATAAAGATCACCTCTGCTGAGGGCAGCACCGTTGGCGCGGGGTCGGTCGAGTGGAAGTTAGCGGACCTTCAACCCGGCGCGCAAAAGTCTTTCAAACTCGAAGGTGACGCGAACAAACTCGCGGCCCAAGCCGGCGTGACCGTCTCCGCGCTGGGCGACGCGACCAACAACGGCAAACCGGTGGGCACGCCGGTCGAGGCGAAGGCGGAGACGGCTGTCGCGGTCATCGGCACGCCGGCACTGTCGCTCGAACTCTCGACCCCGCCCGGACACGTGGAACTGGGCAAACGCGTTCGCTACCAGATTCGCGTGAAGAACCAGGGCACGGTTTCGGCGCACAACGTCGATGTGTCCGCGTCGGTGCCGTCGGAGTTGAAACCGTTTCGCGGCACTGGTGCGGGCACGGGTCGCATCGACGCCACGACCGGGCGCGTCACGTTCTCGACGATCGAGGAACTCCAACCTGGTCAGACGCTGACGTTCACGATTGATGTGGACGCGGCACAACCCGGCGACGCCCGGTTCACAGCCGAAGTGAAAGCGGCGCACCTGCGGAACCCACTGAGGGAAGAACAGTCCACCCGCGTCACGGGGAAGTGAATGTCAATGTGGTCCGGCGGTCTTCATTCTCTGTGTCGGGCAACAAGGGAAGACCATCGCGGAGCGGCGCAAAAATTCGTTTTGCAGGATCACACATCGCCTGTATTGCAGCAGCGCGAAGCACCCGTCATCGACGGTGCGAGAATCGGCCCAGGCCCCCGCGCGAATGCGGTTGACACGTTCCGGCAGTTCGCTTAAAGATGCGACCCGAACGAACCGACAGGGTTCGTCGACACGCGGCGAACTTCGGCCCAAACGGTCAAGAACGACTGCGTCAGATGTTGAAATCGCCTATCACGGAGGGTTACCGCATGATTCGTCGAACCTGGATCACCCGCCTGTTCACTGCAGCCGTCGCGATCGTGGTCAGCGCCGAGACCGCCAATGCCGGGTTGCTGCCGGTGTCGGTCACTGTTCAGCCAGAGGCGGGAAACTTCCGCTGGACGTACTCGGTAGTGCTGCCCACCAACATGCAGTTGCAGTCGGGCAACTACTTCACGATCTACGACTTTGCCGGCTACCAGACCGGGTCCGCGACGGTCTCAGCCACCTCGCCCGACGAGACCTTCGCGTCGTACTGGACCATGAGCGCGGCCCCGCTCGGGCCGACCCCGGCCCTGTTGAACCCGCTGGACGACCCGCTGATTCAGAACCTGACGTTCACCTACACCGGACCGACCATCCCGTCCGGTCAGTTGACGTTGGGCAACTTCGCCGCGACCTCGCTGTATGAACAGACCGCGCCGAGTTACTTCACCGCAACCAACCCGCTGGCCATCAGCGGGAACGTCGACAGCAACATCACCAGCACGCTGGTGCCGATGGCGTCAGAACTGCCGCCTCCGGTCGGCACCCCGGAGCCGACCACGCTCGTCCTCGCGGGCTTGGGTCTGCCACTGATCGGCCTCGGCCGCTACCTGCGCCGCAAGGGCACGCCAGTCGTCGCCTGAGTTGAGAAACTGATAAGAGTGAGACACGGAACCCCCGGACGATTCGTTCGGGGGTTCTGCTTTTGTCACGCCTGCTTGCTCGCGAGCGCTCCGCGCGGCTACGATGGACCGCGTACCGCCAAGTTCGGAGGGGCGTCATGAGGTGTGTTCCCGCCGTGCTGGTGTTCGCGCTGTTTGCGTGCCCGGTGCACTCACTTCCAGCCGGACCGCCCGCGCCGACAGTCGAAGAATTGGTCGCGAACCTCGGCAACCCGGTGTTCTACACTCGCGAGCAGGCTCAGCGCGACCTGTGGCTGCAGGGCGGCGACGCGATCCCGGCACTCGAACGCGCCGCGCGCGGCGAAGACCCGGAAGCGGCCCGCCGCGCGAAAGAGTTGCTCGACCGGTTTGGTTGGGGCGTCCGACACGACACGCCGCCCGCTGTCCTCAAACTCGTTCGTAAGTTTCAGACCGGTGACGAGCGCCCGGAGCGATGCGATGCGGTTCGCGAAGAGGCGATCGTCGAACTCCTCAAACTCGGTCCGCCGGGCGTGAAGATCGTTCGCGCGATCCTCGGGAAGAACCTGCCCCCGGAAGCGCGAACCAAACTCGCGAACCACATCACAACGCTCTTGCGCCGCGAAGTGCCGCAGAGGTTGCTCGCCGGTCAGACGGACGAAGCCGCCGACCTGATCGACCTGCACGCGGCCGGCACCACGCCCGAAGGCGCCGCCGACCTCGCCGCGTTCCACGCGCTGCGCAACGACCTGCCCACGGCCATCGCGCGCGCGGAAGCATCGCTGCGGTCCGGGCGCCGACCGACCGATACGAAACTCGTTCTCACGTGCCTCTACCGCGCCGCGGGCGAGTGGGAGAAAGCACGCACCGTTTCTGCTGACCTGCCACTGATGCCGGAGCAGGTTCCCTACAAGGAGTTGCTGCTCGAAGACGAGGGCGCCTGGGAGGCGCTCGCGGACCTTGCCCCAGGTCGCGAGTTCAACCACCCGGACGCGGTGCGACTCACGCTCCTCCGGCTCGCTGGGCGCAAGGAAAAGCTCGACGAAGCTGCAAAGAAGGTCCGCGCCGACGCGAACGAGTTCGAGTCACAGACCGACATCATGGACGCATCTGTTGCGCTGCTCGCTAACCACCGCGCCAACGACGCGACTGACTTGCTGCTGCTCAAGAGGAAGAACCTCGCGCTGCTGTCCGAAGTTCTCATTTCGCGGATGCGGTACAAGGACGCGCTCGACCTGATTGGGGAGAAGAAAGAGAAAGAAACGCTGCCGGTATCCGCGTCCGAGCGGTTGGAATTCAACCTGCGTCGTGCCCGCGTGCTGATGATGGCCGGTCACCGCGACGACGCGGTGCAACTGTTCGAGGAGGTCGCGCGAGGGCTGCCCGGTCAGGGTCGGCGGCCTGTTTTTGAAGTGTCGGCGCGTGCGCTGGTGCGTACCGAACTGCGGTCCGGGCTGCGCGACCTCGCGTGCGAACACGGGGCGCGGTTCGTGCCAGCCGAATCGGAAGGCCGCGCCGTTGGGCCAACCGGCGAATCGCCGTTCGAGTTGCTGTTCCCGAACGACGCGATCGCGGCCGAATCGCTGTTCGTTGTACTCCGCGCGAAGAAGATACCGGGCGAACTCGCGGGGCCGACGATGATTCGCACGCGCGACGTGCTTACTGGCACCGCGGGGCGCGCGGCGGTCGATCAGGCGGTCACGGCGCTGCGCGAATCGGCCGCGGAGTTGCCGAACATTGGCACGCTCACGTCCGGCGGTTCGGTCCGATTACTCAAGGCGCGCCGATACCTCGCGCTCGCAATCGTGTGCCGGTCCGCGAACCGCACCGACGACGCCGAAGCCGCGTTCAAGGTCGCCGCCGAACTGACCGCGACGACAGCCGACGCAGCCGACGCGAGCGGTACGCGGTCGTGGGTGTACGGTGCTCCAGATCCGGCGTGTGTGTGGCTCGAGTGGGGCGAATTCCTGGCCGACGGCGGTAAACACCGCGAGGCCGCGACCGTGTTTGAGACCGGCTGGAAGCTCTACCCGGACCAACCGCTGCCGCTGTTCCTGAGCGGTCAGGCGCTGACGAAAGCCGGCGACGCGAACGAAGGCCGGCGCCGCATCGAGTTGTCACACTGGGTGAGTTTGGGCAACGAGCGCGTTCGCGGGCGATTCCTCGATGACCTCGTGCGCCGCGGAGAGGGCACAGCGGTCAAGCGCGAGATCGCGCTCATCCTGAAAGCGTGTTGGAGCCGCGACCACTACTTCGGCAACGTGATGAACCAGTGCGCCCGCGGGGCCGCGCTGGTCGGCGATTTCGCGACCGCCGAGTCGTGCGCCCAGCGGTCGCTGCTCGTCATCCTACGGCACCAAGGCGTGTACTTCGTGGACCCCGCCGCGTACCTGAACGTGCCCAACGAGTTGCTCGCCCACCGCGCGCGAGCGCGGCTCGCCGCGGAAAATGTCGATGACGCGGTAGCACTCGCGAGAGAGGTGCTCGCGGTCACGCCGGGGCACCTCGATCTGGTGAACGGCATGGTGCCCGAATTCGACAAACAGGGGCGCAAGAAAGAAGCCGACGCGGTATTCACGCTCGGGTGGGGCGCGTACCAGAAGATGCTCGCGGACTACCCGCAAAGCGCGACCGCGCGGCACGCGATGGCGCTGCTCGCGGCGCACGGCCGGCGCGAACTCGATGACGGTCTCACCTACGCGAAAGCTGCAGTCGCGTTCGACCCGATTTCGGCGGCGTATCGCGAGGCGCTCGCGGAGATTCACTTCCGAAGAGCTGAGCGCGACGACGCAATAAAGGTGATGCAGAAGCTCCGCGACGAACACCCGCGGAACGCGCTCTACGCGCGCCAGTTGATGCGATACCGCACCGCGAGCATCGATGCCGCGTGGCCGCATCTGATGGCTGAGTAGGTGCAGTTTGCTGGGCGGCACCGCTTCGCGAGCCGTGTCGCTTCCCGGACCGGCCGAACGCGCCCGCCTCGGCAAGGCGGGCCTACACCAACACTTCCGCTTCCGGGAACCGATCCTCCAGCGCGGCCTTGTGTGTGGCGCTCAGTCCGTTGTTCCTCACGTCGAGGTGGTACAGCCTCAGTCGCTTCTTGTCGGAATTCACCAGCGCGTGGACCGCGTCCGCGCGGAGGCCGGTGTTCGCCAGTCCAAGCCACCGCAGCGGCGCGAAGTCCTTGCGCCGGCACAGCGCCGCGACGCTCTCGCGAACCCCTTCGTCGCCCACGCCCTGACCTTCGATGTCGAGTACGCGAAGGTAGTCCCACGGGAGCGTCCAACCCACGTTCAGGTACGTCAGCGGTCCCGGGCCAGCCGACTTGTGCCACGTGAATCGCAACTCCTCCATCGCACGCAGGCACCGGCTCGCGAGCGCCTTCTGGATCTGGTCGGACGCGAACACGACGGCACTCAAATCGAGCGTGGTGAGTCGGCGGTGTGAAGCTTTTGGCAGTTCGGTCGCGAGCACTCGCCCGAGGTGTGCGTCGTGAGCGAAATCGAGGCCCGCGAGTGCTGGCAACTCCGGGCCAGTGAGCAGTTTGCCCAGCCACGGGACCGACACCGCGGTGTTCCGCAGACTCAGGTCCGTGATCGCACTGAACCGTGGCCACGCGAACGTGAACGAACCGAATTCGTCCGGCTGCAGGCCGAGTTTGCTGAAATCAAGCCGCGTCACTCGCGTCATCTGTGGAAGGTTGAAGAGGGCATCGAGTGGCGGGGGTGGGGTCGTATACGTGAAGCGTTCCACTTGAAGTGATCGAATCGGTTCGGCCGCGAACAGTGGCGCCGCGTCGCGCGCGAACGTGGCCGCGTTCACGCTCACGTGTTCCACGAACCCGCGCGCGAACCGCTGCCCGCAAACGCGTTCCGAGATGTGGTCGGCCCACACGCCGACGTGCCGCTGGAGTAGCTTCTGCGCGGCGGCTTCGTGCGTTCGCGCCTGCGGGCTGAACGGTTCCGCGTGTGCCGCCTCGACCTGCAACCGGATGAACTCGCCGCGGGCCGTGGCGCCGTTCTCCTGGAGCCAGTCCGCGAACATCAGACGCGGAGTGTCTTCCTCCGGGTTCTCGATGATGGCGGCGAGTAGCGCGTCGCGGTCGGTCATCGACATATTAAAGCGGCTCCTACACGTGCGCGAGCGGGAACATCTTCGCGAACTTCTTCTTGTGTTCCGACAACTCCGGGCTGTACGCCAAGCCCAGATACAGCAGCCGCTGACCGAGTTCCGACTTCGCCAGCGCCTTGACGCCTTCGAGCGTCAGTTGGCACCCGCTCAGGTCGAGACGGCGCAGCGCGGGCAGAACCTTTGCGCTCCCGGCAAGCAACTTCGCGCCGTCGTCGCCGAGCGCGCGGGACCGTAAGTTCAGTTCCTTGAGGTTGCCGAACGACTTCGCTTCGGCCAACGCTTCTGCCAGCTCCAACCCCTCCTCAAGCGTGTTCTCACGCGTCACGTATCCTTCTTCCATATGATCGTATTCGCCGATTTCGCCCAGCCGCAGCACGGTCAGCGCGGCGGCGTGCTTGCTCTGCGCGAGTGTCGAGAGGCCATCTGGCCCGACGAGAGTGCCCGACAGGTCGAGCACCGTCACCCGCGACAGCGACTTGCACTTCGCGAGCGCGTTCAGGTGCGTGTCGCCGAACTCGTCGTTCTTGCGGAAGGCCAGTTCGTTCAGTGCGGTGAGCGATTCGAGCAACTTCGGCACCGCGGCGGAATTGAAGGACTGAGCGCCGCCCAGCGCGAGCGACCGCAGTTGGGTCAGGTGCGGCGACGCGCCCAACTTGGCCAGGTCCGCGGTCTTGAGTGCCGAACCGTCGAGTTCGAGTTTCGCGAGCCGCGACAGGTGCGGGCACTCGAACAGAGCTTGCGGAGTCACCGGGTTGTTGGTCGCGCGGAGCGTGACGAACCGGATCGCGCGAATCGGGTCTTGCTCGAAGTACGACGCGCCTTCCGCCACGAACCGCTTGGCGTACAGTCGCAGTTCGCCGACCAACCCGCGCTCGAAGAACCATCCGTGAACGCGGCTCTTGAGGTGCGTCACCCACGGCAGCTTGTGCTCTCGGGCGCGGTCCATCGCGGCGTCTTGCAACTTGACCCAGTGCGGAAACGTCTCGCGCGCTTCAAGCGACCACGGTTCCGCGCGCGTGAGCTTGATGTGCGTGCGGATGAAATCCGCGCGGAACGCGTTCTCCTTGCCGCCCTCTTCGTCGAGGAAGTCCGCGAGCGCGAGTCGCGGCGTGTCTTCGTCCGGGTGCGCGCAGATGCCCGCGTACAGTGCTTGCAGGTCGGTCATGGGTGTTACTTCACGTCGATAACGTAGACGTCGCTGCCGCCGTCGCGCGTGGACACGAACGCGAGATTCTTCCCCTCCGGGTGCCACGCCGGGGAGGTGTCCTGCGCCTTGTGTTCCGTGAGGTTTCGGAGTTCCTTGCCCTCGCTCGTCATCAGCCAGATGTCGGAGTTGCCGCCGCGGTTCGACGCGAACGCGATGTGCTTCCCGTCGGGCCGCCACGCGGGCCACGCGTCGAGGAAATCGCCGTCGGTGAGCTTCTTAACGTCGGTGCCGTCGGCGAGCATCAGGTGAATCTTCTGCTTACCGCTGCGGCCACTGGCGAACGCGATGAGCTTCCCGTCGGGCGACCACGCGGGGTGGAGGTCATACGCGGGGTCGTTGGTAAGGCGATTCTCGTTCTTGCCTCCGGCGTCCACCGTGTACAGGTCTGGGTTCTTGCCTCGCGTCGAAACCCACAGCACCTTCTTCCCGTCCGGGGAGAATCGCGGCGACTCCTCGAACGCCTTGTGCGGAATGAAAGTCTGGTCATCGGTGCCGTCGGCGGCGCACGCGTTGATGCGCAACTTACCGTCGGTGCCTTCGAGTTTGTCGTACACGTAAACGATGCGCTTACCGTCTTTCGCGAAGTGTCCGTCGAAGTGCGGTTCGGTGTGGTTGGGTAGGAGCCGCTTCATCTCCCCGCCTTTCTCGGCGGGCATCGTCCACAGTGCCATCTTCCCTTCGTGGATGCGCGTGAACAGCAACGTCTTGCCGTCTGGCGACCACTGAAGGTTCTGTTTGAAACTGCCGTCGGTGGTGAGCCGAAGCGGAAGAGGTTTACCGCAGAGACCGCGAAGACCGCAGAGAGGAAGGCACAGGATAGCAATGAGGAAGCAATGGAGCGGGGGCCGGCTCATCGTGTTTTCCTCTGCGTTCTCTGCGGTGAACACTGTTGTTCTTCCTCAGAACAGTTCTTCGATGACGCGGCCGACCGGTGCGAGGCCCAAGCCGGTTATCTGTTCGCTCGTGAGGCCGATCTGGTTGAGCACGGTCGCGTTGAGATCGACCGGCGACAGCGGCGTATCAGCCGGCTTCGCAGCCTTCGTGTCGCTGGTGCCGACGAACCGCCCGCCCTTCACGCCTCCGCCCGCGACGAGTGCCGAATAGCAACCGGGCCAGTGCTCGCGCCCGGCCTTGTCGTTCACCTTCGGCTCGCGCCCGAACTCGCCCACTGCGAGCACCAATGTCGAATCGAGCATCCTGCGGTCGTGGAGATCAGTAAGCAGCGCGCTCATCGACTGATCAAGCCAGGGCGCGTGCCGGTCCTGCATGATCTGGAAGTTGCGGTAGTGGTGGTCCCAGCCGCCGTCGCCGCTATCCTCTTCGGCTTCCACGTGATCAGACCAGTTCACCTGTACGAACGGCACACCTGCTTCGACCAGCCGGCGCGCGAGCAGGCACGACTGCCCGAATCGCGTGCGACCGTAAGTGTCCCGCGTCGTGTCTTTCTCTTTCGACAGGTCGAAGCCGTCCGCGGCAGTCTTCGAGGTGAGCATCGCGAGAGCGCGCCCGCGATATGCATCGAGAGCGCCGGCGGAACCGAGTTCGCTCACGCGCTTGTCGGCGCCACCGAGCGCGGCGAGGAGTTGCTGCCGGTCAGCCATGCGTTCCGGCGTGAGTTCCTTCGGAAGCTGAAGAGCGGGAATCTTCGTGCCGGTCGCGGGATCGTATTCGAGCCTGAACGGATCCCACGCGGCGCCAAGCGGCCCGCCGCCCTCGCCGATGATTGCTTTCTTCCCTTGATGAAGTTTGCCGCCGATCACGAAGAAAGGGTGGATGTCGTGCCCTTGCTTGCGCTGCGGGCTGGTGGCGAGAGCCTTCGCGACGACCGAGCCGAGCGCCGGGCGCGGAGAACCTTGCAGCGGTTTGCCATCAAGCCCGGTACCGCCCGCGGCGCTGCCCGTGAGGCCAATCGTGCCCGCGATGCCGTGATCGTTCGACTGCGACGTGAGCGTGCGGATCACCGCGAGCTTATCGGTGAGGCCCGCGAGTTGGGGGAACAGTTCGCAGAACCTGATGCCGGGAATGCGCGTGGGAATGGTGCCGAACGGCCCGCGATAGTCGAGCGAGGCGTTCGGTTTGGGATCGAACGTGTCGAGCTGGCTCGGCCCGCCCCACAGCCACAGCAGGATGACGGCCTTCGCCTTCGCGCTCTCGGCGCTGCCGGCCGCGCGAGCGCGGAGCAGGTCCGCGAGCGACAGCCCTAACACGCTCGACGCTCCTACCTGAAGGAACGAGCGCCGGTTCAACCCGGCGCAGGTGTGAGTCGTTCGATGGCCGACCGACAGCATGGGGAAACCTCGGAGAGGATGCCCCCATTATCGGCATGCGCGCGTGAAGGCACAAGCGCACAAGAAAAGACACCGGCGAGTTGGTGTCTTTTCTTGTCTTTCGCTTTCGCTTTCGCTTTCGCTTTCGCTTTCGCTCACACCCACACTCACACAATCCGATTACTTCCCCAGGTGGATCTGTTCGAAGCGGGCCGCGACACTCACGAACGCCGCCACTACCGTTGGGTCGAACTCGCCGACGGAGTTCGTGGAAATCAGTTTCACCGTCTGCGTGTGACTTAGCGGCGGGCGGTGGGGCCGCCGGTTCCGCAACGCTTCGTATACCGCGGCCAGCGATACCACGCGGGCCGCCAGCGGGATCTCCTCGCCCATCAGCCCGTCCGGATAGCCACCACCGTCCCAGCGTTCGTGGTGACTCCGGGCCACTTCCGCTGCCACGTCCAGACCCGAGACCGCGCTCCCATACGTCTGCGCGACCTCGGCCAGCACCTCAGCGCCGATCGAACAGTGCGTCTGAACTACCGATCGCTCGGACGGGTCCAGACGCCCTGGCTTCAGCAGCGTGTGCCGCGGAACGCCGAGCAACCCGATGTCATACATCGGGGCGACCGCCGCCAGGATGTCGGCGTACCCGTCGTCTTTCAGTTGCAGGTACAGGCCCGTGTCAGGCAGCGCGCGGCACAGCGCGCGGACGTATCGCGTGAGACGCTGGAATTGTCCGTCGGCGGCCAGTTGTGTTTCTGCGAGCAACCGCGACACGGTCAGCGAGAGCGTTTCGGCCGCGACCGGCCGAGGCGTGCTGACTGGGGGCGGAGCGAGAACGCCGTCGGAATCGCCCGGCCGCGAGGGCCGGCGCATAATCAGAGCGCGAACACGAGAAAGGAATTCGACCGGTGCGAACGGTTTGCTGATGAAGTCGTCAGCGCTGGCAACTGACAGCCCGCCCAGCGCCTCGGCCGGCAGGTCGCCGGAGGTGATGAGCACTTTCATTCGGTCGGACTCCAGACCCGCGGCGCGGGCCTTCTCCACGAGTTCTGGCCCGCTCATCCCGGGCAGCCCAACGTCGATCACCACCAGGTCCGGCGGGTTGCGCAGCACGTCGGTGAGCGCGGTCTCGCCGTCCTCCGCTTCCCGAATGTCGTATTGGTCCTGGAGCAGCGCGCACATCAACGCCCGCATGCCGGGGTCGTCCTCGACGAGCAGCACTCGCCCGCGGCCAGTCCGCGCCTGGCGCGAGGCTGCCGAGGTCGCCGTCGAGTTGTGCGGGAGCCACAGCGTGAACCCGGTCAGCGCCGCAGATACCGTTCGGGCGGACGGGAACCGCATCTCCGGGTCCGGTTCCATCAACCGCGCCACGAGGTCGGACACCTCGGCCGGCACCTCCGGGCGAACCCTGCGCACCGGTAGCGGAATGGTCGTGAACCGGCGGTGTAAGTCTTGAACCGGGTTGCCTGTCTCCGGGTATGGGTCGCGCCCGGTGAGCACCCAGTACAGCGTGGCGCCGAGGCTGAACAGGTCCGCGCGACTGTCCACTGAGTGCGGATCGCGCGCCTGTTCCGGGGCCATGTAGCCGATCGTACCGAGCACCACACCGGGTTCCGTCATCTGCTGCGTCGGCAGCCGAGCCAGCCCGAAGTCGAGTACCTTTGCCTGCCCGTCGGGCGTCACCAGGATGTTGGAAGGTTTGATGTCGCGGTGAACCAGACCGTGCCGGTGGGCTTCGCTCAGCGCGTCCGCGACCTGGCGGAATAACTCACAGGCACGAATCGCAGGCAACGGCCCGCTGTCGCGAATCAGCGTGAACAGGTCAAGACCGGGGATCAGTTCCATCACGAAGTAGTCGCGCGCCGGGGAGCCAGTACGCACGTGCCGGCCCGCGTCGAAGCAAGTGACGATGTGCGGGTGCTGAAGTCGCGCGACGGCCCGGGCCTCGCCGTAGAACCGGTGGATGAGCCGCGAACTCACTTCCACGGATCTGGTCATCACCTTGAGCGCGACCTGGCGCCGGAGTTGGAGGTGTTCGGCCCGGTACACGGTTCCCATGCCGCCCTGGCCGAGTACGTCGAGGAGCCGGTAATTGCCCAGGATCAGATCCTCGGCCCCACCCTTGCGAACCGTGTCTGCCTGGAACCGGGTGATCAGGTGCAGCCCGAACAACTTGGCGAGCAGCGAGTCGATCGAGACGAGTCGCGTGAGCGTGTCCCGGTGATCCGGCGGAACTTCCTCCCATTCTTCCGGGAGGAGTACTTGCGTGGACAGCAGCCGCGCGAGCAGAGATTGGGCTGGTGGCATCGCCGCTTCCATCGTGCCGGGACCGATCCCGACCGTCGGCAGGTGATCGTCGGTGGGGAACTCGTCGAGCAGGGGCGGCATCGGGCCGTCCCGCTCGTCGTTCCGGTTCCGGGGAAGAAGATTCATAGCACGTAGATCGGTCGGGTTGTGGGGTCGCGCCGAACTGCGGGTTAGCAGCTCTAGGCGAGTTGCTTCGCGACAAACTTGGGGCACGATTCGGCCCGTGACAACCGCATGGGGCGGAGAACGGAATCTTGGGGGTCGGGATTCGCAACCGATTCGCGCCCAGGGTACTAAATTTCTCCCCCGGTGAAGGGCGAGTTCGCGTGAGAGACGAAGGTGCGCGCAGCGAGGGAATCTGCAGGTTGCGCGTTTGGCAGATACACGTCATGCGCGTTTCGCGGGGAGATGAAAGGATTCTAAAGGGTGTCTCACGCCGTTGTGGATTTGGCCGCGCGCGGATACAATACCGGAAGTGTCAGGGGGGTCCACGACATGGTTTGCGCGTGGCCTGTGAAAATGCGGTGAAAACCGCTCGAAAGTGCCAGGTGTCCTTGAGAAATTTGGCTCTTCAAGTGCCGAGGAGTCCGAAATACCAACGGTGGCAAGTCGCTTCAAGACAAGGAGTTATT
>CAMDQN010000021.1 GCA_945905925.1 Singulisphaera sp. GP187
GGTTATGAGATCATTAGCGAACTCGGGCGCGGCGGAATGGGCGTCGTGTACAAGGCCAAACAGGTCGCGCTGAACCGGACCGTTGCGCTGAAGATGCTACCGGGCAGCGCGTACGCCGAATCGCACGAACTGGCCCGGTTCCTGGCCGAAGCCGAAGCGGTCGCGGCCGTGCGCCACGCGCACGTCGTGCAGGTGTTCGAGTCCGGGCAGTGCGCCGGCCGCCCGTACTTCGCGATGGAGCACCTCGGCGGCGGGTCGCTGGTGGAACTGATTCGTAAAACCGAGCGGCTCGCCCCGGCGACGGCCGCCGCGCTGTTGGAGAAGATCGCGCGCGGGGTCGCGGCCGCGCACGACCTGGGCATCGTCCACCGCGACATCAAGCCGCAGAACGTGCTCCTCGACGACGACGGCGAACCGAAGGTCACCGACTTCGGGCTGGCGAAGCGCGGCGGGCGCGCCGACCTGACCCAGACCGGGGCGGTCATGGGCACGCCGCACTATATGGCGCCCGAACAGGCCGCGGGGCGGACCAAGTTCGTCGGCCCCGCGGCCGACATCTACGCGCTCGGCGCGATCCTCTACGAGTGCCTGACCGGGCGCACGCCGTTCACCGCCGACGACACGGTGAGCCTGCTCGTCAAGGTGGTGGAGGACGAACCGCCGGCGATCCGCCGCCTGGCTCCCGGCGTGTCGCGCGACCTGGAGGCGATCTGCTTGAAGTGCCTGCGCAAAGAACCGCACGCGCGGTACGCGACGGCCGAAGACCTGGCCGACGACCTCCGCCGGTTCCTGAACGGCGAGTCGGTCACGGCCCGCGCCACGGGCGTGTTCGCGAAGATGGTCGGCGCGCTCGATCGCAGCGGAAAGGACATCGAGTTCACCGGGTACGCGAACGCGATGTTTGGGTTCGCCGCCGTGACGCTGCTGGCGGCCGTCCTTCAAACGATGGCAACCGCGGGCGTGTTCCCCCTGTGGGTCGGACCCGCCGTTCAGCTCCCCCGGTTCGCGCTTTACATCGGAATCGTGTGGGTCGCGCGGCGCGGCGAGCTGCTGCCGCGCACCGCGACCGAGCGGCAGGTGTGGTCCATCGTTTGCGGCTACGCGGTGGCTTGCTCCGGTGGGGCGATCGCGCTCCGCCTCGGCGCCGGCGCGAAATTGGGTGACGAGGTGGAATCGGTTCTGTACCTGCTCTACGCCACACTCGCCGCGCTCACGTTCTTCGCTCTGGGCAGCGTGTCCTGGGGATGGTGCTACGGGTTCGGCGTGTTGTTCTTGGGCGCCGCGCTGCTCATCGCGGCCGCGCTGCCGTTCGCGCCGCTGGTGTTCGGCGTGACGTGGGCCGTCATCCTAGTGCTATTCGGGTGGCGCCTGCGCCGCCTCGCCCGCGGAGTGCAGCCTGCCGTCACGCGTACTTCTGAAACTCCGCCTTGAAGCGGGCCGCCAACTCCTTCGCCTTCGCGTCGTAAGCGGACTTGTCGGTCCACGCGTCGCGCGGGCGGAGTACCGTGTCCGGTACGCCGGGACAGGTCGCGGGAACCGCCAAGCCGAACACCGGGTCCGGCGCGAACGGTACGTCCTTGAGTTGCCCCGTGAGCGCGGCCCGAAGCAGAGCGCGCGTGTGCGCGAGACTCATTCGCTTGCCCGTGCCGAACGCCCCGCCGGTCCAGCCGGTGTTCACCAGCCACACCGGGACGCCGTGGCGCTCCAGCTTCTCCTTGAGCATCGCGGCGTAGCGCTTCGGCGGGAGCGGCAGGAACGGCTTCGCGAAGCACGTGCTGAACTCCGGTGCCGGTTCCGTGACGCCGACCTCCGTGCCCGGAATCTTCGCGGTGTAGCCGCAGAGGAAGTATTCCACCGCTTGATCCGGCGTGAGCTTTGCCAGCGGCGGGAGCACGCCGAACGCGTCGCACGTCAGGAAGAACACGTTCTTCGGGTGCCCGCCGACGCCGGACAGTTCGCAGCCCGGGATGAAGTCCACCGGGTACGCGGCCCGCGTATTCTCCGTGTACTGCTTGCTGTCGAAGTTCGGCTTGCGCGAGAGCAGATCGACCGGCACGTTCTCCAGAACGCACCCGAACTTGATCGCGTTCCAGATTTGCGGTTCGCCCGCGAGCGAGAGCTTGATGGTCTTCGCGTAGCAGCCGCCCTCGATGTTGAAGACGCCGGTTTCGCTCCACCCGTGTTCGTCGTCGCCAATGAGCTTGCGTTCCGTGTCGGCGCTGAGCGTGGTCTTGCCGGTCCCCGACAGCCCGAAAAAGAGCGCGACGTCGTTGTTTGCCCCGACGTTCGCGGAGCAGTGCATCGGGAACACGCCCTTCTGCGGGAGCAGGTAGTTCATCACCGTGAACACGGACTTCTTGATCTCGCCCGCGTAATGCGTGCCGCACGCGACCACCAGCTTCTGCTCGAAGCTGATCGCGAGGCACGTCTCGGACTTGGTGCCGTCGCGGGCCGGGTCGGCGTGGAAGTCGCACGCGTGCAGGATGGTCCATTCCGGCGTGAAGCCCCGCAGTTGCTCCGGCGTCGGCCGCAGGAACAAACAGCGTGCGAAGAGCGAGTGCCACGCCTTCTCGGTGACGACGCGAATCGGCAGCCGGTGTTTCGGGTCGGCTGCAGCGAACCCGTCGAAGACGAACAGTTCGCGGTTCTGGAGGTACGCTCGCGCAAGGTCGCGTAGGCGACTGAACGCTTCGGGCGCCATGGGTTGGTTCGCGGTCCAGTCGATCTGATCCGCGACGAGCGGTTCCTTGACGGTGAACTTGTCTTTGGGGGAGCGCCCGGTGCGTTTCCCGGTGTACGCGACGACCGCGCCGAGGTCGGTGAGCAGCGCCTCTTCGCGCCGGACCGCGTGTTCGGTGAGCGCCGCAGGCGAGAGATTCGCCCAGACGCGGCCCAGATGCCCAATGCCAAGTGTGGCGGGGTCGAAGCCGGGTACTTCGTCGAGAGCGGTTTCGGCGGGAGAAGACATGGCGGTCCTCCGCGCCCCGCGGCTCGCTGGGGCAGAGCGGCATTGTAGCCAAATGAGGAAATTGGCGAACCGATGCTATTCGTCAATCAGTTCGCGCCAGGTGATGCTCAGAATGTGCAGCGCGGTCTCGTCCTGCGAGTACCTGAAAATAATGGTGAAGAACCAGTGCGTCCCGCCGAAGCCGACGGCGTTGAAGTGGAACAACTGACCACGGGGCGATCGGCTCGCTCCACGAAGTCGGCGAGGCCGCCAGCGCGGACGGTTTCTTCCGGACGACATCAATGAACTCGTCCGGCAACTCGTCAAAGTGGCGGTTCGCCTTGGGGTGAGCGGCAGTTGGTAACTTACGACCGAGTTCGACCCGTTGGCCCGCGGTGAGTACGGCCCCGCTGCGCTGCGCAATGAACTTGAGCAGCGCGTCGGTCATCTCGCTCCACGTTGCGCCGTCCGGCAGCGCCTCGACCGCTTTCAGCAAGGTCTGCTCGTCGGACATCGGAAGTCCTCCTGTCGGGATGCCCTTACGATACCACACGCCACGCGCGTGCGGAAAGTGAAACGACGCGAGCCGGGGGCTCGTCCGCGGCTCGCGTCGTTTCGCGCTCGTCTTACGCCATCGTTTCGGGGTTGGTCGCGATGAACGTGAGCGCGTCGTGCAACACGTCGTAGTCCACCATCACCGTGCCGCCGTCGGTGATCTCGCCCTTCAGCAGCATCCGTGCGAGCGGCGTTTCCACTTTCTTCTGGATCGTGCGCTTCAACGGGCGCGCGCCATACGCGGGGTCGTAGCCGACGTGGACGACGTGCGCCTTCGCCGCGTCCGTCAGCGCCAGCGTGATCTTCCGCTCGGCGAGCCGCTTCCGCAGGTTGGTCAGTTGAATCTCGACGATCTTCGTGAGGTCCGCTTCGGTGAGCGTGTGGAACACGATGATCTCGTCCACGCGGTTCAGGAACTCTGGTCGGAAGCCCTTGCGGAGTTCTTCCAGCACTGCCGACTTCATGCGGTCGTACACCTCGCCGATGTGCGACCCCTTGTACTGGAGGATGCGCTGGCTGCCGACGTTCGATGTCATCACGACAATGGTGTTCTTGAAGTCCACAGTGCGCCCCTGTCCGTCCGTGAGCCGACCGTCGTCGAGCACTTGCAGCAGCGTGTTGAACACGTCTGGGTGCGCCTTCTCGATCTCGTCGAACAGCACCACGCTGTACGGGCGGCGCCTCACCGCTTCCGTGAGTTGGCCCCCTTCGTCGTACCCAACGTAGCCTGGCGGTGCGCCCACGAGCCGCGAAACGGTGTGCTTCTCCTGATACTCGCTCATGTCGATGCGGATCATCGCCTTTTCGTCGTCGAAGAGGAACTCCGCGAGCGCGCGAGCGAGTTCGGTTTTGCCGACACCCGTTGGACCCAGGAAGATGGAACTGCCAATGGGCCGGTTCGGGTCTTTCAGGCCGCTGCGCGCGCGGACCACCGCTTCGCCCACCGCTTGTACCGCTTCGTTTTGGCCGATCACGCGCTTGTGCAACTCGTCTTCGAGGTGAAGCAGTTTTTGCTTCTCGCCTTCCAGCAACCGCGACACCGGCACACCGGTCCACCGACTCACGACCGCCGCGATTTCTTCCTCGCCCACCTCCTCTTTGATAAGCTTGTTCGCCCGGTCGCGTGAGGAGTAAGCCTCCGCGCTCGCAAGCTTCTTTTCGAGGTCCGGTAACTTGCCGTACTGAAGCTCCGCAGCGCGTGTGAAGTCGGCGGCTCGCTGCGCCCGTTCGATGTCGAGCTTCGTCTGTTCGAGTTGTTCGCGCACGGCTTGCACTTGCTGAACGGCTTGCTTTTCCGCCTGCCACCGGGCTTTGAGGGCGTCGGCGTCGGCTTTCAGGTTGCCGAGTTCGTGTTCGAGCTTTTCGAGCCGGTCTTTTGACGCGCGATCGGTTTCTTTCTTGAGGGCTTCGCGCTCGATCTCTAATTGCATCACGCGGCGGCTGAGTTCGTCCAACTCCGTCGGCATACTGTCGATCTCGGTGCGCAACTTCGCGGCCGATTCGTCCATCAAGTCGATGGCCTTGTCCGGTAGGAACCGGTCCGAGATGTAGCGGTTCGACAGCACTGCGGCCGACACCAGCGCCGCGTCTTTGATTCGCACCCCGTGGTGAACTTCATACCGCTCCTTCAGTCCGCGAAGGATGCTGATGGTGTCTTCGACCGACGGTTCGCCTACGAACACTGGCTGGAAACGGCGTTCGAGGGCCGCGTCCTTCTCGACGTGCTGCCGGTACTCGTCGAGCGTGGTCGCACCGATGCAGTGCAACTCGCCGCGCGCGAGCAGCGGCTTCAGCAGGTTGCCGGCATCCATTGCGCCTTCGCTCTTGCCCGCGCCGACGATGGTGTGCATCTCGTCGATGAACAGAATGATCCGGCCTTCCGAGGAAGTCACTTCCTTCAAGACTGCCTTGAGACGCTCCTCGAACTCGCCGCGATACTTCGCCCCCGCGATGAGTGCGCCCATGTCGAGCGCGACGATCATCTTTTCTTTCAGTCCTTCGGGCACGTCGCCGCGAACGATGCGCTGCGCGAGTCCTTCGACCACAGCGGTTTTACCCACGCCGGGTTCGCCGATGAGTACGGGGTTGTTCTTGGTGCGCCGCGACAGCACCTGCATGACGCGGCGAATCTCCTCGTCGCGCCCGATGACCGGGTCGAGTTTGCCGCGCTGCGCGAGTTGCGTGAGGTCGCGGCCGTACTTCTCCAGCGCCTGATAGGTTTCTTCGGGGTTTTGCGACGTGACGCGCTGGCTGCCGCGCACTTCCTTCAGCGCCGTGATTAAGCGGTCGCGTGTGAGGCCGAACTCGCGGAGCGCATGGCCCGCGGTGCCGGTGTCGTCTGTCGCGGCGAGCAGCAGGTGTTCGACCGAGACGTACTCGTCCTTCAACTTCTTCGCTTCCGTCTCGGCTGCGTCGATGAGCTTGACGAGGCGCTGCGCGAGCCGCGGTTCGGCGTTCGTGCCGGTCACGCGGGGCAGTTTCTCCAACTCGCGCTGAACCTTGATCGTGACGGCGTCGACCGACACGCCGGCCTTCGCCAGAATCGCCGCTGTCAGACCTTTCTCCTGGTCGAGCAATGACAGGAGGGCGTGTTCGACGTCGATTTGCTGGTGGTTGAATCGGGCCGCGAGTTTCCGCGCACCGGCGAGCGCCTGTTGCGCCTTCTCGGTGAACTGATTCAGGTCCATGTGTTTGCTTCCTTTGAACTTGCCTCCGGGATATGTGGAGGCGGCCGTCGCACATTAGAGAGATGCGGGGCGGAATGGATTCTGGCTCGCAGAACCCCTCCCCAACCCCTCCCCTGAGAAGGGAGGGGCTAAATGCTGAAGCCCCTCCCTTCTCAGGGGAGGGGTTGGGGAGGGGTTCTTCACCCGCCTTGCAATCGCGCCAACTCTTCGCGCAAGTTCGCCCGCGCGCGCTGTTCACCTTCCTCGAACAGAAGTTGCGAGTGGTACAACCGCGGCGCCGCGAGGAACTTCGTGAGGACGTTTGCACGGCCGACACGGTACTCCGCGTCCGGCACCCACGCGTATTCCTTGCGAATGTCCGTCGCGTAGCGGGCGTAGCGCTCTTCCGAGGCGCCCAAAATCGCGAGGTCGGTGTCGAGTAGCACGCGCGTGTCGCGATCCGCAGGTGGGTCGGCCGCGTGCGAAGTGGCCCAGATCATCCGCACGATGCGGTCGATCGCGGAAGCCGGCACGCCGATCGGTCCGAGTAGATCGACCGCGAGTTCGCCACTGCGGTGTTCGTTGTCCTTCGCGCGCGAGTCGTACACCGCGTCGTGGAACCACACCGCCATTTGTAACGCGTTCGGGTCTTCGATCGTCGCGGAAAGACGCTCAACCACGCGAAACATTTCGCCGATGTGTTCGAGGTTGTGGTAGAACCGCTCCGGGCTGGTGTACGCGGCTACGAGCACGTCGAACGCGGGGTACGCGTCCGCGGGGCCGACGCGATACCGCTCCAGGGTTCTCACCCAGCCCTTCTGCATCGACTCCAACCGTTCGGGTGAGACCATGACGGGTTAACGGCTCCGGGTGGTGCTTGCCGCGGGCGGATGCTCGCGGGTATAGTTTAGTCACACTTTCGCGCGCGTCTCGCGGTATGATTCGGAAGCCGGTTCTTCGGAGCGCTGATGGCCGTCGCACTCCCGCACGCCCTCGAACAGCGGCTCGCCGCACTGGTGCCGCGCGTCCGGACCCAGCGTGTGGTCCGCGGACTGAGCCTGTGTATCATCGCGGCGGTCGTGGCCACCACGTTCGTTCTACTGCTCGACGCGCTCTTCACACTCCCCGCGATCGCGCGCGGGCTGTTCATCGCGGTATGGGTCACGGCCCTCGGCGTCCTCGTGTGGCAGTTGGTCCTGCGCCCGTGGCACGCCGACATTTCCCTTTCCGATGTCGCGGGTGAACTGGCAAAGCGGCTCCCGGAACTGGCGGAGCGTCTCGGGGCGGTCGTCGGTGAACCGCACGAGGGAACGTCAGACGCGGTGCGCGCCGCCCTTGCCGAAGACGCGAACCGGCGAGCCAAGGCGGTTGACTTCGCGCGGGCCGTACCCACCTACCCGGCCAAACTGCGCGTGTGCGGCTCTCTCATTGCCCTTCTCGGCTTTCTGATCGTCGCGGGTCTCGTTCCCAACGGCGCGGACCGGTTGCGGCGCGTGACGATGCCGTGGGCTCGCCCAGCATCCGTGGGTGTTCGCGTCATCGTCACGTCCGGCGAACCGGTGGTGAAACGCGGCGGCCCCGTTACGCTGACCGCCTACGCCGAGAAGATCGACTCGCGGGCGCTCGCACCCGACGGCGCCGTGCTGATTTACCGCGACCGGCCCGACGCGCCCGAACACCGGCTCTCGATGAGCGCCGACGGTGCCGGGGCGTTGCACGTCACGCGCCCGGAGGTAAACGGCGACTTCGAGTACCGCGTGCAGATCAGCGGCGCGACGAGCGAGTGGTTCCGCGTGACCGCGCTCGACGCGGTCGAACTCGCCGACGGAACGCGAATCGAAATCATTCCGCCGGCGTACGCTCGGCGAGCGAAGTCGACGCGAGACTTCAGTCTTCTCGACAGTGTACTTGAGCACAGCGACATCACCCTTCACCTGAAATTCACGCGTCCGGCGGCGTCCGTACATCTCGACTTCCAACCGAACAGCGACGCCAGAGCGTTCTCGCCGACACTTGAACTCAGCCCGGACCGCCTGAGCGCGACAGCGACGATCCGCGCCCTCCACAGCGGCGTGCTGCGGCTCGCGATGGTCAACGACGTTGACGGCAAGAAGCTCCGCACTGCGGCGGCTATTGATGTGCGAGTCTGGCCGGACCGGGCGCCGTGGTTTGAAGAGGTGTCCGGTGTGTCGCCGCGCCCGCGAGACGCACGCCCGGGGGCGCGCGTTCCCATCCGCATCGTCGCACGCGACGATATGAGTGTTTCCACAGTTGTTGTGGAATACGTCCTCGATTCGTTCGACTCGCGCACCGAGCAAATGCCGATTCCGCTGACAAACGCGGGAACCGTGCGCGCGACTGGCCGCCTCGACTTCGATCTCACAGGCAAAGGCGGTGAAGGCGCGACAGTCCGGGTCCGCGTGCGGATCACCGACAACCGCAGTGCGGACGATCCGAAACTCGCGCCGCAAGAAGCGTTCTACCCCGCGACCGGGTGGAGCGAACTGCGCATCTCCGCGACCGCGCCGCCGCTCGAAGAGCAAGACATCGCAGGTCAGCGCGACGCGTTCCACGAGAGCGGCGATGCCGCGCGGCGCGCGGTGCGCGAAGCCGCTGAGCTGGTTTTGGCGGTGTCCGCGCGCACCGTTGGGGGCGCGCTTGCGGTCGATGACACGGCGCGCCTGTACAACGCGCGCGAACGGATCAAGCGCGCGAAGGAGGTGCTGCACGATCTCGGCCGCGACGCCGCGCTAGCGCCCGAACTGCGCCCGCTCGCGACCACGGTTCGCGAGATCGCCGACCGCGAGTTGAAGAGCGCCGAGGACGCGACACTCAAGGTCGAAGCCGACGAAACCGGTCGCGCCGATGCGTTCGCGTTCGCGGTCAAGCAACTCGGGGAATCAGGCGACAAACTCGATGCGGTTCTCGTGCGCAACGCGAACCTCGCGCGCGCGCGCCTCGACCGCGCGAAGCTCGGCGCGCTCGCACGCGATCAGGACGCGCTCGCCGCTGCCGCGAAGACCGGTGGGAACGAACTACTCGCGCGCCAACAAGAGTTACTCGCGCGCCAGCGAACGATTCTCGCGGAGAGCGAACCGCTCCGGCTCGCGGCGGAGGGCGCGAAGGGTAACGAAGCGCGTCGGCTCGCGCTCGCAATCACCGAACTTTCCGCGCTGCTGGGTGATCTGGACACCGCGACGAAGCGGACCGCGACCGACGCCCGTGACACGCTTGTCGCCGCCATCGCGAGCGATCAGGAATCGCTCACGGCCCGCGCCGTGAAACTGTTCGTTGCGCTCGATACTGCGGCGCGACTCGCAGGCGTTGCACCGCCGAAACTCGATGACTTCCGCCGCGTCGCGGACCTCGCCGCGGTCGGAAAGACGGTCGAAGCGCTCACCGAACTGGAGAAGCAGGCGCAGGCGCTCGAACGGATCGCGGCCGAGTTCGACCTGTGGGCCACCGACCGCACCGACCCCAAGAAGGCCGCAGTGCAGCTCGCGCGCTGGCAAGACGACCTGCTCGCGCGGCTCCGCACGGCGACGAAGGCCACCGAGTTCGACAAACTCGCGGAAGAGTTGAAGACCGCATTCCGCACCGAGCAGAAGGCGCTTCACGCGGCGCTCGCGCTGCTCGCGATTCCACTCGATGTGGTGGTGAAGGCGGCGCGCGACAACGCCGCGATCCACACGGGCGCCGCGCACGGCTTCCTTTCCAACGACGGGAGCGGCGCGGAGACCGCGATGAAGTTCGCCGTCGATTCGCTGAACCGGCTCGCGGACAACACGCCTTCGGTCGCGGTCCGGCTCGCGGCGACCCTCCGCGCGTTCGACAAGTTCAAATCGGATCAGGAAGGAATCACGAAGGACGCCGAGAAGGCTCTGCGCGGCCACGATGCACAGGCACCCGCGCCCGCGACGGTCGCCGGGTTCGCGAAGAAACTCGCGCCACTCGTCGAGCGCCAGCGGGCTTCGGGGGTCGCGTTTGCGGCGCTCGACCTGCCGGGGTTGGGCGAGCGCCGGGCTCGCGTCGTCGCGGCGCTGGCGGTCGCGGTCGCGGACCTACAGGACGTTACTTTGTTCGACGTGCTGGTGTCGCAGTCGGCGGTTCGGCGCGAAGTCGAGCGGCTCAAGTTCGTGCTTGAAGGGAACCCCACGCCGGACGCGAAGGCGGACGAGTTACACCGCAAACTCGCCGCGCTCGCCGACGCGCTCGACCTCCACGGCGCGAACCTCACGGCAAAGTTTCTCGAACCGGGAACACTCGTGGTTCAGGACGTGCAGAAGCAACTCGAACGCGTCGTCGCACCGGAATCGCCCGCGATTGTAAACGACGCGAAGATCGCACTTCAAGTTGCCGACTCCGGGTTCCGTGACGGGTCGAAGCCGGACGAGGCGCGCCGGCGAGTCCGCGCCGCGGCCGACGCGCTCGGTCGGTTAAGCGCCCGGCTCAACGGCACCGAAACCGACCTGGATCGCGTGTATCGGCTCGCGCACAACCGCCGGCTCGCGGCGGTGCGCGCGAAGGAACTCGCGGACATGAAGTCGCCCTTCAGCGCACCGGCATCCGACGAGGCGAAGCGTCAACTGGTGCGCGAAATGGATGAACTCGCACACACCCGCGTCGGCGCGGTGGGTCAGTTCAACAAGCATCGCGTGTTCGACCTTTACGCGAGGCTCCGCGTGAAGACCGAACCGGACCGCCTTGCGTCCGACCAGCGCGCGCTCGCGGAGACGCTGGACGAACTCGCGGCGAAGATGGCCGACATCGCGGACCTCGCTACACTCGCGCCAGCCGCCGAGCCACTCGCACCGCCCGAAGCTGACGCGTACCTTCCTTCCCGGCCGCTCGCCGAGACGCTCCGCGGGCTGGTGAAACAGCAGCGCACGCTCCACGACGGCTTGACTAACTTCGCGCGCGCGCTGGCCGACCATCTGAAGCCCGCGTCGAACGCCGCGGTCGCGCAACAGATCGCACGCGGAACGGAACTCGCGGCTCGTGCGGCAGAGTTGTCGCGCGTACTCGAACTCGCGGCGAAGGGACTCGACCCGCTCGACCCGCTCGCGAAGGCGCTTGTCAAGGCCGCGGCGCTCGTGAAGGACGCCGAGAAGCGGTTACTCGAAGCCGCACAGAAATCGGCAACGACCAACATCACGGAGGCCGCGCGGCTCCGAACCGAAGTCGCGGCGCTGCTCCAGACCGCGAGCGCTGGTGTTTCCGACGCGGCACCGCTTTCGCCCGCCGGCGCGAACGTGGTCACCGGCGAATCGCTGCGCGCGGCGGAACTCGCGATGCGCGCCGCAATCGACGATCTCACCCGCGACCCGCCAACCCCTGCGGAAAAAGCAATGCGCAATGCCGCGAACGCGCTGACCACCGCGGCGAAGAACGTGGGTGAGCCATAACACTGCGGCATCGCGAATTTTCAGTGAATTGCAGCGAATTCGTTGCCGAGTCATTCATCTCGGCGTAATATTTCCTGTTGAGATCGTACGCAAAGCCCACCCTCTCTACTTTTCGCCCCTACTTTTCGCCCCTACTTTTCGCCCCTACTTTTCGCCCCTCATTTTCTGCTTCGGAGTTTGCAATGTCTCTCCCCACCGCACCACCCAAGCGGGGATTTACGCTCATTGAATTGCTCGTCGTGATCGCCATTATTGCGATCCTGATCGGGCTGTTGTTGCCAGCCGTCCAGAAGGTGCGTGAGGCCGCCGCACGCATGAGTAGTCAGAACAACCTCAAGCAGTTGGGGCTTGCCGCCCACGCCGCCAACGACCAGGCCGGGCATCTTCCGGTTGCGTGGAACGCGTGGTGGATGCACGCGCCTCAGCGATCCGGGGCGTGGGTCACCGGTGTGTACCGCGGCTCGTGGGGCAACGACACTACGATGGGCGACGTTACCGCGTTCTACCACTTGCTGCCGTTCATCGAACAGAACGCCGCTTACCAGGCCGGGACCGGACAGAACCTGTTCAGTTATCCCAGCGGACTCCAGGCCTGGACCATCAAACTGAAGGTCTTCAAGGCGCCGGCCGATCCGAGTTCGGCGGACTTCAAGAGCATCCAGTACAGTTGGCTCGAAAGCAACGCGATGACCCCCTGGGCCGCGACCAGTTACGCGAGCAACTACCAGATCCTCGGACGCCGTGGCGGTAGCCCCTTCGACGCGGCGCAGTGGGACCAACCGCTCGCCATCCAAAATATCAGCGATGGCAGTTCCAACACGATTTTGTTCGCCGAGAAGCGGATGATCTGCGGGTCGTACGCGAACCTGGCGCTGCACGGCGGCTGGGATCTGAACTACGGTCCGTACTTCGCGGCCACTGGCACCGGTCTCAAGTTCCAGGTGCAGCCGACCGAGGCGAGTTGTGACCGGTACGCCGCGACTGCGTTCAGCGCTGGTGGGTGCCAGGTGGCCATGACCGACGGTAGCGTTCGCAACGTTTCCCCTGGTGTCCCCGCGGCCACGTGGGCGCTCGCGTGTGACCCGTCCGACGGGCAGGTTCTGCCCGGTAACTGGTAGCCTGAGGGGAACGCACATGAGCATCAACTTTCGACGCGCCGCGATTCTGGCGGGTTTGTTCGCACTTGTTCTCGCTGGATGCGGTGCCGGGGACAACGGGTTAAACAAGGGCGGGAAGCTCACCGGAAGGGCCACGATCGACGGCAAGCCGCTCAAGGGCGGGAACGTCATTGTCGTGTCCGAGAACGGGAAGTACTCGGTCCAGGGGTACATCAACGGGGAAGGGATCTACACCGTCCTCGAACCACCGCTGGGCAAGGTGAAGATCGCGGTGCAGACCTCGCACCTGCGCGACTCGGTGGTGCCCAAGAACGACCCTGGTAAGGGGAAGGGCAAGGGCATCGATGGGTCGCGCGGCATGACACTCCCGGACCCGAAGGAACTCGGCCTGGGGTTCACGGCTATCCCCGCACGCTACGAGAAAGCCGAGACGGCGGGACTGACCACCGAAGTGAAGTCCGGCGATCAGGCCCACGATATCGAATTGACCAGCGCTCCATAGGATCGCTCAGGTGGAGTACACGCGGGCCGGGGCGCCGAACGGTGTCCCGGCCCGTGTGCGTTCGGTCCACCGAAACCGGGAAAGCCGGCCAAAGCGTTTGCCTCAATCCGGCACCCGGTTTAGCATGGAGTGAAGTCCTACCCGCTTTCCTCCGCTCACCTTTGCCATGCCGAATCGCACGCACCTCATTTTCCCCGCGGTCGCGCTGCTGCTTGCCACGGCCGGCGCGGACGACAAGAAACCGGTGCCGAAACTCCCGCCTGCGGCTGAAGGCAAAATCGACTTCGACGCGGACATCAAGCCAATCCTCGCGGCGCACTGCGTGAAGTGCCACGGCCCGTTCCGGCAGCGGGGCGGGTTGCGGCTCGACAACGCCGCACACGCAAAAGAGGGCGGCAACACCGGCTCGGTGATCGCGCCCGGTAAGAGCGCCGAGAGCACGCTGATTCACGCGATCGCCGGCACCGACCCAAACTTGCAGATGCCGCCGAAGGACAAGCGACTCACCGACGCGGAGATCGGCAAGTTCCGTGCGTGGATCGATCAGGGCGCGAAGTGGGGCGGCGCGATTGCGGTTCTCGACGCCGAGGGGAAGTCGAATCACTGGGCGTTCCAGCCCATCAATCGCCCCAAAATCCCGAAGGGGATCACGCACCCGATCGACGCATTCGTTCTCCTGCGACTGGACAAGGAAGGCTTGTCTCCTTCTGTGGAAGCAGATCGTGCGACGCTCATTCGTCGCGTGTCGCTCGACCTTACGGGGCTTCCGCCCACGCCAGAGGAAGTGGACGCGTTCCTGAAAGACACCAGCGCGAACGCTTACGAGAAGGTGGTCGATCGGTTGCTCGCGTCGCCACACTACGGCGAACGGTGGGGCCGTCACTGGCTCGACTCCGCGCGCTACGCCGACAGCGACGGATACGAGAAGGACACCGGGCGCCCGTTCGCGTGGCGCTACCGCGACTGGGTGATCAACTCGCTGAACGCGGACATGCCGTTTGACCAGTTCACGGTCGAGCAACTCGCGGGTGATCTCCTTCCCAATTCGACCTCGCAACAGAAGACTGCGACCGGGTTTCACCGCAACACGCTGACCAACAAGGAAGGCGGCGTGGACCAGGAAGAGTTCCGCGTCGCGGCGGTGGTGGACCGCGTAAGCACCACGGGCAAGGTGTGGCTCGGCCTCACGGTCGGCTGTGCGCAGTGCCACGACCACAAGTACGACCCGGTTTCGCAGCGCGAGTTCTATCAACTGCTCGCGTTCTTCAACTCGGACAAGGAAGTAGACATCGCAGCCCCGCTGGCGGGCGAGGCCGAACGACTCAAGAAAGAACAAGCCGCGTTCGACATGGAGAAGGAGAAGTTGCAAACGGCTGTCGCCGAGGCGAAGGAGAAGAAACTTCCCGACGCGGACCTGAAGAAGCGCGAGGCGGCGCTGGCGGCGCACTTGAAGAAGGCTCCGGCCGGCGCGAAGGCACCGACTCTCGCGCTCGGCCCGGCGCGCCCGACGCACGTGATGCTCCGCGGCGACTTCCTCCGCAAAGGCGTGGAGGTGAAGCCGGGCACGCCGGGCGTGCTGCCGAAGTCCACGGGCGCGACGCGCCTCGATCTGGCGAACTGGATCGTGTCGAAGGACAATCCGCTGACGGCGCGCGTCACGGCGAATTGGGTGTGGGCGAAGTTCTTCGGTCGCGGGCTGGTGAACACGCCGGACGACTATGGCACGCAGGGCGAAAAGCCGAGTCACCCGGAGTTGCTCGACTGGCTCGCGAGCGAACTTCGCGATGGCGGTTGGTCACTGAAGAAGTTCCACAAACTCATCGTCACGTCCGCGACCTACAAGCAATCCTCCGCGGTGAAACCGGACGCGATCAAACGCGATCCGCTGAACGTGCTGCTCGCGCGCCAGCAGCGGTTGCGCCTCGAAGCGGAACTGATGCGCGACAACGCGCTCGCCGCGAGCGGCCTACTGAGCCGCACCGTGGGCGGGCCGTCCATTCGACCGCCGCAACCGCCGGGAATCTCGGAACTCACCTACGCGAATAGCGCGAAGTGGGTTGAGACGACCGGCCCGGATCGCTACAAACGCGGCCTCTACATCTGGTTCCAGCGCACCAGCCCGTACCCGATGCTGACCGCATTCGACTCGCCTGATTCCAATGTGTGCGTGGTTCGGCGCGAGCGATCGAACACGCCCCTTCAGGCGCTCACGTTGCTCAACGACGCGGTGTTCGTGGAAGCCGCGCAGGCGCTCGGCAAGCGCGTTCTGACTGAACAGAAAGACGCGACCGACGCGGATCGCATCACGCGCACGTTCCGGTTGTGTTTCGGCCGCTTGCCGCTCGAAGCCGAATCCGAACGGCTTGCGAAGTTGCTCACACAGTTCCGCAAGTTGACCGCGAGCGACCCCGACGGCGCCGCGAAGTTGCTCGGTTCGCACAAGCCCGCGGTCGTGTCCGCGCCCGAAGCCGCCGCGTGGGTAGCGCTCGCCCGCACGCTTATGAATCTCGACGAATTCGTGACACGAGAATAATCACAATGCACCCAGTTCACGAATCCATGTTGCAGTCCCGACGCGACTTCCTCGCGACCAGCGCCAACGGCGTCGGGTTGCTCGCGCTCGCGTCGCTCCTTCAAGGGGAAGGTCTGTTACAGGCGAGCGGGGGTGGGAAGCAGGGGGAGACCCCTGTTGCGGTATTAAAGAAGCCGCACTTCGCGCCTAAGGCCAAGAACTGCATCTGCATCTACCTTGAAGGCGCGCCGTCGCAACTCGACCTGTTCGACCCCAAGCCGAAGCTCAACGAACTGCACGGCCAGAAGTTGCCGGAGTCGCTCACCAAGAACGTGCGGTTCGCGTTCCTCCAGAAAGAGACCGCGCGCGTCCTCGGCAGCAATCGCACCTGGAAGAAGCACGGTCAGTGCGGGATGGAGCTTTCCGACTTGCTCCCGCGTCTCGGCACCGTTGCGGACGACGTATGTCTGATTCGCTCGATGCACACGGAAGCGTTCAACCACCACCCCGGCCAACTGCTGATGAACACCGGCAGCACGATGTTCGCGCGGCCGAGCATGGGCAGTTGGATGACTTATGGCCTCGGCAGCGAAGGGAAGAATCTGCCGGGGTACGTGGTGCTGAACGCGGGCCGCGGCACGTCCGGCGGCACGTCGAACTGGGGCAGCGGGTTCCTGCCGAGCACGCACGCGGGCGTTCTGTTCCGCAACAAAGGCGAACCGGTTCTCAATCTAAACAACCCCGGAGGGTTAACCGCGGCGATGCAAGGCGTGACCGTCGAAGCGGTGCGCGACCTCAACGGCATTCGCCACGCGACCGTTGGCGACCCGGAGATCAACGCGCGCATCTCGGCCTACGAGTTGGCTTATAAGATGCAGTCCGCCGCACCGGAGTTGATCGACATCAGCGGCGAAGACCGGAAAACGCTTGACGAGTACGGCCTCGACCGACCGGAACCCGAGATCAAAGCAGCCCGCGGGGGCGGCAAGGGCGAGTTCCGCGCGTTCGCGGCCAACTGCCTGCTCGCGCGCCGATTGGTCGAACGCGGCACGCGGTTCGTGTCGCTGTTCCACGCGTCGTGGGACCATCACTCGAATCTCGACGTGGAGTTACCGCACAACTGCCTGATGGCGGATCAACCGGTCGCGGCGCTCATCACCGATTTGAAGCGCCGTGGGTTGCTCGACAGCACGCTGGTGTTGTGGCTGAGCGAGTTCGGGCGCACGCCGCTCGGCGAGAACCGCGGCGGCAGCACGAACGTGACGGGCCGCGATCACCACCCGTTCGCGTTCACGATCTGGGCCGCGGGCGGCGGAATCAAGGGCGGTCAGGTGATCGGCAAGACCGATGATCTTGGCTGGAACGTGGTGGAAGACCCGATCCACGTGAACGACCTGCACGCGACCGTTCTGCACCTATTCGGGCTGGATCACCTGAAGCTGACGTACAAGTTCCAGGGTCGCGACTTCCGGCTCACCGACGTGGGCGGCAACGTGGTGAAGAAGTTGCTCAAGTAGCGACAGGATTTTGAGAGGGTCGCGCGCTGGCTTCGGCCGCCCGAGGATTTCTTCTGTCCCTCTCCCACAAGGGGGGAGGGAAAAACACCAGCGCAACTACGCTCTCACACAATTCGGCGTCATTCGCCAGGGCGCTTTGCTGGATCGGCTACGGCTTGGGACGCCCCTTCAAGTGGTCTTCCATCTTCAAGTGCGGGATGCCCTCACTCCACCAGTCCGGGGCCGGCTTGCCCATCAGGTGGTGGTCGAAGAACTCCCGCATCCGCCCCGCGTAGTCCTTGCGGTTTTCCGGCTTCAACAGCCCATGGTTTTCGCCTTTGTACTGTAGCATCACCACCGGCTTTTGGAGCCGGCGGAGCGTGTTGTAATATTCCACGCCCTGAGTGAAATCGACTGCCCCGTCCTTGTCGTTGTGCAACAAGAGTAGCGGCGTCTTCACCTTCTGCGCGTGGTACACCGGCGAGTTGCGGATGTACGCTTCTTGCAGATCCCAATACCCGGCCGTGAACCGGCCTTGGCTACTCTCGAAGATCGGTTGGTTCGCCATCCCGACGTTCCAGTACACGGAGCTGTACATGCTCACGAGGTCGGTGAGCGCGGCGCCCGCGATCGCGCACTTGAAGCGGTTCGTCTGCGTGACCAGGAACGCGGTCTGGTACCCGCCCCACGAGTGACCGTGAAGCGCGACCTTCTCGTTGTCCACGATCCCAGTTGCAACGGCCGCGTCGAGCGCCGGCAGAATGCACTCGACCGCTGACACGCCCGGATCATTTAAGCGGTACGTGATGTCCGGCGTGAGGACCGCGTACCCGGCCGACGTGTAGATGGAACCGATCGCCCACGTCGCGGGCGGCTGATAGCGGTGCATCCCCTGTGAGAGCTTCTCGTAGATGTACACGATGGTCGGGTACTTCTTGCCGGGTTCGTAGTCGGCCGGCAGGTGCAGCACGCCTTGCAGCTTTTTGCCGCCGACGCCTTTGTACTCGACCAGCTTCGTGCCCGCGGTCCACTTGTATTCCTTCTGCTGCGGGTTCGCGTCGGTCACCTTCTTCGCGTCCTTGAAGGTGCCGTCGGTGATGTAGTAATCGGGGTACTGAACCGCGGTTTGCCGCGTGAACGCGAACACGTCGGCCTTGCGGGCCTTCAGCGGAACGCCGTAAGCACATTCGCCCCACAGGAGTTCGATCGCCGCGCCGTGCGAGTGGGACTCGCCGGGCTTGGTTGCGCTCGGTGTGGATCGCTGGCCCAAGCGGGCGAAACCGTCCATCTTCGTCCACTCCCCGTACACGCTCACGTACACCGGCTTTGTCAGGTCGGTACCCGGCTTGAACTCCGGTTCGAGGTTGCCGACGAGGCGGTAGCGAATGCCGTATGCCTTGCCGACCGTCGTCAGGCTCTCGCCGCCGGTGCCGTCGGCGGCCACCTTCCAGATGTCCCAGCCGTCGGAGAGCAGAACGGACTTCCCGTCGCGGCTCCAGCCGTAGGAAGGCGTCGCGGGTTTGTCGAAGTTGTGATCGTCCTCGGTGTCGATGAACGAGGTGCCGACCTTCTCGGTCACGTTGACGCTCTTCCCTGCGGCCATGTCGTGGACATGGTAGTGACCGTCCTTGTAGTAGAGGAAGTGCGTGCCGAGCGGGGACGTGCTGACGCTCGCGCCGCCGAAGAAGATGCTCGCGAGTTTCTCCACCACCTTCTTCTTCGCACCGGTCTTCGGATCGACGACGTAGATGTCGGTGAAGAGTTTGCCGTTGAGGTAGCTCATGTACTCGTAAGGCTTGGTGTCGCGGCCGATCGCGTACTTCTGTTTCTGGGCCAGCGTCACCGGCTTCAACTTGTCGTCGGAGAGGCGCACAAACTTCTTGTCTTTCGTCCAGTACACGGCGCTGTAGGTTACGACGCGGTCGCTCGCGGCCTGCTTCTCCTGCATCGGTTGAAGACGCTCGTCTTTCCAGTGCCACACCACGAGGTCCGGCTTGGCTCCGTCGCTTGCTCCACTCGGAGGGAGCTTCTTGCCTTTCTTGCTCTCGTCTTTCGGGTCGGTCTTGGGGTCGGTTTTCACTTCCTTCGGTGCTGGGGCGACTTCGCCCTTCTTCTTGCGCGCGGTGATGCTGAAACTGAAGCCGTCGAGCGCGTCGGTCCAGGTCGCCCCGCCGCTGATCGCCATGTCTTTCGGGAAGTCCTTGTCGTCCTTTGGGTCGTAAGTGGTCTTCGTCGATTTCGCTCCGAGTTCGGCGAAGCCGATCACGCTGATCCACTTCCCTTCATAAGCCGCGTCGTCGGTGGCTTTCGTCACGGTGAACGCGGTCGTGTCCTCGTTCCACGACAGCCCGCGATACGCGGCGCGGCCCGATTCGATCTGCTGAACCGCACCGGTCTTCATGTCGCGCAGTTGGACTCCGTTCCCGATTTGCCCGGTCGCGTCGATCACCGTGACCATCCACACGCCCTTCTTGTCGAACTCGAAGTCCGCGACGTTCCCCAACACGAAGTCCGTCTTGGTCGCGAGTTCGTAGAGCACGAGGTCGCTTCCTGCGGGCGGAGGCGCCGCGCCGGGTGCCGGCGGTCCGGTCGGCGCGCTCGAAGGTTCCGCGACCTTGCGATACGCGATGTGGGTCGCGGCCTCTCCGTTGAAGCGGAACGACGCGGCGCCTTCGATCTCGGTCTTCTCGCCGCTGCCGAGATTCACGAGCACCACCTTCGCTTTCGGTCGCGCTGCGCCCGGCGCGCCGCCTTTCGTGGGCGGCGAGTAGGTGAACGCGAACCACTTGCTATCGAGCGAGAAGTTCAGCGCGCCGAAGCCACCGCCACCCGGGAACTTGGTTTCCTTGCCGTCGGCGTTGTTGCGCAAGACCAGATCGGTTTCGCCGTCGTTCGTGCCGACGCGGTGCGCGAACCATTTGCCATCGGGCGACAACGCGACGCCGCGGATCGCACGCCACGTGTCGGCTTCGGCGAGCGTGAGCGGCTTCTTCGCGGCCGGTGTTTTGCTTTTAAGTTCGTCGAGCTTCTTCTTGAGTTCGGCGAGTTGTTTTTCGATCTCCGCGACTTCTTGCTCGCGGGTCTTGGGCGGGTCTTCGGCGCGGAGTACGGCGACGAAGCCGCCGACGAGAACGAGCGCCGCGAAGCCGCGGCGGAATAGGAACGTGGAGCGCAGCAAGACCGGCCTCCGAGCGGAGCGGGTGCCGGCCCGACCCGTGAGCGGAAATTGCCTTCGCCGAGTTCGTGGCGGGTTGAGATGTTCCGTCATCGCTGGCGCGACCGGCCGGCACCGGTCGGTTACAAGCTACCCAGTTTACCAATTGAAAAGCGCTGAGTCGAGAACTGGAAGTGTTGTGTCGGGCCGCGGTCTACTTCTCACCTGGCGCGTTGAAGGCTCACAGGGCCGCTCTGTGGTACCGCGCAAGTGTGACGCAGCGGACTTCGGTTCGCGGGTCGAACCAGGCGCTGGGGCGCAGTTGCTTGGAACTACAGAGAGAACGGCCCTGGAACAGCCTTCCCCGCGTCGCGTGTGGTAGCAAATGCTCGGACGACGCAACATCGTCCTTGCTGAAAAGATCAGCGAGCTAAACCAACGGCCCGACACACCAAACACTTCTACTCGCGATCGCGTCGGACGCAAGCGGTTATTTCTTCGGCGGGGCCGGCTTCAGGTACTTGGGCAGCGCGTCAGGATCAAGTTCGACCTTCGCGCCATCCTTTGGCACTTCCACACCCGCGGACCACAGGATGCCGTTCACGAGCATCCGCCGGTAGCCTTCCTGTGCGAAGCTCGCGTGCAGGTGTGCTCCGGTGAACGTGAATGTGCGGCCCCCTTCGGCGCGGTCGTAGGCCCACGCGACCACGTCTTGCCCGCCGGTCGGCTTGACCGCGGATTTCGGATTCCAGGTCCGCAACAGCGGCGTGACGCCCTTCATTTCGGGGACGAACTTGTTCTTGAACAGCCAGCCGTCGTCGATCTTGAATGTCTTCACGCCGTTACAGATCGGGTGATCCGGGAACTTGTCGAACTCCGTGATCCAGTGCGCACGTTCGCCGATGCCCTTTTCCCACGCGCCGCCGGCCCAACCGCGTGCCTTGTCGCCGAAGTCCTTCGGGTAGTCCGCGGTCTGGTGGAGTTGCACCAGACCGACCTTCGCGTCCATCATCTTCTGCACCTTCGCGAGCCGGTCTTCCTTCAACACTTGATGCTTCTCGGCCCCGTCGAAGAGGAACACGATCGCCTTCGCACCGGTGAAGGTGTCGGCTTTCTTGGGCCAGTCGAGCGCGAGAACGGGCGCAACGTTCGGGGTCTGCTTCAGAAGGTCCATGAGGACCGCGCAGTTCCCGACGTATTCGTGTTCGCCCGCCTTGAAGAAGTTCGACCCGGCGATGAGGACGATCTTCGTCGCCTTCGGGTCGGCGGGTGCCTGTTCGACCGGCGGTTCGTTCTTCGCGGGCGGATCGGCCGGCGCCGCGGTCGCGAGAGCGGCCAGTGCGAACGCGCCGGTCAGGAGCGAGAGGAATCGCATGGTGGGTTTCCTTGAGAGAGCGTGTCGGACCGCGGTTTACTTCTCTTCCTGAATCGCGGAAGGCTCACGGCACCGCCGTTCTGGCCAGACCTTAATTCTGGCGGTGACGACGATCCGCGGCGTTGATCCAGAACCGCCAGAATTAAGGTCATGGCCAGAACGATAGCGGTGCTGGAACAGCCTTCCCCGCGCGGGGTGTGACGGCAGAAGCTCGGACGACGCAACATCGTCCTTGTGGGAGACCCACGAGCTAAACCCACGACCCGACACGTTGGTGAGATGCTACGCGCGAAAGAAGTGGAACGCAAGGACCGGCTTCACGCGAACGGCGAACCTTCCAGCGCGACGAATTGATAAATCAAGACCACCGGTTCCACGTTATGCACCGCGTACACGACGCAAATGCCGGCCGGGAGTACGGCGCGCTGGAATGCCGTCAAGTTGAGGCCGCGGTAGTCGCGGAACGGATCGCCCCACTCCAGCGGGCGCGTCTTGAGCGTGCCGATGATGAGTTGGTAGACGAGGGCGAGCGCGTCCTGTAGGCCGAGTTCCTCGGCCCGTGCGGTCAGGCGGTCGAGTTGACCGACCGCATCGCCGATGAAATCGACGCGGAACGCAGGTGACGCGGGATTCATCTCCCCTCCAGCCGTCGGATGTGGGCCTCGAAAATCGGTTCCGCGGGGACGGCGTTGGCGATGTCTTCTGCCGTCAGCTCTGGCAGGTTTCGCGCGAGTTCGTTCAGGAACCACTTCTTGTACTGGTCGCGCTCGTGGCGCGCGTCTTCCACCTGGCGGCTCAACCGCTCGTTCTCGCGGAACAGTTCCGCGATCAGTTGGCCTGGCGTCTTCGGCGTCGCGTTGGGCAGCGGATTCTCGTCGGCAGGCATGGCGTTCTCCGTAAAGGGGCGCAGGCGTGGTACGACTCGTTCTCGAATTGTACCACGCCACGCTCCGCGCTCGAAAGTGCTTCACTCCTTCGGCGGCGTGAAGTCGGCGATGTACAACTGCGATGGGCTGCGCCCGTCGGGGCTGCGGGTCCACATCACCTTCGTGTAATCCGGGCTGAACACCGGCAGCACGTCGGCACCGGGCGCGAACGTGATTCGCGTCTTCTTGCCCGATTCGAGATTCATCCAGTGCAGGTCGTAGTTCGGTCGCACGAGTTCGTTCGAGTGGTCCGCACCCGTGTAGATGATGTTCTTGCCGTCCTTGTACCAGTACGGCGCCCAGAACACCCACTTGGCGTCGTCCGTCAGCGCCTTCTCACCGGTACCGTCGCTGTTGATCACGTACAACTGGAGCCGGTCCTTTTCCTTGCGGTCGGCCCGGAACACGACCTTCTTGCCGTCCGGGCTGAAGAACGGGCCGCCGTTGTAGCAGTTCGGCGCGTCCGTGATGCGCTTCGCGTTCTTTCCGTCGGCGTCCATCGTGAACAGTTGCACGTTCCCCGCGTTGCCGGCGCTGTACACGATCCGCTTGCCGTTGGCGGAGTAACTGCCCTCGGCGGTGTATACCTTCGCGTTCGGCGTGAGACACTTGATATCGGTGCCGTCGAGGTTCGTTTCGTAGATCTTCATGTGTGGGTCGAAGTCCCACGTGTACCGGCGCCGCACGTTGTTCTTCTTGTCTTCCTCGCGCTGCTTGATTTCCGCTTCCTGCACTTTCTTCGTATCGGGGTCTCCGTGGCTCGACGCGAAGATCACCTTCTTGCCTTCGGGATGGAAGTAGCCGCACGTGGTGCGCCCGTTTCCGGGGCTGACACGCGTGGCTTTTCCCGTCTTCAGATCCATGATAAAGATTTGATAGAACGGGTTGCCGGTGTCTTTCTCTTCCGCCTGGAAGATGATCTTGGTGCCGTCCGGCGAGAAGTAGCCTTCCCCGGCCCGCACGAAGTCGAAGGTAAGTTGCTTGATGTTCTTCAGATGCGATTCTTCGGCTTTCTTCCAGTCGTCCGGGTCTGCCGCAGGTGCGAAGGCGAGTGTGAGCAGAAGTGCATTCATGGCGTGCGTGTCCTTTCGTGGGTCGGGCGCGAACCTATCGCGGTTCAGTGTATCATTCTTGGGAAGATTTCGAGGTTCCAACAGAACCCCTCCCCTAAAGAAGGGAGGGGCTAAAACAGTCGGGGTTTGAAGCCCCTCCCTTCTTAGGGGAGGGGTTGGGGAGGGGTTCTTCTGGCGCCCCGCGTTCGGGTGAGAAATGCACGAACTAAAACCGACGCCGTGCGGCCTGTGTGGTCGCGGGTTCGACAAGTCCGACCTCACGCAACACCACTGTCTGCCGAAAGCCAAAGGTGGTACGTCGGAAGATGTCGTGCTGATCTGCTCGCAGTGCCACGGCATGGTCCACGCGACCTACACCAACGCCACGCTCGCTTCCGTGTACCCCACGATCGAAGAACTGCGGCGCGCGCCGGAGTTGACGGGGTTCATCAAGTGGGCGCGCAAGCAGCCGACCACGCGCCGGAAGCGAAACAAGCAGCGGCGGCGAAGGATTTAACGCCGCTTCTTCCGCGCGCCTTTGATCATTTGCCAGAGTCCGCCGAGCCGCGCGAGGAAGCCACGTGCGTGTGTCAACCTAATGAGGCCGTTGAGAAGTTCTCCGGTCGCGGGGTCGGGTTTCACCGCGTCGTCGAGGTGCTGGCGGGTCGTGCCCTTGTGGACCGTCACAACCTGCGGTGACGTCATCGCGAGCAGTCCCTCCGGCCCTTGTGTCACGCCCCATCCGCTCGCGCCGCGCCCGCCGAACGGCGTGCCCGGGTGTGCCGTCGGAGCGAGCAAATCGTTGATGACGACGCTTCCCGACGGAATGCGCGCGGCGAACACTTCCGCGGCGGCGACATCCGCGCTGAAGACAGACGCGGACAGCCCGAACGGTGACTGCTTCGCGAGCGAGAGTGCGTCTTCGAGTGTGTCGAACGGGATCACGGCCGCGACCGGCGCGAAACACGCTTCGCGACAGATCGCGGCATCGGCCGGGGTGTTGAGCAGCAGTGTGGGCGCGAGGGAAGGCAGACCCCCCCCCCAACCCCCTCCCTGCAGGGAGGGGGAGCCAGACGCGGACAAGCCGGGCGCATCGGCGGCGCGAGAAGGTTCTTGCTCCCCTCCCTGCAGGGAGGGGTTGGGGGTGGGTTGCTTCGCCAGCACCGTCGCCCCGCGTTTCACCGCGTCCTGAATCAGCCGCTCCGCGTGCGTTACCTGCGAAGCCATCACCAACCCCAGTGGTTCGGCGCGCTCGAACAGCGGCTTCAGCGCGGCGATGAGCGAGTCATACTTCGCGCGCTGTACGAAGATTCGCCGCACCGCGACGCACGTCTGCCCGCGATTGATGGTTAACCCGAACCAGATGCCTTTCGCGACCATTTCGATGTCGGCGTCCGCGAACACGAACATCGCGTCGCAGCCGGAGAGTTCGAGCGTCGACGGAATGAGCCGTTCACCGAGTCTTGCCGCGAGCTTCCGCCCGACCACGTCCGACCCAGTGAAAACAATGTGATCGACGTCGGCTTCGGCCAACTGCGGACCGGCTTCGCGCGTCGCCGGGAGCGTTTGAAGCAAGTCCGGCGGGAACCCGGCGTCGCGGAAGAGTTGGTGAACCACCTCTGCGGTTCGCGGAGTGTTCTCGCTCGGCTTCCACAGCACCGCGTTGCCCGCGACGAGTGCCGGCACGATCTGCCCGAGGTTCAGGTATAGAGGGTAGTTCCACGTGCCGATGACGCCGACCACGCCCCACGCTCGGTAATGCACCGCGTCGCGGCAGCCCACGAGCCACACCGGACGCCACGAGACGCGCCGCGATGCGAGAATGCGCGCCGCGTGCTTCTCCAAAAACTTGAGCGCCGCGGTCGTGGGAAGTACCTCGCTGCCGGCGATTTCAATCGCCGGTCGACCGATGTCGGCGTGGATCGCGGCGCCGATGTCGGCCATGCGTTCGACGAGCAGCGCACGCAGATTGCGAACGTGTCGGAGTCGGTCATGCACGGTGCGATTCGCCCACGCTTCTTGTGCGACGCGCGCGGCCGTGACTTCCGCTGTGAATGGTGTCATGCAGGAACAGTACGAAGGCGAGCGGGGGGCGTAAGCCCCCTGTTAAACCTTGACGCAAAAGGTTGCGATGGGGTTTAACAGAGAGGCTCATCGCCCCCACGCGCCAAGAGTCGCTCGCGTTACTTGTCCAGCAGTTTCTTGAGGTCGTCTTCGAGCGTGAGGACGCCCGCGTTGCGGTTCGTCACCTTGCCGTCCTTGCCCGCGACGAACACGTGCGGCGGGGCCAAGATGCCGTAGGTCGCGGCCAGCGGGCTGCGGTCCAAACCGCCCTCCGAGAACAGGTGTGTGCCGGGCAGTCCCGATGCCTTCACCGCGTCGGTCGCGGTCTTCGCATCGTGATCGAGGCTCACCGTCACCACCACCAAACCCTTCTTCTCGTAGTCCTTCACGAGCGATTGAAGTTTCTTCGCGTCCTCAGTCAGCGACCCGCTCCAACTCGCCCAGTAGTAGATCACCACGACCTTGCCCGGTTGCGCGGCGTTGAACTGCTGGTTCGTGCCGAGCACCTGACCGGTTAGTTCGAGCGGCTTGCCCTCACTGTCGAATCGTTTGAGTGCGCCGGCGCCTTTCACGCCCTGCGGGGTCGCGGGGAAGTTCTTCGCAAGCGTCTCGAACGCGGTCCGTGCCTTCGTCTCCGCGTCCTTTTCACCGGAGTGCTCGTAAGCCATCGCGAGTCGCCAGAAGGCTTCCGGTGAGTCGGCACTCTGCGGGAACGCTTTCGTGAACTCTTCAAGGCTTGCACGCCACTTCTCCTGAACCGCCGCGAACTGATTGCCCATGATGTTCGCCATAGCGACCGCGTTCTCGGCGTAGAGCAACCGGTACGCGGCGTAGGAGGCGATAGCCGGGTTCGCGCCCGGTTGCATGTACGCTTTCTTGAACTGCTCCAACCGAACCAAGTGCTTGTTCCCGGCCTTGCCGCCTTCCGCCGCGGACGCGTGGCTGTCGAGCAGCATCTTGATCCAGGTTTCCTTCTTGTCTTCCGGGAGGCGCGCGTTGATCTGTTCGAGAATGTCGGCGCGCTTCGCGTGGAACTCGGCGATCGCAGGGGGCGTTGTCGCGTTGACGGCGGTTTTGTCTAACTTGTTGAGTTCTTCGACGAGCGCCCGGATTGCTTCCGGCACTTCTTGGGTGTCGGGTCCGACGCCCAGCCCCTGTGGCGCGGCCGCGCCCGCGGCAGGACCGTCCACGATCTTCCACGCTCGGTCGATCTGCACCAATTCGCCGGTTTGAAGCGCGTGCCCCTTGCCGCCGTCCTCAACGAGTACGGTGCCGTTCTTGTACGCGGTGTAGTCCCCGCGCCCTCCGAACGAGTCGGCCGGGCGCGTGTTTGGGATGCCGTACTCGACGTGTAGCCACTTCGCCTTGTCGGACAGTTTCATCACCGCGGCGGCGTCGGTGACGCGCTTCGCTGCGCCCGCGGCCCGCGCCAGCACCTTGTCCGCGTCCGCCACCGGAAGCCCCAGCGCGCTCAGGTTCTCCTTCGTCACCAACAGAGCGCTAATGCGCTTCGGGTCGTTCGTGATGATCGCCTGCGCGAGTTCCTGACTCGCCTCTTCCGGCGACATCACGACCCACTCGTCGATAACCCCGTCGCGGTTGCGATCGACCCCCCACTTGCTACCATTCGGTCCGAGCCAGCGGAATTGGAACGGTTCCTTCTCGTTCGGCGAGTACACCTCACGATACGCTTCGACCCCGCCCTCCGCGAAGTACACGATGATGTTGAAGTTCTTGTCGTCGTAGCTGACGAACTGCCGTACTGGGTGGCCGTCGGCACCGGTGACGATCGACCCCATCGACTTGCCCTGTGCCTTGGGGTCGGGGTTGGGGATCGGGGCGACCTTGCACGTTGCGGCCGGCGGCGTGTAGACGTTCACGCTCGGCTGACGCGGCTTCTGCTGGAGTGCCCACTCCGCTGTCACAGGTGCCGGCTGCGCGTTCGCGGCCGTGCCGAACCCGACCAACAGCGTGAACGCGGCGAGTGTCTTCACCGTTACCTGCGAAGTCGTCATCCCTGACTCCTATGGAAAAGGCGCGCCCGTCGCGACTCTGGGCGCATCTGTCACAACTGGTTTCGGCAGACCAGGTGGTCCGGGTTGACACTTGAGCCAAAAGAGCCAGCGGTACGCGAAAATGCGCAAACGGCGTGAAGCGGCGAGGGCTGGGAAAAGGCCGTGCGGCGCGGTATCCTCAAAACGATACTGTCTGCTCCCGTCCCGGAGGCGATTCCCATGCTTCGCCCACTCTGCGCGCTCGCGGCCCTCGCGTTCGGCGCGGACTTCATCCACTCGGCCGACGACGTTCTGCCCGGCCCGCCGATCGAATGGCCCGAAGTGAAGGGGTTGGATAAGCAGAAGCCCAATATCTACAAGGACAAGGATCTCGGCTACTCGGTGTCGTATCTCAGTGAGGGAATCGTCATCACCGTGTTCGTGTACAACCTGGGTCTGGAGAAGATCCCGACCGGCCCGAACGCGGACGCGATCAAAGCCGAGATGTACGAGTCACTGCTCGCGCTGGAAGCGAACCGGAAGAACGGCAGGTACAAGAGCATCACGCCGGTCGACGAGCGCGTCATCCCATTCGGCACGAACAAGGCCGCGCCGGAACTCCGCCGCAAACGGTACGAGGTGGAAGTGACCGACGAGGGCGAAGCCGTCACCGAGTTGTATGTCACCGGCTACAAGAACTACTTCCTGAAGATCCGGGCCACGTACCCGAGCCAGGAGAAGAAGCGCCCCGACGGCGAGAAGGCTGTGGCCGATGTGCTCAGCGCGCTGGGCAAGGCGCTGAAGTAAATGGGGACAAATCGAAGAGGGGAATGGCCACAAAAAGGCGCAAAAGGCAGTATTAACCACAGAGCCACAGAGGACACAGAGGAAAGACAAACACCGAGGAAGACAGAATTCAATTGTGTTCAGCTCCTCTCTGCTTTGGTCTGTTCTCTGCGTCCTCTGTGACTCTGTGGTTAATACTGCCTTTGTCCTCTGTCTTGTGGGGTTTTCAGATATGTCAGCCGAAACACTCGAATTCAAAGCGGAACTGAAGCAACTTCTTCACCTCATCACGCACTCGCTGTACTCCGACCGCGAAATCTTCCTGCGCGAACTCATCTCCAACGCGTCCGATGCGATCAACAAGGTACGGTTCGACGCGCTCGCCAACGCGGACAAACTCGAAGGCAACACCGACTGGAAGATCAAGCTCACCCCCAACGTGACCGCTGGCACGCTGACGCTCTCCGATAACGGCATCGGCATGTCGCGTCAGGAAGTGATCGACAACCTCGGCACGGTAGCGCAGTCCGGTACGAAAGCCTTCCTCGAAGCCGCGAAACGCGCCGGCAAGACCGGCGACGCACCCGGCTTAATCGGGCAGTTTGGTGTCGGCTTCTACTCCGCTTTCATGGTCGCGGACAAGGTGGACGTTCTCACACGCGCCGCCGGTGCGCCTTCCGACGCAACGAAGTGGGAATCGGACGGGCAAGGGAGTTACACGCTCGAAGCGACCGAGAAACCGACTCGTGGCACGGATGTGATCCTTCACCTGAAGGACGACGCGAAAGACTTCCTCGAACCGTGGCGGCTCCGCTCGTTGGTGCGGAAGTTCTCCGACTTCCTCGAACACCCCGTCGTGATGGACGTGGAAAAGGAAGTCGGCGAAGGCGAGGAAAAGAAAAAGGAAGTCACTGAGGAAACGCTGAACTCGCGCAAGGCGATCTGGCTTCGCGGCAAGTCGGAAGTGAAGCCGGAGGAGTACGAGGAGTTCTACAAGTCGCTCGCGCACGACACCGACGCGCCCGCGGATGTGATCCACTACACCGCCGAAGGCAAAACCGAGTTCAAGGTGCTGTGCTTCGTGCCGGCTCACAAGCCGTTTGGCTTCGATTACGAAGAACCGGTCGCGGGGCTGCGCCTTTACGTCCAGCGCGTTCTCATTATGGACCGGTGCGAACAGGTGCTTCCGCAATACCTGCGATTTGTGAAGGGTGTGGTCGATTCCGCCGACCTGCCGCTGAACGTGTCACGCGAACTGCTCCAACAGAACCCGATCCTCGACACAATTCAAAAGAGCGTGGTCAAGAACATCCTCGATTCGCTCGCGGGCATGAAGAACCTGGAGTACGAGAAGTACCTTGAGTTTTACCGCGGCTTCGGAACGGTGCTCAAAGAAGGGCTGACGCGTGACTGGAGCAACCGTGAGAAGATCGCGGACCTGCTCCTCTTCGAGAGCGCGAACACCGAAGCTGGCAAATTCACCACGTTCGCGGAGTACGTCGAGAAGATGCTCACCGACCAGACGGAGATCGCTTACCTGATCGGCGAATCGGCGGAGCAACTACGCCACTCGCCGTACCTCGAAGCGTTCCGCGCGAAGGGGCAGGACGTGCTACTGCTCACGGACCCGATTGACGAGTTCGCTATTCCGCAGTTGGGGAAGTACAAGGACAAGCAACTCTCCGCGGCGGACCGTGGAGAAGCCGCCGGTGTGGGCGAAGTTCCGGCCGGCGACAAGGAGCGGTTCGCCGGTCTGCTGAATTCGCTTAAAGAGAAGTTGCCCGATGTGGCTGCGGTGCGACTCACGAACCGGCTCACGGAGAGCGCCGCGTGCCTCGTCGCCGACTCGCACGGCATGTCCGCGCACATGGAGCGACTTATGGAGCGCATGGGCCGCGACGCGAGCGCGCCCAAGCGCGTGCTGGAGTTGAACCCAAACCACGCGACCGTCGAAGCTCTTCGAGCATTGCACGAGAAGAACGCGACCGACCCGCGACTCGACGGCTACGCACGCCTGCTGTACGAGCAAGCGGTGATTGCGGAGGGGTCGAAGGTGAGTGACCCGGTTGCGTTCGCCAAAAGAGTGAACGACCTCATCGTTCGCGACGCGCAGGCGTAACACCCTTTCTTTGCCGCTTGTGGCTTCGCGAAGCCGCAAGCGGCAGAAGAATGCCCCACCCAACAGTTCCAGCACCGTTTTCGCAATCCTTCCGACTCGGGAGTCCGTTACCTCGTCGACTTTTGGGCCTGGAATAATGGACGAAGGTGAAGCGGGCGACCCTCGCCGGCCGATTCGCTTCGGTGGAACAAGGTGTCTGCTTTTCCAGCGTTTCGAGCGAGGGAGAGCTTCACCGGAATGGAGCCTCGTATCTGCCGATTCGCGCCCACCTTCACATATTTACCCTGGTGTCGGAGCATTCCGATTTTCCGGCCCATTTTCCGGTGCCCTGCGGACTTCCTGTTCTACAATTCCGCTACATCGAAGTTCCGCACGATTTGAGGAACACGAACATCATGCTCGCCTTCCTGACGCTCACCGGTGTTTTGCTCGGGATGATGGCGGTTTACGTCCTCACCCCGAAGTCGGAAGAAGTGGTCCTCGCGGGCGAGAACACGGTCGTCGGCCTCGCGGACCCGTCCGCCGACACGCTTGCCTCCGGCCATCACCAGACGACCGGCACCGACTGGCACCTCACCACCGTGACCTCGCTGCACGACGCGGAAGAACTGCTCGACCTACTCGAATACCAGGGCTACACGGAACGCGAGTTGGTTGTTCTCGGCAATTCGTCTTTCGTCGTTCGGTGGCGTTGAAAGAGTTCCACGTCATCAAGTCGCAAGTCCCAAGTCAAAGACCTTCACTGTTGAGGTCTTTGACTTGGGACTTGCGACTTGATGACGTGGAACTTACTGAACGGTCCACCAGTCCTCTGCGATGGCGAACGACATGGTCATGCCCAGCCCGCCGGGGGCGACGCCGATCACGCAACCCGGTTGCGGTTCGGCCGTCACGAAGTGCTTCTCCGGGTGCTTCGCGTAGATACCGTGCCAGCGCGCACCGATCGTCCAATCGGGTAACACAACCAATCGCTGCAATTGCTTCAAGATGAGGTCGTCGATCTCGACCTTGTCGAACGGGCTGATGTCCGCGTCGTACTCGTGTGAGTCGCCGATCACCACTTCGCCACGATCGTTCTGCGCGGCCATTACGTGAATGCCGTACTTCACATATTCGGGCATTTGCTCGCCGATCCGCCGCCGCAGCGCGGGCAGCGCCGAACACATCTCGAACGCCTTGTAATGACAAAGCGTCAGCCCGCCGGCGAGGTGCGTGCCGAGCCGCCACTGGTTCGGCTGCGGGTGGGTCTTCATCATCTGGAGTTTGCACCGGCGGATGCCGCTGGACGCGAACACTTCGGGGAACAGCGTCTCGAAGTCGGCCCCGGAGCACACGAACACGCGGTCCGCGCGCCACGTCTCGCCGCTTGCGGTGCGAACGTGCGGCATGGTGATGTTCGTCACCGTTTCGCCGAGCCTGAGTTGAACGCCATAAACTTCCGCCAGGAATCGCGGGAGGCGGGCGACGGCGTCCGGGGGATTGACCGCCAGTTCCGTTGGGCTGTGCAGCGCGCCACGCAGTCCTGTGGGGTTCACCGCGGGGAAGCGGGTCAGCGCCTCCGTACGCGACAGGTACTCGCATTTCACGCCGAGCGGGGCGGCCAGCGCCGCGAACTCTTGTAACAGATCGTCTTCGTCTGCTTCGTGCGCGACGTGGAGCGACCCGCACTCCGCGACCCACAGCCCCGCTTTCTCTTTCAGTTCGAGCCAGCGGGAACGGCTGCGTATCGCGCGGTCGTAGGATTCGCCCGGAAGTTGGCCGATGGGCCAGACCATGCCGAAGTTGCGAACGGACGCACCCTGCGGCTTCGCGGTGCGGTCGAAGACGACGACCGAGTGCCCCCGGCGCGCGGCTTCCGACGCGAACGCGAGGCCCACGATCCCCCCGCCCACCACCGCCACGTCTGCCCGCCGCTCGGTTCCCACGGTCAACCTCCGCCGGTGCGCTGGGCGACCGCGCTGCCCGAACTCTCGCGAACGAGCATGTGCCCGGGACGACTACCTACAGCGGACGCCGGTTAGCAACGTAGCACAGTATTACGCACTGCGCTACCGAACGCGAGTCACTCCTTCTTGATTGTGAACTGGTCGAACGGGTGCCCTTCGTGGTCGAACGCCTTCAGGTTGAGTGTGCCTTGGTGAACTGTTACGTAGCAGAAGTGGTAGTCGGAACGAAACTGATCCTTGAAGAACGGCGAAGTCGGGGCGAAGTTCTCCAGTCGCCCGCCGCCGCCGCCGCTCGTGAGGTACACGATGCCGTTCTGCTGGTCGATTTTGCCGTCGCGGATCGGCCACGTGCGCTCGTACACGTGAACGTGCCCGTTGAACACCATGTCCACCTTGTACTTCTCATACAGCGGCACGAAGTTACGGACTCTTGTGTCGCCGTAGGTACTCGACCCCTTCCACGTGTTGCCGTAGTCGTCGTCATCGGAGCAGTACGCGGGGTGATGGTGGTAACAGATTTTCCACTTCGCGGTGGAAGCGGCCAGAGCCTTGTCGAGCCACTTGTACTGCTCACCGTCAGCTTTCAGGTTGCGCTTGGAGTTGGTGTCGAGCACAAAGAACTCGGCGTTGCCGTAGGTGTACGAGTAGTAGTATTCCGGCTTCGGGAGTGCGAAGTACTTGTAGTAGTGCGGGTGATCCTTCTCGTGGTTCCCGATGCACGGGAACACCGCGACCCGCCCGAACAGTTCCGCGCACGGCTTGAACAAATCGCCGGTCCACTGTGCCTTCGATGCGCCGTCATCGACCACGTCGCCACAGTGGACGACGAAGTTCGGACGGCGCTCCCACATCAGTTTCGCGACCTTTCCCGTGATGACCGGGTTCCGCTGCGTGTCGCCGATCACCGCGAAACTGTACGCGTCGGTTGCGCCCGGCGCAGTCATGAACGTCATAGGCTTGCTGGCGAGTTCGCGCCCCTGCGCGTCTTTGCAAACGACGCGGTAGAAGTACTTCGTGTTTGGTTCAAGGTTCGTGAGCGAGACTTCGCCCATCGTCTCGGCCTTCTCGACCTTCGCCTGTTGCTTCGGCGGGAACGTGGTGCCGTACTCCACCACAGTGGTGCCGGCTTCTTCGGTTTCCCACATGATGGTGATGCCGGTCCGAGTGACGTACTGCAGGTACGGCTCGACCACGAACTTCGGGCCTTCGGGAACCGCGGAAGGCGCCGCGGCCAGTGCCTTATCCGGCTCGAAGTGCGCCGCGACCTGCTCCGGCGAAACGGCGTGCGGGCACAGCATCACTTCCTTGAGTGCCCCGTGGAGCGGGAAGTCTTCGTCGTCGTCCTTGTAGCGCCCGATCACGAGCGGAGCGGCCTTCGCGTACCGAACCGTGCCCGATTGCGCGTCGGATGTCGCGTCTAACCGTCCGTTCACGAACAGGCGCATTTGTTTGCCGTCGTAGACGGCCGCGACGTGGTACCACTTCCCGCGTGCGTATTCGGTCTTCGATTCGAGGTAGGTCATCTTCTTCACGGTGTCGGTTGCGAGGCCGAAGAAGAACTTCTTCTTGTTGGAGCCGACGACAAAACCGTACTCAAGCGGTCCGTTGTCTTGGAAGCACCCCAGGATACCGGCCCACTCGGTCGGTTCATCGACACGCACCCACGCGACCACCGCGAGCGCCTCTTTCGGGAGGAACGCGGCGTCGGGTGTGACCTTTTCTTTGAGCATCACGCCATCGTCAGGGCCGGTAAGATGGAGGTGTGGCACCGGTCCTTGCGCGACGAACTTCGGTGAACCGAGCAGCGTGCCCGGGAGCGTGCCGGTTTTGTCCGGTACTGTTTTGCTGGTCACGCCGTTGGCGTCGAAGGCCCAATGCGCTGAAGGATTTAGGTCGGCCCGCGGCGCGGCCGATGTCGGCTCGTCCCGCAGGAACGCGATCGCCAGCACGGTGAGAGTGCACGCACTGGCCCCGCCGACTTTTGCCCACGTTTTGGCCACGAGTCACCTTTGGGAAGAAGCGGTTGGTGTTTCGAGTCGGCCGAAGAACCTCTCCCCCCAACCCCCTCCCCTAAGAAGGGAGGGGGAGCAAGAGAGGAAGGCCCGCCATCAGAAGCCGCGAGCGCGAGCGAGCCAGCTCTGTCTCCCCTCCCTTCTTAGGGGAGGGGGTTGGGGGGAGAGGTTCTGCCGCGCGACCCGAGACGAATTCAGGTGAGTATAACGAACCGAGTGCGTGGAACGGGTGAAATTGGGTAACGCGCCTAACCGCAAGACTTGCGCCAACATTTCGCTAACGTGTCCGTTCAGTTCGTTGACAGCACCGGTGTGGGGGTGATACCGTGAATCCCACGGGGCGCTCGCACCCTCGAATTGACCGCGCGCTCAATTGACCGATGAAACTGGAGTCCGCGGGCGATTCCGTCCGCACCCGGAGAACCGCTATCATGGTCGTCGCGAAAGGCGTTTGGGGTATCGACATTGGCCAGTCCGCGCTCAAGGCGCTGCGGCTCGAAATGATCGATGGGAAGCCCACCGCGACCGCGTTCGACGTAGTCGAACACGCGAAGTTGCTCTCGCAACCCGACGCGGACATGGACATGCTCATTCGCGAGGCGCTCGAAAAGTTCCTCTCGCGCAACAACGTCAAACTCGACGACGTCGCCATCGGCATCGCCGGGCAATCCGGTCTGGCCCGGTTCGTTAAACTCCCGCCGGTCGAAGAGAAGCGGATCCCCGAGATCGTGAAGTTCGAGGCGAAACAGCAGATCCCGTTCCCGCTTGAGGAGGTGGAGTGGGACTTCCAGAAAATCGGCGGTGGCGAAACCATCGACGGGTTCGCGCTCGAAACCGAGGTCGGCCTCTTCGCCATGAAGAAGGACGTGATCTCCCGCTACATGGGCTACTACACCGGGAGTCGCGTCGAGGTTCACCTCATCCAGATGTCGCCACTAGCACTGGTCAACTTCGCGACCTACGAACTTCTGAAGCCGAAGACCGAGCCGGTTGAGGGCGAGGAACCCGCCGAGGACGATACCCCACCAGGCAAGAAACGCTGTACCGTCGTGATGGATGTCGGCACCGACGCCTCCAACCTCATCATCACCGACGGCGGGAAGATCATCTGGCAGCGGCCGATTCCGCTGGGCGGGAACAACTTCACCCGCGCGCTTACCAAGGAATTGAAGCTCACGTTCGCGAAAGCCGAACACCTGAAGCGGAACGCCGCGAAAAGCCCGGACATGGCCAGCATTCTGAAAGCGATCAAGCCGGTGCTTACCGACTTCGTCGGCGAGGTGCAACGGTCCCTCGGTTACTTCACCAACACACACCGCGACGCGCACGTCGCGCACATGGTCGGGCTGGGCAGCGCGTTCAAGCTCCCGGGCCTTCAGAAGTATCTCGCGGACAAGCTCTCGCTCGAAGTGAAGAAACCGACGAAGTTCGCGAAACTGAGCGGCGAAGCGGTTCTGAGCGACCCGCTGTTCCAGGAGAACCTGCTCACGTTCGCGGTTGCTTACGGACTGGCGCTCCAAGGGTTGGGTCAGGCACGGATTGCGACCAACCTGCTCCCGAAGGGAATCATCGTTGATCGACTGATCCGGTCCAAGAAACCCTACGCGGCGGCGGCGGCGGCGGCGCTGCTGGTTGGGTTGGGCGGGATGGCGATGGGCTTCTCCGGCCCGTACTCCGCCATCACCGACAAGAACATCGACAAGGGCATCCAGATGACCAAGGACGCGGGCGCCGCGTACTCCGGTCAGGAGACCAAATACACCGAGAAGCTCCGGGGTTCGCAGGAGAAGCAGGACAAGACAAAACTCATCATCGCCGGGCAGGAGGAACGACTGAACTGGCCCCGGTTCACCGAAGTGTTCACCGCTGGCCTCCCGCGTCCTGGCACCGCGAAGGAAGGCGGCAACCTCACCGAAGTCGGCACGCGGGTCAACGGCAGCCCCGAACTCCCGGTGATCGATCAGGTGAGGCTGTGGCAGGGTGAGGGAAAGGCCGGGCAGGAAGCCTACGACTGGTTCCTCCGCCGGATGAGCGAGGGCGTCCCGGTCGAGCGCGTCGTCGAAGACTTCAACTCCGAGAAGCCGAAATCGCTCGCCTACGCCAACATCGAAACCGTTCACACGCGGTGGGTCACCAATGCCAACTCGTTCCTGACAGCCGCCGACCAGCAGGTGCAGACCAGGTTCAACGTGGCGATCGCGGACTGGATGACGGACCAGGAGCGCGAGAAGGACGCGGCCAACGGCGACCGCTGGAAGCCGAAGACGGACGATCGCGGAGCGTGGGTGATCGAGGTCCGCGGATACACGGACCACAAGGGCGGGCGCCGCTTTATCGAGCAGTCGCTGCTCCGCAACCTTCAGCGAAGCAATGATTTCGTGAAGCGCGATGACAAGGTCGGCCAATACATCGTCGGCGTGCAAGACCCGGTGAAGGGGAAGATCAGTCACGCGTTCGTGTATGCCGTGTGGCCCGACTACGCGCCCCAACCAGGCATTTTCCAGCACATTGGCCGGGGCAAATCGTACCTCGACGGACTGCTCGGCGGCACCCCGGGCGCTCCCGGCGGTTTCAAAGACGGTCGTCCCGGCGTCGGAATGCCGCCCGGAATGCCGCCCGGAATGCCGCCTGTGGGCGAGATGCCCTCGCCCACCGAATCGCTCGCGACTCCGTGGGACGGTCTGGGCACCACCGGGGGCGCGGCACAACCGATGCCCGGCGGCAAACGAGATCCCGACAGCACCAAGACGCGGTTCGAGTTCGTCGTAATGATCCTCTGGCGCGAGCCGACCCCGTCCAGCCCGGTTGTGGCGCCGACGCCGTAACCTCGACCCGACGGCCCAAGAAGCACGTGTGCCGCGGCACCGCCCGCGGTTCTTACCGACGCCGAACACGAATACCACGAGCCGGGTTCCAACCATGAAGAGCAATAGTCCCGTCAAAAAGCACCACTTCTGGATCCTGTTCGGACTCGTCCCGTTGTTCACGCTGATCGCCGTGTTCATGGTCAGTGCGCGGGTCGGCGGGAAAATCGCGGCGCGGCAGAAAGACATCGCGGACGCGACCAAGGGACTCGAGGGCAAGACATCCCCGAAGCCGGACGACCTGCTGCGCGAACTAGACAAGGTCGCACTGGAGGTGGAGAAGAAGCAGGTGGTGCTCCACAAGGAGAACTGGGATCGGCAGAAGACGTTGTTCGTGTGGCCCGGGAGCGCGCGTCCGGGTACGTCGAAGGTGTTCTCGGAACTGGAACAGAAGGGTCTGAAGTTCGGGGACGCGATCCCGGACCTGACGGCGGTTTTCGGCGAGTTCCAGCGTGCGGAAACGTACCAGCACGAGTTCTCGTCGCTCAAACTCAACAAAGACGGCACCTGGACCGGCACCGGGACCGGGATGGCCGACCTCATGACCCCGACGCAGTTCGACGGCGGGTGGCAGAACGTCCTCCGCCACGTGAACGACTTTGAAACCAAGGTCGTTACCAAGGATCAGACGTGGCTGATCCTCGAAGACATGTGGGTCCAGCGTTCGCTGTTGTCGGGCCTGCGCTCGGTGAACACCGAGGTGGGCACCTTCGATCGCGTCAAGTACGAGAAGAACGGCACCGTGATCGACGACCCGGCCTCGAAGACAGCGCAGAACAAAACTCAGCGACTGTTTCGCAGTCGCACCTGGGAACTGGCGCTGGAGTTGGTGAACGAGGGCGCCAGCGTGCGGATCACTGGGAAGTTGACCAACATCACGGACCGGCTCCAACTCATGGGTACTGGCAACGTGATGACACTCAACGTCTGGCTCGCGCCGGGCGGTCAGCCGGTTCCGTTCAAGATCGGGAACGAGTACCTGCCCGGGAAGGGGTCGAAGAAAACCATCAAAGACGCGGCGGGCAACCCCCTTGTTGTGGACGCGAACGTGCTCGACATCGTCCCGACCGCCGAACACGTTTTCCAGGCGGGCAGTTTCGACCCGAGCAAGTTGGAACTCGCACGTGTCGAGCAGGTGTTCGACATCCGCACGGTGCCGATCAAGCGGATCGACGCGCTCGTGTTGGGTGAACAAGGCGTTGATGCGCGGAGTAAAGGTCGGCCGCTGCTCACGCCGCTCTTCGTTAAGGAACCGGAGGTGCCGACCGGCGACGGCATGGGAATGGGGACGCTGCCCGGAGGACCCATGATTCAACCGCGACCGACCGATCCCGACGGCACAATCGGCGGGACGGGAGGGGGGCGAAAACAGGCAGGACCGCTCGCCGTGGTGGTGTCCGACGGGAACAAGAAGCGATACCTCGGGGTGACCGAACAGGTTCGCCGGATGCCGGTGGGCTTGGTAGTGGTGGTCGATCAGGTGCATATGCAGGACGTGCTGCTCGCGCTCTCGAACTCACCGCTCCGATTCCAAATCACACAGGTGACGTGGACCCGGTTCCGCGGCACGCTCGCCGGCATCGGGAACGTCTCGGGCGGTGGCCCCAACGACAACATCAGCATCGGCCCCAGGATTGGATCGATCGGCGGTGAGTTTAGCCGCCCGTCGGACCCGGACGACCGCGGCCCGCGCGGCGGGCGCCCGGTGGGGCCGTCACTCCCGCCACCGGGCGGGACCGGGTTGCCGGTTGGCCCTTCCGGTTCTGGGAACCCGGGCGGTGACGCCCCTGCCGCCGTGTCCGATTCGCAGGTCACCTCTGGGCTGGTCGAGTTGACCGTGTACGGGGTCGTCTCGCTCTACGAGAGATACGAGGCTCCGAAATCGGCCGACGCGCCGGGCACGCCGCCGGTGGTGCCGCCGAACCCCCCGGTTCCCGCCCCGAACCCGAACCTCCCCGTGACCCCGAAAACGCGCCGCCGTATTCGCGCGTAAGACCGCCTTTGTTCGAGCTGGCCTCCGAGGCCGGCGATCGGAAGCATCATAATACCAACGCCGCGTGCCGCGAACCGTTATCCCGGTAGTGGCAGGTGACCACCGACCAGACGCTCGAAGAGGGACAAGCCGTGGCCAAAGTGAAGATCAAGGTCAACGTGATGGACTTCCTGCTCCGCAAAGGGGAACTCCTCGCCATGGGCGGCGCCGGGTTCTGCTTGGTCGTGCTCCTCATCTGGGGTGCGTCCAAGTGGACCAGCGCCAAGAACCCCAACGACATCGCGACGGGGCTCGCGAACAGGTCGAGAGGGATCACGGACAGCATCGCCGCTGACCGGGCGACCGACGAGCAAAAGAACGAGATCAAGCCGGCAAAATTCATCACCGAGACCACGATCAACAAGCCGGCGAAGACTAGCGACTTCCCGGTCAGCGTGCCGTTCTTCGACCCGACCGGCACGCCGAACACGAAGCGCGAGAATCCGATCGTGTTCGTGATCGAGGACTACCAGGTGGATCTCACGCGGTCGGCGATGCCCGGTTACGACATCATCTACGATGGCGACGGCGAACCGCTGATCGCGGTCCTGACGACCAAGAACGTAACCAAACTCGACCAGGCCAAGGTGGACGCCGCCGCCGCGGCAATCAGGGCCAGCGCCAATCGTGGCAGGCCGGGTGCCAACAAGAATCCGCCGCCGAAACAACCGCCCGGCCCGGCCGTGGGTCCGGGCGGGCCGCACGGGCTGGCGGGCGCCGGCGAGTTTGACGCCAACGTCCGGCGCGACGACAAGGTCATCAAGTACGTCCCGCTCAAGGACATCGACAAGGCGGTTACTGAAGGCAACACACCCGCGCTGACCGTCATCCCGGTCCGACTCGTCACCATGCACGCGGTCGTGCCATACAAGAAGCAGGTCGAGGAGATCAAGCGGGCGCTGCGCCTCGCGACCGACGTGGACGCCAAGCAGTGGGGGCCGTGGTACGACGGGTTCGAGATCCAGCGCCGCGAAACCCGAATGTTGCCCAACGGTCAGGAGCAGATCATCCAGGGGTGGTTCGACCTGCCGAAGGACGTGAGGAGTACCGAGGGCAACTACAAGTTCGAGGAGAAGTACATCGAGGCGATCGACACACGCAAGATCGGCGACACCTTCGACGCGGGGTTCCTTCCGTACTTCCTGAAGCCGGACCTACTTCTCTCGATGCCGCTGCCGCTGCTGGCGCCCGACCTGAAGGTCAAGTACCCGGAGATTCGGCTCAAGGCGATCCTCGACAACATCGAGAAGCTTCGGAAAGCCTCGCAACCGGAGATCTCCGCGTCGGAACTCGCCAAGCAACTCGCCGGTGGGACGCGCGAGACCATTTACAAACCGCGGCTGGACCAGAGTGGGAACATCGGCGTCGATAGCGGCGGTTTCGGCGGTCAGCGCCCGACCGGTCCGGGTGGCATGCCGATTATCCCGAAGATCAACCCGCCGATGGGAACGCCGCCGAGCGGCCCCGGCGCGCCGCGCCGGCCCGACGGCTTCGACACCGGCACGCCCCCGCCGGAGGTCGAGAACTTCCTGCTCCGGTTCGTGGACTGTAACGTGAAGCCCGGCCACACCTACGAGTACCGCGTCCGGCTCCGGATGTTGAACCCGAACTACAAGCAGGACAAGTTGGTGGCCAACCCGGAGTTCGCCAAGGAAACGTACAAGATGTTGTACAGCAAGTGGCTGCAACTCGGGCAGTCGATCTCCGTGCCGGCCGAGTCGTTCCTGTACGCCTACGACACGAAGTCCTACCGCGACCGGACCGCCGCGGCTTACTCCGGACCGGAGAACACCTCCTTGTTGAACCGGCTCCAGATCAAGGATAACCAGGCGGTGGTGCAGATGGCGGCCTGGATGCCGCAGGTGCGGACCGACGCGGGCACCAAGCACGAGCCGGTCGGCGCGTGGGTGGTCACCGAGATCCCGGTCGGGCGCGGCGAGTACGTCGGCCGCAAGCAGTACGTCAAGCTCCCGCTCTGGTCCTCCGAGACGCAGCAGTACCTGCTCCGCGAGGTGGCCGACAAGATCGTGCCCCCGAAGGGCGGTAAGGAACAGCCGCAACCGAAGGGGTGGCTGGTGGACTTCTCCACCAAGTCGGTCCTCGTGGATTTCGAGGGCGGCAAGGTGAAGACCAAAGTCAACGTGACGTTCGACGCGAAGGGCAACGTGGTTCCGCAGACGTCGTCCCGGATGGTCGAGGAAGAGGCGGCGACCGAGATGCTCATCGTCCGCCCGGATGGTAAGCTCGTGGTCCGCAGCAGCCGGTCGGACGACGCCGACGAGAACCGCAAGGACGTGGAATTGAGGTGGCTAGAGTGGCTCAAACAGGTCGAGGCACGCAAGGCTGCTCTGACCACCGGAATGGGCGACCCGAGCGAGTTCGCTCCCAAGAAACCGTAAATAGTTCTCCACCGCACACGAACGCCGCCGGAAAACCGGCGGCGTTCGTGCTTTTCTCGTCGTTCGGTACGTGCCGTCAATTCAGCTTCCGCGATTGCCCCGGTCCGGCTACCATCCCGGCCCTGGAGGAAGTCGCGCATGTCCGAACGATACCGAGATTACGCCGTCCTTGTGGCTGTGTGCGCCGTTCTCACCCTTCCGAACCTCGGCGCCCCGAGCCTGTGGGACGTGGACGAGGGGGTGAACGCGGAGGCGGCGCGCGAAATGCGCGAGAACGACACGTGGGTGATCCCGACGTTCAACTACCAGTTGCGCACCGCCAAGCCGGTGATGCTGTATTGGGTTCAGCGCGCGAGTTACTTCGCGTTCGGGGTGAGCGAGTGGTCCGCACGGCTCCCGTCGGTGTTGGCGGTCTGGCTCACCGTACTGCTCGTGTATGAACTGGCGCGGCGCATGTTCGACCGGGCCACCGGGCTGCTCGCGGGCGTGGTGCTGGTTTCGGCGCTGGAGGTGTGCGTCCTCGCGCACGCCGCCACACCCGACGCGACCCTTCTGCTGTTCACCGTTCTCACGTACTACTTGTTCTGGACGCGCCACGAAGGTGACTCGCGGAAGTGGTGGATCGCGACCGCCGCGGCGTGTGGGCTGGCGGTGCTCACGAAGGGTCCGGTTGGGGTCGCGCTGCCGGGACTTGTGATCTTGCTCTACTTCGCGTGGAACCGCGAACTAGGCCGGTTGCTTGACCGCAAGCTGATCTGGGCGGCGCTGGTGTTTTTGCTGGTCGCCGGGCCGTGGTACGGATTGGTGACGGCCGAGACGCGCGGTGCATGGGCGAGCGCGTTCTTCGGGCGTGAAAACCTGCAGCGGTTCGCGACCCCGATGGAGAACCACCGCGGGCCGTTTTTCTACCACGCGGCGGCGCTGTTGGTGTTGTTCGCCCCGTGGAGCGCGTTTCTGCTTGGGGCGCTCTGGTATGGGGTGAAGGGGGCGCGGCGAGAAGAACCTCTCTCCCCAACCCCCTCCCCTAAGAAGGGAGGAGGAGCAAGAGCAGTAGAATGCTCGTCTTCTCTTTCTCCCCCTCCCTTCTTAGGGGAGGGGGTTGGGGGGAGAGGTTGCCTTTCTTCCCACCGCGCGTTCCGCTTCCTGATCTGTTGGTTCGCCGCGTACCTCGTGTTCTTCTCCGCGGCGGCGACCAAACTCCCGAACTACATGCTGCCGGTGTACCCGGCGCTCGCGGTCCTCACCGCGCGGTTCCTGACGCGGTGGCGCAGCGGCGAACTTGTGCTGCCCAAATGGGTGATGCCGGTGGGCGTCGCGGCGCTGGTGTTCACGGCGGTCGCAGTCGGCGGCGGGTTGCTCGTCGCGGGCGACGCGGTGAAGGTGCTGCCCGCGGGCGCGCGGGTGTTCCCCGGGTTAGGCGCGTGGGCGGTGATCGGCCTGATACCGCTCACGGCGGCGGTCGTGATGGGCCTCGCGCTGCGGGCAAACGACCGGCCCCGGTTCGTGCGCGCGATGGCGGTCGGCGCGGTTGCGTTCACCGGGCTGGTGGCCGCTTTCCCGGCGATGAAAATGGATGCGTACAAGGCGCCGAAGGAACTGGTGCGGGCCAGTGGGGTAGACGACTCGTCACGCGACTTGCGGCTCGCGCACCTCGACTGGTTCCAGCCAAGCGTGGTGTTCTACGCGCGCCGCGAGGTGGCGGACCTGAAGTCGGCGGAGCAGGCCGCGGAGTTCCTCGCGGTGCCGACGCCCGGCTACCTGTTCGTCCCCGCGAAGACTTGGGAACAGTCTGTGGAAGCGAAGGTCGCGGTGCCGACGCGGATCGTCGCGCGACACTACGACTTCTACCGGAACTGCGAGATCGTCGTGGTTACAAACGAAGTGTCGCAAGTCTCAAGTCGTCACGTCCCAAGTCGTAAAGTCGAAGACCCAGGTGGCTGAGGTCTTCGACTTTACGACTTGGGACGTGATGACTTGAGACTTAAACGACAGCCCCGTCGGGGATGATCGCGCTGCGGGGCACGCAGATGATGCCGTCGCGGATGTGGTACGAGCCGTTCGGCCCGTCCGCTTCCAGCGTGTTGTTCTGGTTGATCAACTTCACGCCGCGCCCGACGCGGCAGTCCTTGTCGAGAATCGCTCGCTCGATCACGGATCCGTCGCCGACGTTCAGATCCGGGCGCCCGACCTTGCGGTTCTCGGCGCGCTGTGCGTCGGTCTCGAACTTATCCGACCCGATGATGATCGTGTCGCGCACGGTGCAACTCACCCCGATGCGGCTGCGGACCCCGATCAGACTACGCTCGACGCGCGAGTCCGGGCCGATCACGCACCCGTCGGCCACGATGCTCTGCGCCATCGCGACCCCGTTGATTCGGCTGGCCGGCAGGTTCCGCATTCGGGTGTAAATCACACCGTCGGGTGCGAAGAAGTCGAACGGCGGGTTCGGCCCGGCCAGCGCCAGACTTGCCTCGTGGTAGCTCTTGATGGTGCCCAGGTCTTCCCAGTACCCGTCGAACAGGTGGGCGCTGATGGTCTTGGACTTGTAGTTCCGCGGGAACACCTCTTTGCCGAAGTCGGTCGCGAGCGGCTTCGCGTGCAGCACCTCGAGGAGCACGCTCGTTTTGAACAGGTAGATGCCCATGTTCGCGAGGTAGTGGCGCCCGTTGCACGCGATTCCGCGGCGCTCGATCCACTCGGCGGAAGTGTGGTATGGCTGGCGCTCCTCGGGCGTCTTGGGCTTCTCCACGAACCCGGTGACGCGGCTCTGCGCGTCCATGCTCAACAGGCCGAACCCGCTCGTGTCCTTTTCCGGCACCGGGATCGCCGCGAGCGTGATGTCGGCGCGGGTCGCGCGGTGCGTCTCGAACAGGTGGCGGAAGTCCATGCGGTAGAGCTGGTCACCGGACAGGATGAGTACCTCGTCGGGATTCTCACGCTCGATGTACGAGAGGTTCTGACGCACCGCGTCGGCCGTTCCCTGATACCAGTCGGCCGACTCGTTCGTCTGTTGCGCGGCCAACACTTCGACGAACCCCTTGCTGAACATGTCGAACTTGTACGTGTTGGCGATGTGCCGGTGCAGGCTGACGCTGAGGAACTGCGTGAGGACGTAGATGTTGTGCAGTTCGCTGTTGATGCAATTCGAGATGGGGATATCGATGAGCCGGTATTTGCCAGCGACCGGAACCGCGGGTTTGGAGCGTGCCTTCGTGAGCGGGAATAGCCGAGTGCCACGGCCGCCCCCCAAGATGAGGGCCAGGACGGAACGCATGGGAAGAGCCTCTCGGGCTTGAAATGAACCGGCCAGGGCGAAATTAGAGAGCCGGCCGCATGTTTAGGGATGCTAACAGGGTGCTGCAACGTGTGAAAGCAGCGAGATGCAAAAAGTGTGAGTGCGAGTGTGAGTGTGAGGTAACAAACAGAAGAAGTGGAAGACGAGAACCAAAGCAACAGTGACTTTGGTCTTCCGTCTTCCACTTCTTCTGTTTGTTACCTCACACTCACACTCGCGGTTCTCCTCACGCCTTGCGCGGGAGTACGTACAACGCGAACTCGACCTTGCCCACGCGAACGTCGTTTAGTCCCACGGAAACCAACCCCGGCGAACGGCCCTCGGCGCTTTCCCAAGGGATGTGCAGGTCGAACCCGAGTTTTTGCGGCTGACCACGCCACACAAACTTCATCAGCGTCGTTGCGATGCCGGCGTTCGCGACCGACACATGCACGGCCGGTTCCGCCCCGCGTGAAACCTCGCGCAACAGATATCCGGTGCCGATCAGTTCTGCGTCGTGCTGGAATGCTCGCGACAAGGTGCGCACGTTTGCGGCTGTGTCGGGCGTGTGCAGGAAGATGGTGAGTCGCACCGTTTGTCCGGGGTTCGTGGCCGACGGGCCGAACACGCTCACCTGAACTGCGTCTCGCGGAGACTGCCAGAACAACAGGTTCCGCCGTAGTTTCTTCCAGACGACCGAGTTCGCGGGCGGACCCTCCGCGGTGGCGGGTTTCGTTCGCGTGCCCGAAGGTTCGTCCGGTGGCGTGTCTTCCGCGTCGGTCGTGTGCCACTGCACAGGGGTCGGTGCGGAGAGCCGCGGGTCGGGCGGCGGGGGCGGGCAAGTTGCGCCGTCCTCGTTCAGCGCGCCGAGAAGCCGATTCGCCATGACCGGTTGTCCTGAACGAGCGGGCGACGGTGGCAGACTGGGCGCGGGCGTGTGAGCGGGGCACAGCGGGGACGAGACGCCGCCCAGCGCCTCCGCGGGGACGCGGGTCCGGTCGGGGATCGCGTCGGGCACGGTTTCGGCCGCGTCGGGCAGGTCGAACCTGACCGACGCGTCGGAGTCGTCGCGCGCGGCGGGGCGCAGCGCCCCGGATCCGGTCGCGGTCCACGAGACCGACCCGCTCGTGTCGCGCCCCTTCTGGAGGCGCGAAAGCATCAGCGATTCCGGCTCGTCCGGTTCGGCGAGCGGCAGCGGACCGGAAATGGTCAGCGCCGCCAATTGCTGTTCCAACTCGCCGAGCGACGCGAACCGATCGGCTGGGTCTGGAGCCATCATCCGGTCCAGAACGGCGGCGAGTTCGGGCGGCACGTCAGGGTTCACAACCGCGACCGACGGCGGCGGTCCGAGCCGCTTCGCGCGGAGCTGTTCGGACAGCGCCGGGTGCGGGTATGGAGGCAGCCCGGTGAGCGCGAAGTATCCCAACGCGCCGAGTGCGTACTGATCGGCCGCTGGGGTGGGCACCAGTGGCGACACCGCGAGTTCGGGCGCGGCGAACGCGAGCACACCGGCCGAGGCGAACGCGGTCGACATCGTATCGAACAGCGACTCGTCGGCGTCCAGGTTCTGCGCGAGGAGCGCCCCGGCGCCGAGTTCGAGCAGGAGCGGCAGACCGTTCGGCGCGAGGCTCACGCAACTCGGGGTGATCGCACCGTGCGCGACCCCGCCCGCGTGACACGTCGCGAGCGCGTTCGCCAAGTGCCCGAGCATCGCGACCGCGTCACCCGCGGGCATCGGCCCGCCCGCGTCCACACTCTCGGAGAGCCGCATGCCCGCGTCTTGTGGCCAGACGAGGTAGTGGAACCCGTTTGCCGAATCCACTTCGACCAGGGGAACGACGGCGGGGTGTGCGACCCTGGCCGCGAGAGTACGCGCGAGTTGCTTCGCCTGCCGAGCCTTCCACAAACTGCGGAGTGGTATCACGCGAACCGCGAACGTGCCTGGCTTGGTGGCGTGTCCGGCGGTGAACAACGGCCCGAACGTGCCCCGTCCCGCGACCCCCGTGAGCCGGTACGGGCCGAGAACCAGAAGTGCTGCTTCGCCCACGCGTGCGTGCCTGGCCTGGAACGCGGTCAACGCGCCGTGCTGAACGAGGTGGTCCGCGAGGGCTTCCGCGTTCCCACCTGGGAACTCGGCCAGCAACTCGTTGAGTTTCGTCGGGTCAACGACGCGATAACGGGCCAACTCGTCGGCGAGGGCTGTAGCATCGCCCACGGAGTTCGCGACGAGCGGAGGTGGCATGGGAATCGAGCGGGGTAGTCGGTTTGTGTCGTGCCTAACAACCGCGACGGGGGCGTAACCTCGCCTGCCACGGCGCGACACGTATCCCAGTATAGAACACGTTTCCGGTCGTGCCGGTCCTGACGAGCGGGGCGACGCGGGAGAGTTTAGCGACCCGCCTCGCGACGCGGCGTTTCGCTTGTCGCGGACACGTTCGCGCGGTAGGAAAACACCACGCCGGCCCCGGAACAACCCCGGGGCCGTTCGCATTGTGTTTAGGAGAGTCCGATGCCACCGGCGCCGCTGTCGCGGTCGGGGAAGTCCCGCCGCACCACCGATTCGCCCATCAGTTACTTCATCCAGAAGGCGCTCGACACGCCAGGCCTCATCTCGTTCGCCGCGGGGTTGGTCGATGAAGGCTCGTTGCCGGTGGACGAAGTTGGCATTGCGGTCGCGGAGATCGTATCCGACCCGACTTCGGGCCGCGCCGCGCTCCAGTACGGTTCCACGCAAGGCTCAACGGAACTGCGCGAACAGGTGCTGAACTTGGTGTGCGACGCCGACGGCGTGCGCCCTTCGGACGTGAACCTCACTGCCGCCGACGTGTGTATCACAACCGGGTCGCAACAACTGCTGTACCTGCTCGGTGAAGTGCTGTTCGACCCGTGCGACATTGTGATAACCGAAGCCCCGTCGTACTTCGTGTTCCACAGCCTGTTGCAGTCGCACGGGGCGAAGGTGCTGACGGTGCCGATCGACGCCGGCGGCATGAAGATGGACGCGCTGGAATCGCTGCTCGAACGGCTCCGCCGTTCTGGTGAGTTGTCGCGCGTGAAGGTGATCTACACCGTCGATTACTTCCAGAACCCGACCGGGTTGACGCTCGCGGTGGACCGCCGCGCGAAGTTGGTGGAACTGGCGCGGCGGTTCAGCACGGATCACCGCATCATCATCCTCGAAGACGCTGCATACCGCGAACTGCGGTTCACCGGGCCGGATCTTCCGAGCGTGAAGCGGTTCGACCTGACGAACGAGTTCGTTGTGTACACCAGCACATTCTCGAAGCCGTGCGCGCCCGGTCTGAAGACCGGTTATGCGCTCATGCCGCCGGACATGATGAAACCGATGATGCACCTGAAGGGGAGCCACGACTTCGGCTCCGCGAACCTGTCGCAACACATCGCATCGCGGCTGATAGCGTCCGGTGCATACGCAAAGCACGCGGAGGAACTGCGGAACGTGTATCGCAAGAAGCGCGATCTGATGCTCAGCGCGCTGGACGCGGAGTTCGGGGATTTCCCGGCCGCGAGTTGGACCGTGCCGGCGGGCGGGTTCTACGTGTGGCTGACCCTCGACGGCATCGACACCGGTCCGAATGGCGAGTTGGTGTTGGCGGCGCTGGAAACCGGCGTGATGTACGTTCCAGGCGAGTTCGGCCACGTGCCCGACGAAGCCGGGCGCGTGCCGAACAACGAGTGCCGGTTATGTTTCGGCGTGGCAACGGAAGAGCAAGTGACGGAAGGCATCCGCCGCTTGCGGAAGGCGTGCGCCGCTCTCAGCGAAGGGAATCGCACGAAGGTGAAGACTGGTGTGTGATCTCACTCGGTCGGGGGCTTTGCTTCTAATCGTTTCTTCCGCCGTGCCAACGCTTTCTTGAGTGGCGTGTCTGGCGACGGCGGATTGTCCAAGAGCGACAAGAGCAACGCCCGTTTTTGTCTATTCTCCGACTTTATTTCTCACTTAGGTGAGGGGGTTGGGGGAGAGGTTCTTCCGCCGACCGCCGGGCTTGTGGACTGCTCTCACCTCGCTTACACTCTATTCGTAACTTGCATTTTTGCGGCCAATCATATTCTCCGTTCTGGAGGCGTCGTTATGCCTCGTTTGCAGGCTCTGTTGGAGTGCGTCGGCCAGGCGTTCTCTGAAAAGGGCCGTAAGGCTCTCCTGGGCCAGTGGGCTTTCGCAGACCTGTTGCCCGATATCGCGCGGGTCGCGCTCGACCACGCGCACAGGAAACTCCCCGGCGCGGACCTGCCCGCGGCGATCGCCGACTGCGCCGCTGTCGATGCGCACGAGTACGAGCGGCGCCTGGGCGAACTCATTACCGACCTCGCGACCTTACACCCCGTTCCCAAGGTCGAACTCACGGCCTACCTCCGCGCGCTGCCGGTCGCGATGCGCCAGAACCTGCGCCGCCCGTCGGACCCCGAGGGCCATACAGTCCCGGAGAAGTTCTCACCGAGCAAGCCGGAAGAGTTCGCGTTGTTTCTCCCACCACGGATTCCGCGATTCCGCCCCGGCGACAAGCCCGCCGGCCTTGACAACTGGACCCTCATCGAACTCCGCGCTCTGGGCCGGAACTCCGAACTCTGGCGTGCCGAAGACACGGAACAATCCGAACTCTCGCCCACCGCCCTCAAATTCGTGACCGACCCCGACTCGCGTGACCGCGTGAAGGCCGGCGCCGAGGAATTCGCACGCGCGTTCGACCTTAACGACGTGGCTGGCGTGCTGCCGCTGCGATCGGTGTACCAGGAAACGGACCCGCCGTGCCTCGAAATGTCCTTCGTGAGTGGCTACGACCTCGCGGGCCTGATGTTCGACTGGAAGTGGCGCTACGATGGCGCCAAGCCGGAAGCGGCGCTGAAACTGATCCGACGGCTCGCGTCGATCGTCGCGAAGGCGCACGAGAAGCACGTGATCCACCGCGACCTGAAACCGAGTAACGTGCTCTTGCACCCGATCGAGGGAGGCAAGTTCACCATGTCGGTGAGCGACTTCGGCTGGGGCCAACTCGAGAGCGCGGGGGCGATCGAACGCGCCAAGAGCGGGTCGCGGAACGAGCAGCAGCGACTCGCCCAGCGCGGCGCCGCGACGAACCTCTACGCGTCCCCGCAACAGGCGAAGAAAGAACCCGCCGCGCCGACCGACGATGTTCACGCGATTGGCGTCATCTGGTATCAGTTGCTCCGGCGTGACCCCACGGCCGCGGTCCCGTTCGGTTCGGAATGGATCGAGGAACTCAGGCCCGCCGGGTTCACCGATTCGCAGGCGCGTGTCCTGCAAGCGTGTCTCAGCACGCGCGCCGACAAGCGGCCCAAGAACGCGGCGGCGCTCGTCGAGGCGCTAACGGGCGTGACGGTGGCGCCACCCGACCCCGCCGGGCCGCCCGCCGGGTCCAAGTTGCCCTCGCTGAAGAACCCCAGTTCCGCCATCCTCGGACCCACAGCGACATCGCTCACGACACCGCGAGCGAAGGAAAATCCTTCCACATCAGGCGGCGCAGCGGCTGCCGCGGGCGCAGCGGCCGCGCTGCTCGCAGCGGCGGGCGGGGGGCCGCTCACTGCCGGAGGTCCCAATACGTCCAACGCCGGCACCATCCGGCTCCTGAGGAACTCCGTCGGCATGACGTTCGCGCGTGTCCCCGCAGGCTTGTTCCGCATGGGCGACGACGCTTCCGGTCGGCCCCACGAGGCTCCGGTTCACGAGGTCAGGATCGCGCGCCCGTTCTACCTGGCCGTGACGCCGATTACGCAGGCGCAGTACGAGGCGGTGAACGGCAAGAACCCGAGCAAGTTCACCCGCTCCCGCGGCGGCGCCGACCACCCAGTCGAACACGTGAGCTGGGAGCAGGCGCTCCAGTTCTGCGAAAAACTCGCGCAGTTGCCCGACGAACAGGTTCACCGGCGCAAGTACCGGTTGCCAACGGAAGCCGAGTGGGAGTACGCGTGCCGAGCCGGAACCACCACCGATTTCTCGTGCGGGGACAAGATCACCGGCAAGGACGCGCTGTTCGCCGGGTCCGGCCACAAACTCGCCGGGAAGAGCACCTGTCCGGTCTCGCAGTTTCCTCCCAACGCGTTCGGTCTCCACGACCTGCACGGGAACGTGCAGGAGTGGGTGAACGACTGGTTCGACGAATACTACTATTTTGAAAGCCCGCCCGTGGACCCGACCGGGCCGAAGCACGGCCAGTTGCGCGTGGTCCGCGGTGGTGCGTGGAGTCTGCCCGCGATCGAGGCCCGCAGTGCCGCCCGGCGCGGTCACGCCCCGGACTCGGCGTCCGAGGTTATCGGCTTCCGCGTCGTGCTGGAAGTGGGGTAGGGCGCAAAACCTCCCTCCGCTAACAAGGAAGGGTGAAGCCGCGAGCGTTCAGGTGCCGCGACTCGCGAAGCCGCGAGCGGCATTCCTTCCCTTCGAGGAAGGGTTTGGGGACCGAAACCCCGAAAAGACCACCCTGCGGTTGCCCTTGACGCACGCCGCTTCCGCCGGTTCTACTCGCAGCAGAACGCTCGCGCCCTCAACCGGGACACGCTTATGGCCACGGACACGGCCGTTGCTTCTTCCACGACTCCTGTCGATCCGACTCGCCACCTGTGGCAGTTGCCGGCGCTGCTGCTCGGGGTCGGCGTGTTCGTGTCCGCATGGCAGGGGTGGCTGCCGACAGGCCGGAACGACCCGGCGGCGGTGTTTGCGCGGGATGTCACGGACCTCAAGATCAATTACGAGAAACTGACGCCGGACCCGGTTGAACTGAAGGCGCAACTGAACAAGGTCGCGAGCGGCGTGGAGACGTACGCGGGCACCGAACATGCGGCGCGTGCGCGATTCCACTTGGCCAGCGGCTACTCTAGGCTCGCGGAGATAACCCCCGCACTGGACGAGTCCCGCGGATACTGGGCACTCGCTCGGCAGCACTTCGCACTCGTTACTCCAGAACATCTACGCGACGCGGCCGACGTGCCCAGGCTCTCGTTTCGTGCGGCGAAGTCGGGCGCTGCGGTCGGGCTACCCGCCGACGCGCCCGCCGCCGACATCGCGCTGTTGCTCCAGGTTTTGTCTGCGCCACCGCCCGGCGAAGAAGGGGGAGAAACGCGGCGCCTGATCGCGGACATCGCGATGCGCCAGACTCCGCCGAACCCGCACCATGCGAAGCTTTCCCTCGCTCTGTACCTCACGGCGGCGGGCATCGCAACGCCACCGGCGGCGCTGGCGCGCGCCCGGCTCCGGCTCGCTAACCTCCATCTGGACGCCCGTGAGTACGAGGACGCCCGCAAGTGGCTCGCGCAGATCGGCGGGGACGCGCCCGCCGACGTCCTCTCGCCCGCGAAGGCGGCACTGGCTCGCCTCCTGTTGGCCGACGGAGACCATGTCGGCGCCGCGAAGGAGCTGGAGGTGCTCCGCACCGCGCCTGGCGTTCCGACCCAGTTCCGCACGGCCGCTGCCTACAACCTCGGGATGTGCAAACTGAAGGCGCGCGACCCGGCCGCCGCGACCAAGTTCTTCGAGGAGGCTGTGAAGGGAACCGGCGACGAGGTGCCGGCCGCCTCACTTCGGCTCGCGGACCTGCATCTGAGCAGCACGGACCCGGCCCGCCACAAACTCGCCGCCGAACTCCTCGCGGACGCGGTGAAGGGCGTGAACGCACCCGGCGAGTACAAGAACGAACACGTACCCGTCGCGGAGGTACAGGCCGCGTTCGAGTTCGCCATGACCGTGCTCCTCGCGGACCGCGCGTTCGAGCCGGCGCTGAAGGTCGCGGATGCCTATGCCGTGGTGTCGGCCGCCGGGCGGAACCGCGAGAAGCGCGCCGAGGTTCTTGCCGCGTGGGCCGCGGTGCCCAAGACCAACAACGCGCAATCGCTCTTCAAGCAATCGGCCGACGAGTTCGCGGCGCTGGCCGCGTTCCAACCGAAGACCGACGGCAAGCTCGAAATGCTGCGCCGCGCCGCCTCGCTTTACCGGCAAGCGAACGAACCCGCGTCGGCCGTGTTGCGCTTGAAAGAAGCTGCGAAGCTCCCAGGCATCCCGGAACCGTTCGTCGGGCCGGTCTGGGTCGAACTCGCCGATGCGATGCTCGCGGCCGGGCAGACCACCGAAGTGTGGAAGATTTTCAACGAGGTTCTGGCGTCCGGACCGCCCGCGTCCACCGCGACGCGGTATCGGATCGCGAGGCAGTTCGTGGACTCGCGGCACCCTGGACTGGTGCCTGTGGGGCGCGCGTTGTTCGAGCAGATCGCGAAGCAGCAGAACGTGGACGCTAGCGAGCGCGAGTACCACGAGCGGGCGCTCACCGAACTTGCGAACGACCTGATCCGGCAGGGGAACTTCGCCGACGCCGAATCGCGCTTGCGGTCACAACTTCAGTACTACCCGACCGGGCCGGAGGTGCAACTGGCCAAGCTGTTGCTGGGCGTGTGCCTACTCCAGAAAGCTGCGGCCCCCAGCACCACGACCGCGAGCGCGACGGAGATGCGGCTCGAAGCCGTGGCGCTGTTCAAGAAGATCGTCGCCGAGTGCGACGCGGTCGAAAATCGCAACGGTAAGTTGCTCGATCGCGAGGCGTGGCTGCGGCTTCAGGCCGCGCTGCGCGTGCTGCAAACGTACCAGCAGTTGAAGAAGCCCAACGACCTGTTAGCCGAGGCCGACAAACTTCTCGACCGGTACAAGGACACGGTCGAAGAACTGATCATTTTCAGCCTCATGTACCACGCGTTCAAGCAGTTGAACGAGCCGGGCAAGGCGCTGACCATTCGCGACCGGATGCGGGACGTGTTCGACAAGCTACCGCCGTCCGCGTTCCCACAGCAGACCGGCGAGTACAGCCGCGACTACTGGCTGAAGGTCTGGTTCGTGCCTGAACAGAAATAGATGAGTTCAAAAGTGATGCGTGATGAGTAACAGAAGACCAGTGAAAGCACCTTTGGTCTTCTGTTACGCATCACTTTTGAAAACACAGTGCGAGCGCGAACGCGAGCGACACAAGCCCGAACACTACACCCGCGATCATCCCCCGCATGGCCAGGCGCGCCGTTCGCTGCGCCCGGACGAGCGCGTCGGCGGCAGCGAGCGAGTCGCGAACGGCGGTCGCTTCGAGGGTCGCGGTACTCTCCTGCACAAGCGCGACCGCGAGCGGAGGGAGTTTCCCGGACGCACGGCCGCTGCGGTCCGGCGTGTGGACGAACGGCAACAGCAGTTGCACCACCTCAGCCGCCGTCTGGTAGCGGTCGGCCGGATCCTTCGCCAGCATCTTCTCGACACTGTCGGACAGCGCCTCGGGAACGTCGGGGCAACGGTCGCGCGCCGGCGTGACTGCTGACAACTGGTGCGCGAGTATCTTCGCCGCGGTGGTGCCGGTGAACGGTGGGCGCCCCGTGAGCAGGTGGTACAGCGTCGCGCCCAAGTTGTAGATGTCGGCGCGGTGGTCGGCGGCGGCACAGCCGCGGAGTTGCTCCGGGGCGATGTAGTCGGTCGTGCCCCGCACGTCGCTGCTGTCCCGCGAGAGTTTCGTGCTGGAATCCTCGAAGAACTCCGCGAGGCCGAGGTCGAGAATCTTCACGATTCCGTCGCGGCCGATGAGCAGGTTCGCGGGCTTGATGTCGCGGTGGGCGACGCCCTTGTCGTGCGCGTGTTGCAACCCGGCGGCGACCTGCACCGCGTAACTCACCGCTTCGCCCACGGGCAGTTGACCGCGGGTCGCGAGCGTGCGGTCGAGCGTGTCGCCGTCGATGTATTCAAGAACGAGGAAGTGCGTGCCTTTGTCGCAGGCCACGTCGTAAGCGTGAACGATGTTCGGGTGGTCGAGCGTCGCGGCGGCGCGGGCTTCCTTGTAGAAACGGTCCACGTTCGCTGGGTCGAGCGCCTGCTTGACCGGTAGCACCTTGAGCGCGACGCGGCGGCGGAGCGCGGCGTGTTCGGCGAGGTAGACGGTGCCCATACCGCCGGCGCCGATCTGGTTCAGGATGCGGTACGGACCGAGTTTGAAGCCCTTGTGCTTGCCTTGCAGGATGAGCCGCGCCTGGAACGGCGTGATGATGCCGGCCTGGATAAGGCGGGTGGCAGTGTCGGGCGCGGTTGGTGGAACCGTCCCGGACCGGGTGACGAACCCGGCCAGGACGTCGTCGTCGGCAATCTCGGCGCGCCGTACGAGTTTGAGAACGGCATCACCGGTACGTGGTGGTTCGGGCATTTCGGGGCACTGTGAGGTGACATCCGCCGCGCGAGTGGCGTTCCGATTTCGCGCCTGTGGGAGATGGTAGGACCGGAGCGAAATCCGCCAATCCACGAAACGCTGTAAGTGAGTATTGGTGGGCCAAGTGTAAGACCCATAGAGAGAGTCAGGATGACAGAACCGCGGGCCGGTGTCAAACGTTAGATGTGGGAACGCGCGATTTCATATTTGGCGTCCGGCGAGCGAGATGCCGGAACCCGGCAACCGTCGAGACGGTGGTGCAAAACCGGCCGTCCAGGTCACCCGGTATCCGCTCCCGACAATGCACACGATAACCCTGCCAGTTGCCGCATCGCGCCCTCTGTGGCCTGACTTGTGCGTATCCCGACACGCGTTGCGAGTTCGGGCCAACCACCTTGGTCAGCCCGAACTCGCACGCCGGTTTTCGTATCACGCAAACTAACCGGCCCACTCTTCGCACGCACCACCTCGCCGAAACATCCAAACTCCGACCGGACACACCGTCATCGTTCCCCTACCCCAGCGGCGGCAGCGGCTTCTTGAACGAGTCGGATCAGTAACAATACCATGAGCTGCAGCCGCCTTCACCCGCCGGAGCCGTGCATGTCCTCTCCCGTCATTCTCGCCATCGATCAGGGCACCACCAGTTCGCGCGCCGTCGTCTACGACGCGAAGACTTTTGCCGTCCTCGGCGTGGCCCAACAGGAGATCGAACAGCACTACCCGCAAGACGGCTGGGTCGAACACGAGCCGGAAGACATCTGGTATTCCGTCGCGCGGACCGTGCGCGAGGCGCTCGCGAAGTCCGGGCGCGACGCGACGACCATCGCCGCGATCGGGATCACCAACCAGCGCGAAACGGTGGTCGCGTGGGACCGCGCGAGCGGGCGCCCGGTTCACCGCGCGATCGTGTGGCAGGACCGTCGCACCACCGACTTCTGCCGAACGAACGCGGCTGACCAGCCGATGCTGGCCGTGAAGACGGGTCTCGTGCTCGACCCGTACTTCTCCGGCACGAAGCTCCGCTGGCTACTGGAACGAACGCCGCTGTTGAAGGTCGTCGCGGACCGTGGCGAACTCGCGGTCGGCACAGTCGATTCATTCCTCATGTGGCGGCTCACCGGCGGCGCGGCCCACGCCACCGACGCGACCAACGCGAGCCGCACGCTGCTGTTCAACATCCACACGATGCAATGGGACGACGAGTTGCTGCGCTACTTCGGTGTGCCGCGGGCCGCGCTGCCGGAAGTGAAGCCGAGCGTCGCGGAGTTCGGCGTAACGAAGGGTCTGGACTTCCTCCCGGACGGCGTGCCGATTCGCGGCATCGCGGGCGATCAGCAAGCCGCGCTGTTCGGGCAAGGTTGCTTCGCGCCAGGCGAAGCGAAATGCACTTACGGCACGGGCGCGTTCTACCTGCTCCACACCGGTGACACCGCGGTGTCATCGAAGCACAAGTTGCTCACCACCGTGGCCGCGATGACCGACGCGAAGCCGAAGTACGCCCTGGAAGGCGCGGTGTTTGTCGCGGGCGCGGCGGTGCAGTGGCTCCGCGACGGGCTTCACCTGTTCAAGTCGTCGGAGGACGTGGAGCAACTCGCGAAGGCGTCGAACCCGGCGGAACCGGTTCTGTTCGTGCCGGGGTTCGTGGGGTTGGGCGCACCCCACTGGGTTCCCGAAGCGCGCGGCGTGATCTTCGGCCTGACGCGCGCGACTACCGCCGCGGACCTGGGGCGTGCGGCGCTGGAGGGCGTCGCGTTCCAGGTCGCGGACCTGATCGACGCGGCGAACTTGGACTTGGCGAGCGGGGGGCGTCAGCCCCCCGAGTCTTCCCTGCGAGTCGATGGCGGCATGGCGCGCAACGACTGGTTCTTGCAGTGCCAGGCGGACGCGCTCGGGCGCGCAGTGGCGCGCGCCGCGCACAGCGAATCGACCGCGCTCGGTGCGGCGTTCCTCGCGGCTGTGGGCGCCGGACTCGCGGACGAATCCGCGCTCGGTGCGCTGGTATCCGCCGCGACGCGGTTCGAGCCAAAGCTACCAGCGCCCGACCGCGAGCGGAAGCTCGTCGCGTGGCGCAAGGCCGTGCGCGCCGTGATCGGGTTCTATTCCGTCGGCGGATGAAGTATCATCGCCCCATTCCAACCCCGCGGCGCCTGGGCACCCGATGGACACCGAAGGCATCGACATCGCACTGTTCGACATGGACGGCTCCCTCGCCGATTACGACGGGGCGATGGTCCGCGATCTCGAATCGCTGCGCGCACCGGAAGAGCCGGCGGTCTCGCGTGAAAACTTGTGGCGGACCGAGACGGGGGAACACATTCTGGCCCGGATGAGGTTGATCAAGGGGCAGCCGGGGTGGTGGCTGAACCTGGACCCGATCCCGGCGGGTATGACCGTTCTCGCCCTCTGCCAGCAACTCGGCTTCGACGTTCACGTCCTGACCAAAGGACCGAAGCGGCACTCGCAGGCGTGGGACGAAAAGGTCCAGTGGTGCCAGCGGCACGTCGGGCCAGACGTGGACATTCACGTCACCAGCGACAAGGGTCTCGTGTACGGCAAACTGCTGTACGACGACTACCCCGAGTACATGCTCCGCTGGCTGAGACACCGCCCGCGCGGTCTGGGGATCATGCCGGTCGGCCCGCACAACCGAGACTTCGCGCACCCGAACGTCGTGAAGTGGGACGGGACCAACATCGACGAAGTGGCGCGAGCGGTGACCGCCGCGAAAGGCCGAAGCCCGGGCGAAACCCTGGTGCTGGGATGAGCGGGCCGACACCTCGCGGCAACGGGCCCGTTAGCTCGTAGGGCGTTGGGCGTCGCTAAAATACCGTCACTCGGGGCCGACCAACGATTCTGGAGCTTTGGTCTCATGCTTCCCGCCGATGTGCTTCGCCAAGTGCGCCGACTGCACCTCCGCGCCCGCCGGCTCGTGCAGACGCTGCTCGGCGGCGAGTACCATTCCGCATTCAAAGGCGCCGGGCTGTCGTTCGAGGAGGTACGCGAGTACCAGCCCGGCGACGACGTGCGGACCATCGACTGGAACGTGACCGCGCGTGTTGGGCACCCGTTCATCAAGCGTTTCGTCGAAGAACGCGAACTCACGATGATCCTCGTCGTGGACGTGTCGGCGAGCCAAGGGTTCGGCACGCGACAGTTAACGAAGCGATCGGCCGCAGCGGAACTCGCGGCGCTGCTCGCGCTGTGTGCGGTGAGCAACAACGACCGCGTCGGACTGCTCGCGTTCTCGTCGGAAGTGGAGCGCTACGTCCCACCGAACAAGGGGCCGCGACACGTACTCCGGCTCCTGCGCGACATTCTCGCGTTCGACCCGAAGCACCAGGGCACGGACCTCGGCGCCGCCCTCGATTACCTCAACAAGGTCCATCGCCGGCGTGCGATTGTGTTCTTCATGAGCGACTTCATGGGGAACGACTTTGAAGCGCCGTTCCGTCGGGCGGCGCACAAACACGACCTGATCGCGGTACGCACCAGTGACCCGCGCGAGCGCTCGTGGCCCGCAGTGGGGCTGGTCCGGTTGCAGGACGCGGAAACCGGCCGGCAGGTGCTCGTGGACCTGAACGACCGACGCGTGAGAGAAGAATTCGCCGCGCGCGCAAAGGCGCGCGACGAAGCATTCGCCAAACTCGCTCGCGGGTGTCAAGCCGATCTCATCGAAGCCGGAACCGACGGTGACCACTTCGACGCGCTGTTGACGTTCTTCCGCAAGCGCGACCGCCGCCGGAGGCACGGATGAAGCCCACGCTCGCCGCTCTTGCCTTCCTCCTTCTGCCCGCAGCGATTCGCGCGCAGCCGGCTGTCGGGTTCTCGAACGCTGAACCGAAACAGGTGAAACTGTCGCAATCGAGCCGCCTCACGCTCGCGATCGAAGGACCGGCGCCGATGCGCGGTGCCGTTCAGTTGCCGGAACAGTTGCTCACCGCCGACGCGAACAAGAACTGGCGTATCCGCCCTGACCCGCGCGATGGGGCGGTCGAGGTGAAGCCCGCCGGACCCGGGCGCGAGCGCTGGCAACAGGTGTATCGGCTCGATCCCTACATCGAGAAGGAACTGGTGGGCCGACCGCTACGCGTGACCTTCAACCCGGTGAAGGTGAACGGCCACCCGGTGACCTGGGACCCAGTCGATGTGACCGTGATCCGAGCGGGCGGCAAGGACGCCCCGCTGCCGGAACCGCACGCGGTCACACCGGTCGAAGAGCTTCCCGATCGCCTGCCAACGCCGATTCCGCAAACGCCGTGGCTGCTGGTCGCGCTCGCTCTGGCAACAGCGTTCGCGCTCGCGATACCGTTCGTCGTGGTGTGGCTCCGCTCGCGCCGCGCCGCGCCGGTGCCGCCGGGGGAGTGGGCGCGAACGGCACTCGCGAAACTCGAAGCGAGCGGCGGAACCGGCGGCGCGATCGCGGAACGGGTCGCGGCGATTCTGCGCAAGTTCGTGGAACGCCGCTTCGCCATCCCCGCGACGAAGTTCACCACCGCCGAACTTTCAGCGGCGACGATCGAGCAGGGGTGGCCGGTCGAAGAAGCCGAGTCGCTGCGGGCGCTGCTCGACGAGTGCGACCTCGCGAAGTTCGCCGGGGACGCTCCCGACGACGACCGGTGCCGGCGGCTGATTTCGGCTGCCGTAGACTGGGTAGACAACATCAGCCGGCCCCGCGGGCCAAACTGACGGCGGCTTCGGCACTTCCTTCCCCTTGATCGACCATCCCACGACCGGCGTCCATTGCCCCGGCGGCGCCCATCCACCGAGAAGCGGCGGGTGCCGGTCGATGTACGGGTTCCGCGACCGGTCGTAGAAGAGGTCTTGCGGGTACGTCGCCGTCGGGCGTGTGGTACTGGGGTCAATGAGGCCCGCGTAAGCCGCGCTTTCGAGAACGGCTTCCGTGCAGAACAACCGGCGCCCCGGTCCGTGCGGCCCGCTTGCGAACGCCGTGCGCAGTGGCCCACGCGGGCTTAACGGCGTGATCTGCACCACAAATGTGGTGACCGCGTACCGCTTGCCCTCCGCCGCGAGCGCGAACGCGGTGAGCCTGGCGTCCTGCTCCGCGGTGAGTGGCAAACGGCGCTGCCGAACCCAGATGTAACCCGAGAATTGCGCGAGCCGGTAATCGAGCGGCGTGATCCGCGTCCAGATGCTGTCGTTGAAGCCGGCTTCGAGGACGCCGAGACGCCCGTCCGGCATCGTTACCACGATGCCGCAGTGACCCGGGCGCCCCGTGAACGCGAGTCGGTACAGCGCCGTCCAGAACGGGTTGGTGTCACTCAGTAACAAGACATCGCCGGCCTTCGGCGCGTACTGTGTGGTGGGCAGGCGCACCGCAGTGTGAACGTTGTAGGTCGGTTGATAGAGGTAGCCAAACGGCGCTTCGACCGGGATGTACACTGGCGGGTACGTCTTCGGTCCGACCGGGTCGCCGATGCCTGGAGACAGCACGAGCGACAGCGCGACGGCCTGAAACATCGGCGACTCCGTGAACTTGGTTCGGCGGTTACTCCTCAGTATGTTGCGGAAGGTGTCGCCGGCCATCTGTCTTGCGTAACACTTATTAGAGTCGCTGCACAATAGGTCCGGTGGGCATAGGTTGTGTGTACGAGCCACACGAGCCGTTTGAAGCGGATGCCGGACACGTTCCGGCAACTGACGGGGATCACACCCGCGGCGTTCGACCAACTGCTGGCCGAACTCGAACCCCGATACCAGCAAGCCGACGCCAAGCGGAAGACCCGGCGACCGCGTCAGCGGAAGCCGGGCGCGGGACGCACGTTCACGCTCCCCTTGGCCGACCGGTTACTGATGCTTTTGATGTACTACCGGACGTACACCACGCACGCGTTCCTCGGGTTCCTGTTCGGCATCGACCAGAGTTCCGTGTGTCGCAACATCAACCCGCTCCAACCTCTGTTGGCGGGCATCTTCCGGATCCCCGAGCGGCGAGTGGAACTGGAACCCGACGAGATCCGCGAGCTTTTCTTCGACGCCACCGAGCGGGCCATTCCCCGGCCGATTCGGGGGCAGAAGCGGTTCTACTCGGGGAAGAAGAAGCGGCACACCCTCAAGCACCAGATCGTGGTCGTGCGGAAACGCAAGAAGCCCGGTCGCGGGGGCCAGAAGCGCCGGGTGCGGATCGCCGCCGTGTCCCGCGTGTTCCCCGGCAAGACGCACGACAAGAAGGTGTACGACGCCACTCGCGTGGTGTGCCCACGCGGGGTGCCGAGAACCGGGGACACGGCCTACGTCGGGACCGGGCTGTGCACCCCGAAGCGCCGCCCGCCCAAAGGCGAGTTGACGGCCCGGCAGAAAGCGGGCAACCGGCGTGTGTCGCGTCGCCGGATCGTGGTGGAGCACGGGATCGGGAAGATGAAGGTGTGGCGCATCGCGGCCGAGCGGTATCGGAACCCGCGTCGCCGGCACACCCTCATCATCAAGAACATCGCCGGACTCCACAACCTCA
>CAMDQN010000022.1 GCA_945905925.1 Singulisphaera sp. GP187
CAGCGAGTCGCATCTCGCTGACACGCCACCATCGTGGTGACGGGGTCAGGCATATGCGAGAGATGCCTCGAACACGGTACTCGCGCTTCGTGTGCCTACGGCACGAGTTGCGCGATCGGTTCACCTTCGGTGATGACGCGGGAGACGTCGCCTGAGAGGCCGGGCATGACGCGAACCTTATTGATGTCGAGCAAGTAGTGCATGATGGTGGCGATCAGGTTGCGAATGCGGATGGGGTCGGACGCGGGGTCGCCGCCGTCGCGGGTCGAGCGACCGACCACCTGCCCCATCCGCAAACCGCCGCCGTATATGAGGAGGGGGCCGAGGTTGCCCCAGTGGTCGCGGCCGCCCTCCCGATTGACACGCGGCGTGCGCCCCATTTCGCCGCAGGCCACCAGCAGGATGCGGTCGCTGAGGCCGCGTGCTTCGAGGTCTTCAATCAGGGCAGAGACCGCATGGTCGAACGGCCGGCCGACGTAGCCCATGGCCTCGGTCAGCGGGGCGTTGTTGACGTCGGCGTGCATGTCCCAGACGAAGTTGGTGCTGACCGTCACGAACCCGCAACCCGCCTCGCAGAGTCGCCGTGCCAACAAAAGGAGCTTGCCCAGAGTGCGGCCATGATCAGCGTACCACTTGTGATTGCTCCATTTCTTGTTGATGCTGTCGGGATGGACGAGCGGGGCGGTGTCATAGCGGGCGACCACTCGGGCGGCCTCGCGGCTCAGGTCGAATGCCTGGGACACGCCTCGCACGATCATCTCCAGCGCTTGCCTCTGGTAGCGATCCATTGCCTCCATGGTGCCGGACTGGTCGAGTTTGCGCCGCATGGTGTCGAACCCGGCGAGAAGGGTTTGGCGGTCGTCGAGGCGGGAACGGGGAATTGCGAGCCTCATGTCTTTCTGCAGGGTGGTGTTGCCGCCGGGCATGAACGGCGCGAAAGCGTTGCCGAGAGCCCCGGTAGCCGGAAAGTTGCCCAGGTCGAAGCGTTGCGCCTGAGCAGCCGGATCGACGGCGTGGGGAAAAAGAAGGGTATTCGTCGGCATTCCTGTGACAGGATGATTCAAGCCGACGACGCGCGAATAGTAGGAGCCGAGATTGCCTCCAAGGGTCTCGCGGTGGACGATCGGCTTGGCATCGTGGTTGCCGTCGCCGGGAACATAGGAACGCACGACGGCGATTTTGTCGGCCAACCGGGCCAAACGAGGAAAGGTCGAGCCGAAGGTGACGCCGGGCAAGGCAGTGGCAATCTCCCCCGTTTGACACCGAATTTCCGCCGGCGCGCTCATTTTGGGATCGAAGGTTTCGAACTGGCTGGGTCCGCCATGCTGGAAGAGAAAGATGACCGACTTATCGGCCAATGAGGTCCCGTCGGTCGCCGCGTTGGCCTTGGCTCCGAGGAGTTGGGATAGCGTCAAGCCCCCCAATCCCAAGGTCCCGATGCGTAAAAAGTCGCGGCGATTGGCTTTGAAAGATGAATCGGTGAGTGAGAACACGGCAGTTCCTCCACATACTTGCGTTCCAATCGTATCACTGGGCAGAGCGGAAACGGCTCTGCCCGCACGCCCTGGATTGGAGTTCCCTGGCAAAGTTTCAGCGGCCGACCCAGCGCATCCGTCAGTTCGGTGTCGAGGCACCAGTGCAGATCTCGATGGACCTGCCACACTGACCTCCTGAAGTTCGCCCAGGCTCGGGCAGGACGGCCGGTTACACGAGACCGCGAATCGGTTCGCCGTTTTCCAGGAGCGGCTTGAGATCGCGGGGCAGGTCGGTGCGGAGCCGCAGTTGCGGCACGTCGAACAGGAAGTGCAGGATCGTGGCGAGCAGGTTCGCAGGCGTGTGCGGCTCAGTCGTGGGACGTCCACCTTGCGTGTCGGACTTGCCAATCACCTGACCCATCTTCATGCCGCCGCCAGCGATCACGAGCGGAGTCAGATCGCCCCAGTGGTCGCGGCCGCCGTTCTTGTTGATCTTCGGCGTGCGGCCCATCTCCCCCGTGACGACGAGCAACACGCGGTCTTCGAGGCCGCGGTCCTTGAGATCTTCGAGGAATGCGGAGACGGCGTGATCGACCTGTCGGCCGAGAACGTCCATCGCGATCATCCCCTTGGCACTGGCACCGTCTGCGTGCAAGTCCCAGCCGCAATCGGACACGGTGACGAACCCGACGCCGTTCTCGACCAACCGGCGAGCCAGCAGCATTTGCTTGCCGAGCAGGTTCGTCGTGCGGTCCATGTTCCCGTATTTCCTCCAGTCTTCCACCTTGAAGAGGCCGGACGTGTCGTACTTCGCGAGCGTCTTTTCGGCTTCGTGGGAGACATCAAACGCCTCGCCGATGCCGCGAGCGATCACCTCGAACGCCTGCTGCTGGAACTTGTCCACGCGGGCAAAGCTCGGCTCGGCTTTGCGGCGGAGGTCGTCGAACGCGGCGAGGAGCTTCTTCCGGTCCTCGAACTCCTCGGTCGACATCCGCAGTTCCATCGCCTGCTTGAGCGCCGCCCCGCCGACCGGGTTGAACGCTTCGTGTTGCGCCCCGAGGATGCCCGGTTGGGTGAGCGTCGGCAGTGAGCCCGTCTCGAAGTTGGCCTTGAGTTTCAGCCCGTCCTTCACCGCTTCCGGCAGGACGAGGACATTGCTCGGAATGCCGTTCACCGCGTTCGTTGCCCCACCGAGGAACGACGCGATCGCGCTGATGGTCGCCTTCGCGTTGTTGTCGGCACCGAGCACCTTCTCGTAGTTGTGGCCGCCGTTGCGCGACTGATACGACCGCACGATCGCGAGTCGGTCGGCGATCTTCGCCATCTTCGGGAAGGTGCCGCCGAAGGTAATGCCGGGGAGTTTCGTCTGCACTTCGCCGGTCGTGCTGCGGTACTCTTCGGCCGCATCCATATGCGGGTCGAACGTCTCGTGCTGGGGCGGCCCGCCTTGCAGGAATAGCATGACCACGGACTTGTCGCGAACGGCCTGCGGTGCGGCGGCTTTCACGGCCAGGAAGTTCGGCAGCGCCAGCGCACCGAGACCGAGAGCACCAATACGGAGGAAGTCGCGGCGGGACGACCCGTCGCACAGCGGTCGACTGCCCGGCCCCCGGAGTGTCAGCACGTCGTTCTCTCCAGAAGTGAACGCCACGCCGCGCCGCGGCGACGGTGGCAGGCGGGGTAGAGGGTTGGGGTGGTCACCGGCAGCGTCCGCGGGATGAGGGTGGCAGGCGGATCATCATATATGACACCCCGCCGCTCGCCGAGCAAGCGAAATGCAGACCGCTCGCCACCGGTCACCGTCAACGTGGCGCGGTCCGGCGTCCATACGACAATCGCGTGCGCGTGCGCCCGGCGCAAGCAATCCGCCAGTGTGGACTTCTGTGGACTACCGAATGTCGGCGGGTGTGAACACGGCGAGAACGAAGGGTCTGCCTGCGTTGCACGGCAGGGTAAGCCAAACCGGTTGCGTTTCTCGTTGCTCGTACCGCGCAAATCGGCTACCTAAAGTTGTACGCACGCTGCCTGACGCGCTTGTTCCCTCCGCGACGGAGCCGTCACATGATCCGCCTGGACACCGACCGATCCGCGACGTTCTGCGACGGCCTCTCGCGCCGCGACTTCCTCCACGCGGGCGCGATCGTGCCGCTCGGGTTGACGTTGACCGAACTTCAGAAAGCGAAGGCCGCGAACGGCAAGGACGACGACGTGAACTGCATCATGCTGTTCCTCGTCGGCGGTCCAAGTCAGCTCGACACGTGGGACATGAAGCCGAAAGCACCGGCGGAAGTTCGCGGGCCGTTTCAGCCGATCAAGACGAACGAGGTCGGGACACAGATCAGTGAGATCTTCCCGCGCATGGCGAAGCACGCGGACAAGTTCTCCTTGATCCGCAGCGTCTATCACACCGCGACCGCGGTTCACGACACCGGCCACCAGATGATGCAAACCGGCCGGTTGTTCAGCGGCGGCATCGAGCACCCGCACGTCGGCTGCGCGCTCGGTTACCTCAAGGGTGGTCGCGGGGAACTCCCGGCCCACGTGCTGCTGCCGAGGCCGATCGGGCGCACCGGCGGTAACCTGCCGCACGGTCACACGGCGGGCTATCTCGGCAAACCGCACGACCCGTTCATCCTCAACGCCGATCCGAACGCGCCAGGGTTCAAGGTGCCGGACTTGTTGCCACCCGAATACATCTCCGCGATCCGCGCCGAACGACGGCAGAAACTCCGCGACGCGGTGGACGGCGCGACCGAAGCGTTCGAGCAGAACGCCGCGTCGAAACAACTCGATGACAACTTCAAGCTCGCGTACAAGCTGATGTCGAGTGAGAAGGCGCGTAACGCATTCGCGATGGAGAAAGAGTCAGAGAAAACGAAGGACCGCTACGGGCGCACGCGGTTCGGGCAGTCGTGCCTGATGGCGCGGCGCCTGATCGAAGCCGGTGTGCGGTTCGTCACGGTGAACATGTTCGAGACGGTGTTCGACGAGGTGACGTGGGACATTCACGGCTCGAAGCCGTTCACGGACATCGTGCAGATGTCGAAGGAAGTCGCCCCGAACTTCGACGCCGCGTACACGGCCCTTCTGGAAGACTTGAGCGAACGCGGCTTGCTCTCGAACACGATGGTGGTGGCGCTGGGCGAGTTCGGTCGCACACCGAAAGTGAACCCCGCGGGGGGCCGCGACCACCACCCCGGCGCGTGGACGGTGGTAATCGGCGGCGGTCCGCTGAAGGGCGGGCGCGTCGTGGGCGAATCGGACGAGTTGGGCTACGCGCCGAAGTCCCGCCCGGTGACACCCGGCGAGATCGCCGCAACGCTCTACAAGGGGTTGGGCCTGGACCCGCACAAGGAACTACCCGGACCGCAGAACCGCCCGATCCCGATGGTCGATTATGGCGTGAAGCCGATCAGCGAGCTGTTCTGATGGCTTCAAACGAGACCGCAAGGGAGCGGCAAAGGTAAACCGCTCCCTTGCGGTCGCGGCTCGTTCAAGAACATCGACATTCCCGACGGACACGCTATGCGACTTCGCTATCTCCTCCCCGCGCTCGCCGTTTCGCTGTTTCTCTCGCCGTCCGCTTCGGGCGCGGACCTGCGCGTGTACCCGGCCGAGGTCACCATCGGCGGACCGAACCGCATGCAACAACTCCTCGTCGTCGAAGAGGAGAATGGCCGCGCCGTTCGCGACGTGACCGCCACCGCGAAGTTCAGTTCGTCCGCCGCGAAGACCGCGACCGTGGACGCGAAAGGCGCCGTCACCGGGCGCGCGGCCGGCGAAAGCAAGATCGCGATTGTCGTCGGCGCGAAGACGGTTGAGGTCGCTGTGAAGGTAGACGCATCGAGCGAGTGGACGTTCCGCAATCACGTGATTCCGACGCTCACGCGAGCCGGGTGCAACGCGGGCGCGTGTCACGGCGCGCTCGCGGGCAAAGGCGGCATGAAGCTCTCGCTCCGCGGCTACGACCCGGATTCCGACTGGTTCGTGCTCACGCGTCAGGCGCTCGCGCGGCGCGTCGATCTCACCAAACCGGCCGACAGTTTAATGATCAAGAAAGCCACTCGCGCGATGCCGCACGGCGGCGGTGAACGCTTTGGGGAGGACTCGTCGCACCACAAGATGATGCTCGCGTGGCTCGCGGCCGGCGCGCCCGGACCGAAGCCAATCGACCCTGAACTTGAGCGCCTGGAGGTGTTCCCGCCCGCGATCCTCGTGAAGCCCGGTGCGCCGAAATCGACGTTCCAGGTTCAGGTGCGCGCGGTCTACACCGACGGCACCGTCGAAGACGTGACCGGTCTCGCGCGGTTCGGATCAACTGAAGAGTTGGTCGCGCGAGTGACCGAAGACGGACTCATCACGCCGGTCGGGAACGGCGAAGCCGCGATCACCGTCGGGTTCGGCACGAAGGTCGCCACGCTCGCGCTCACCGCGCCCTACGCGAACAGCGTGAAGGCCGACGCGTTCGCGAAGGCGCCGCGCACCAACTTCGTCGATGAACACGTTCTCCAGAAGCTCGAACTCCTGCGCCTTCCACCTTCGGAGCAATCCGCGGACGCGGAGTTCATCCGCCGCGCGTTCATCGACACGTGCGGCATTCTCCCGAATGCGGACGAAGTAACGCAGTTCCTCAAGGACACCGACCCGAAGAAGCGCGCGAGGCTCGTTGACCAGCTCCTCGATCACCCGGCGTTTGTGGATTACTGGGCGCACAAGTGGTCCGATTTGTTGCTCGTGTCGAGCCGCAAGTTACCGGTGCCCGCGATGTGGGCGTTCTACCGCGGCGTGCGGCAGAGCGTCGCGGACAACAAACCGTGGGACCGGTTCGCACGCGACATCCTCACCGCGAAAGGCAGTTCGCTCACCAACGGCGGCGGCAACTACTTCGTACTTCACAAGGACGTGAGCGTGCTGGCGGAATCAACCGCAATTACCTTTCTCGGCACGTCGATTGGCTGCGCGAAGTGTCACAACCACCCTCTGGAGAAGTGGACTCAGGACCAATACTGGAGCTTTGCGAACCTGTTCTCGCGCGTGAGTCTGAAAAACGGCGACCGCGCCGGCGAGGTGTTCGTGCAGAGCAAGACCGATGGCGACGCGCTGCACCTTCGCCGCGGAATAGCGATGCCTCCCACGCCACTTGACGGTAAGCCGCTCGCGGCCGATTCGACGGTGGACCGGCGCGCGTACTTCGCGGACTGGCTCACGTCGCCGAGCAACCCGTACTTCGCGAAGGCGCTGGTTAATCGCGTCTGGAAGAACTACATGGGTCGCGGGTTGGTCGAAGTCGAAGACGACTTGCGCGAGACGAACCCGGCGAGCAACCGCGAGTTGTTCGAGGCGATCGCGACCGACTTCGTGAAGAACAAGTACGACGTGAAACACCTCATGCGCGTGATCCTGAACTCGGCCGCGTACCAGCGATCATCGAAGCCACTGAAAGAGAACGCGAGCGACGACCGGTTCTACTCGCGGTATCTGCTCCGCCGGTTACCGGGCGAGGTGATTCTCGACGCGTACTCCGACATCACCGGCGTGCCAACTCCGTTCGACAAGATCACGTCGGCCGCGGGCGATTCAACTTCCGCGATCACGACCTACCCGCGTGGCACGCGTGCGGTGCAGGTGCCGGACTCGCTCGCCACGTCGCGGTTCCTCGACGCCTTCGGACGGGCCGAGCGCGTCCAGACGTGCGCCTGCGAGCGCACAGCCGACGCCAGCGTGACACAGGCGCTTCACCTGAACAACGGGTACACGCTCAACGACAAACTGCGCGACAAAACCTCCGTGGTGACGAAATGGATTGTGGACAAATTGACGGACGAGGAGATCGTGGACAGGGTGTTCCTGTCGGGGTTGAGTCGGAAGCCGTCGGTCACGGAAAAGAAGAAGTTTTTGGACATTCTCGCGGAGGGATCGAAAGCAGGGGCGCAATCTCGCCGCGAGACGATCGAAGACTTCGTATGGGCGGTCCTCACGGGCCGCGAGTTCCTGTTCAACCACTAACCCGCAGTTCCGAGCGAGAAAACGGAGTCGCCCAAATGGATCCGTTCAACCCCGGCGCGATGCCCGACGGCACCGATCCTAACGCACCCCAAGAGCAGAAGCCGTGGGAGAAACTGCCGCAACCGCAGCCGAACCCGGACAACGGCGCGAACGGCAACCCGCCCGTAGTCGATGGGGTGAGTGCTGGTGCCGACGCGACCGACTTCGCGGGCGAGGTCGCGGGCGGCGCGATGGAACTTGCCGGGGGCGCGATGGAAGCCGCCGGCGTTGTCGAGGGCGTCGCCGGCGGGTGCGCCGAGGGCTGCGGTGGTTGCTCGATCGCGATCCTGTTCCTGTTGTTCGCCACCGCCGGCACCGCGATGGCGCTGTTCCGATAATTCCAACTGGACCGATCTTCATGTCACGACTCCTCGCGCTCGCGCTGCTCCTGATTCCCGCGGTCGCGACGGCCGCGCCGCCTGCCGTCACCGCGGTCGCGTACTCACCGAAGGGCAACTTCGTTGCATTCGGGGATGATCGCGGAATCAGCATGTTCCAGGAGGATGCGTCGTTGAAGACGTGGCGCGCACGGGGCGGCGTACTGACTAGCCGCGTCACGGCGCTTGCCTTCGACCGGCGAGGGACGTACCTCGCCCTCGCGACCGCGGAGCCGGGCAAGACCGGAGTGTTTCAACTGTTCCCCACCGAGGCCATTGGCCAAATCTCGGGACATGGCGGAGGAAAACCGATCGCGGCTCACAAGGACGCAATCTACACAATGGCCTTCTCGCCAGACGGAAAGACACTTGCGACCGCTGGCTACGACCGCGTGATTAACCTTTGGGACATCGAAGACAAGGAAGCCAAACCCGGCCCGCGGCTCACGCTGAAGGATCACAGCGATGCGGTGTATGGGTTGGCGTTCCACCCGGACGGCAAGTTGCTCGCGTCAGTCAGCGCGGATCGCGCGGTGAAAGTGTGGGACATCGCGACCGGGAAGCGGTTGTACACGCTCGGCGACGCGACCGACTGGCTGTACGCGGTCGCGTGGAGTCCCGACAAGAAACACCTCGCGGCCGCCGGCGTCGATAAGAGCGTTCGCGTGTGGGCCGCGGATGCCGAGGGCGGGAAGCTCGTTCACTCCGCGTTCGCGCACGAGAAGCCGGTGTGGCGGCTGACGTACTCAAGCGACGGCGCCTTGCTCTACTCCGTCGGCGAAGACAAGATTGTGAAGGCGTGGAACACCGCCAAACTCACCGAAGCGAAGGTCTATGACGCGCAGCCCGACACGATCCTCGACTTCGCGCTACGGCCGGACGGCAAGCAGTTCGCGCTCGCGAGCTTCGACGGCGCAGGCGTTCTTGTTGACACCGCGACCGGCAAGGTTGCTCACGAACTGCTCCCGGTGAAAGCGGCGAAACCACCTGGCGAAAGTCCGGTGTTCGCGCAGCCCGCGAAACAGCCGGCGCCGAAGGCCGACCCGTTCCCCGTGGTGAACGAAGCCGGCATCAAGGATTCCGCCCGCAACGCGATGATAGTGAAGCAGAACACGACCGTTGTCGGCGCGATCGACCGCGCCGGCGACATGGACTACTTCCGGTTCGCGGCGGCAGCCGGCGATCAAATCGGCGCGCAAGCGGTGACGACCGAAGTCGGCTCGAAGCTCGACGCCGTTCTCGTGCTGACCGACGAAACCGGCACCATCCTCGCCGAAGGCACAACGTCGCTCGGCTTTGTGGTGCGAAAGGCGGGAATCTACGCGGTTGGCATCCGCGACCGCGACTTTCGCGGCGCTGCGGATTTCACTTATCGTCTGCACATCGGGAACGTCCCCGTGGTGACGGGCGTGTTCCCGCTCGCGGTCCAGCGCGGACGCACGACCAGCGTCCACGTTTCCGGCGTGAACCTCGGTATGCCCAACGGCATCACGGCGAAGATCACTGTTCCGGCGGACGCAATGCCGGGCGCGAAGGTGAAGGTCCCGCTGCCCGCGAAGACGCAAGCGGCTGGGGTCGCGGAAGTGACGGTCGCGGAGTTCCCCGCGGTGGTACTCGACCCGGTCACGGGCGCGGACATTCGCGTACCGGGTTCCGCGGACGGCATCTTCACGAAGCCGAACGATGCGCACACCACGCACTTCAGTGCGAAGAAAGGCGAGCGCCTCATTGTCGAAGTGCTGGCGCGGCGTGCCGGTTCGCCGGTCGATCCGGTGATCGAGATTCTCGATGCGACCGGCAAGCCAGTACCGCTCGGCGTGCTGCGTGCCACCGCGAAGACAAGTGTCACATTCCGCGATCATGATTCCGAGAAACCCGGCATCCGCCTCGACGCGTGGAACGAACTTGCGATCGACGATTACCTCTATGTGAACGGCGAAGTGGTACGGATCCTCGCGCTACCAAAGGGACCGGACGACGACTGCCAGTTCTACCAAGTCGGCGGGCAGCGGGTCGCGTTCCACGGCACAACGCCGACGCACCACAGTTTCGGCCTGCCGATGTACAAGGTGGAGTTGCATGCACCTGGTATGACGTTCCCGCCCAACGGGCTGCCGCAGTTCCCGCTGAGCTACCGCAATGACGACGGCGGTCCAGGCTACGGTAAGGACAGCCGCGTCTTCTTCGACGCACCTGCGGAAGGGAACTATCAGGTTCGCGTGACGGATGCTCGCGGTGCGTCGGGTCCGAACCACGCGTACCGCGTGACGGTGCGCCCGCCGAAGCCGGACTTCACGGTGAGCGTTACCCCGAACGCGCCAGCGGTGTGGAAGGGCGGCGCGCTGCCTGTGACCGTCAACGTGACGCGACTCGACGGCTTCGACGGCCCCGTTTACGTGAAGCTCGAAGGGCTCCCCGCCGGCTTTAAGGCACCGGAAACGTTCGTCGAAGCCGGCTTCAACACGACCACGTTCGCGCTGTTTGCGGACGCGACCGCCACCGTTCCGCCGGACGCGAAGTTGAAGCTCATTGCCCGCGCTACGATCGGCGGCAAAGAGGTCACGCACGATGCACTGGGCGGGTTGCCCAAAGTGGTAGCCGCGGGCGACATCGTGACGACGGTGCGCCAACAAACGATCCAAATTCAACCGGGCAAGGAGACACGTTTCACAGTAGACATCGCGCGGCAGGGGAAGTTCGCGGGCCGCGTGCCAGTCGAGGTGAAGGGTTTGCCGCACGGTGTTCGCGTGCTGAACATCGGCTTGAACGGCATCCTGATTACGGAGCGCGATACGAGCCGCGAAGTGGTGCTGTACGCGGAACCGTGGGTGAAGCCAATGGAGCACCCCATTGTGGTGCTGGCGAAGCGCGAGGGCGCGAATACCGAACACGCCGCGAAGTCGGTGCTGTTGCGCGTGGAGAAGTGAAAGTGAGGTAAACAGTTCGTCCGTGGGGCGTCACGGACGTTTTCAGACTACAGAACCGTCATCTCCTTTGTTGCCAACTCACTCAAGTTGGGCACAAGCGTCCCTGACACGCCATTGAGTTCCTTCAGCGGGCCAAACGCGACCACCGTGTTCCGGTCGATCGGGTACTTATCGAGGTACGCGCGGATGTCTGCTTGCGTGACCGCGTCGAAGTTCGCGACTTCGGCGTCCACGTCGCGGTACTCGCCCGTGTACGTCCACATCGACGCGATTGCCATCATGCGGCCCATCGGCCGCTCGCTGCGCCGCACCACGCGCGACAGAATCTTGTTCTTCGCCTGATGAAACTCCTCGTCGGTGATCCCGTCGCGCTGCACGTCCGTCAGAATCTTCTCGATGCGCACGAGGTTCTCGGCGGTGTTGTCAGGCTCGCACGTCAGCGACACGAATACCGCGCCGCTGCCGTCGTTCTCGGAGTAGCCAAAGTCGGCCGATTCCGCGTGGCCCGGATCGACCAGTTCCCAGTACAACCGCGAGCCAGTGTAGTCCCCCACCGCGAGCGCCACGGTGTCGGCCGCGTAGCGCATCTTCGAGTCGGCCGGCGGACCGCTACCGACGAACAGCGCGTATTCCTGCTGAATCTTGTCTCGCGTGAGAACGTGAAGCCCCGGTGTACCGATCCACTCGGTGCGTTGTTCGCGGCCCACCGTGTCCGTGTTCCACGCGGAGCACGCATCGGTCACGAGCCTCACGAACGCGGTCCAGTCGAAGTTCCCCGCGGCGGACACCACGATGTTGTTCGCGGCGTAGCGGCGTGAGAAGTACGCGTGCATCTGCTCGCGCGTCAGCGCACCGACGCTCTCCAGCGTGCCGAGTACCGAGTTGCCGAGCGGGTGCAACTTGTAGTAAATGCGCCTCGCGTGTTCGGACATCACCGAATCCGGCTGGTCGTCGTAGAGCTTGATCTCTTCAAGAATCACCTTCTTCTCGGTGTCGAAGTCGGCGTCGCGCAAACTCGGCCGCAGCATGTCGGCGAGGACATCGACGACCTTCGGCAGGTACTCAGGGAGAACCGCCGCGTAGTAGACGGTGTTCTCCTCGCTGGTCGAGGCGTTGTTGTTCGCTCCAATGCGGTCGAAGTCGAGATTGACCTGTTCGGCGGTGCGGCGCGCAGTGCCTTTGAACATCATATGTTCGAGGAAGTGTGAAACGCCGGCTTCGGCCGGCGTCTCGTCTCGCGCCCCCGTGCGGACGAAGAACCCGACTGCGACGGACCGCGCCGACGGGCTGGTTTCGCCGATGATCTGCAACCCGTTCGGCAGCTTGTGGGAGTGAAAGGGCATCTGTTGCTCTTTGCTTGTGGCCCGGTTTCGTAGGGTGGGCACCGCCCACCTCTTCGCAAGGCATGGTGGGCAGCGCCCACCCTACAAATCAAGCGTACCCGCGGAAGTAGTACACCCACGCGAGCACCGCGAACAGCCACACGACCACGCCGGCGAGGCACATGAACACCAGTGGTGCGGCGGCTTCGTCGGGTTCGGTCACAACGGAATGTGTACGCTCAGTCATTGCGATCTCACACCGGGATCGTCAGCGGATTCTGGCCTAGCGTGACGAGCGTCACGTCGCGAACCGGATGGCGATCCAGGTGCGCCATCACCGCACTCGGCGTGAGTGAGTCGATCGCGGACTGAATCTCGTCGAACGAGCGCACGCGACCCAGAAAATACCAGTCGCCCGCGATGCTGCTCGCTCGCGCCCCGGTGGACTCCTCCGCCATGATCAGCGAGGACTTCAGCCCGGCTTTCACGCGGTCGATCTCGTCGTCGGTCACTCCGTCCTTTAACTTGCGCAGCTCGGCGATTGTCAGGTCGAGCGTCTTTTGCGCGCGGTCGGGGCCGGTGCCCGCGTAGCCGACCATCGCGCCGCGATCGCGGAATGACTCGTGGCGCACGCCTACGGAATAGCAGAGGCCGTGCTTCTCTCGCACCTCCATGAAGAGGCGCGCGCTCATACCGCCGGACAACACGCCCTCGGCGGCACGAGCCGCGAAGTAGTCCGGGTGCGTGATTGCTACGCTCGGATACGCGAACGCTATCTGCGTCTGCGCTGAATCCTTGTGCAAGTGCGCCGACTGTGGTTCGTGCGGCAGCGGCACTAATTCTGCCACTTCGCCAGGTTCCCACTCCCCGAACAACTTCTCGACGCGCGCCTTCAGAGGTTCCCACTCGACGTTGCCGGCTACGGAGATGATCGCCTGGTTCGGTCGCACGTACTTCCGGTACTGCGCCCGAACCGCGTCGATGGTGAGTGTTTCGAGGTCTTCGACTCGACCACGGCGGTCTTTGTTTAGCGGCACCGGGTAGTAGCGCCGGTGCAGTTCCACCATCACCTTGCCCTGCGGGCTGTCTTCGAGGCTTTCAATGTCTTGAACCGCGAGCGCCTGCACCGGCTCGAGTTCTTCTTCAGGCAATCGCGGTCGCAGAATGATGTCGGCGTAGATATCGAGAAGCGGGAGCAAATTGCGCGCAAGTGCCGAACCACCGAGTCGGAGGTTCACAACGCCGGCGCTCTCGCTGTGATCCACGCCCAGGTTATCGAGGGCAAGGGAGAGTTGGCGACTGTCGCGCTCGCCGGCGCCGCGGGTGAGCAACTCGGCCAGCACGTTCGCGATCCCGAACTGACCCTCCGGATCGAACGCGGCCCCCGCCGGGATCAGAAAGTTGACCGCCACAGAGCGCACGTGATCCATACGCTCCGCCAACAGCACGAGACCGTTGCCGAGAGTGTGTTGGTGTACCTGTTGTCCCACGCGAATTCCTTTAACTGAAGCGCGAATCGACTCTTTCAAAGTAGTAGGCACACTCGGTGTTCCGTCACTTCGCAACTCGAACTCGCGAGGCGGATCCGACATACCCAGCAACTGCACACCGAGTGTTCCTACTACTTTGAACGATCCAAGAGCGAGCGCCTTGTGCATTCTACGAATGGGCGCGTCACAACCCAACGCTCGCGGTGTCCGGGTTCGGCAACTCGACGGCACGATAGATGGTCTTGACCGACCTGAACCCGACCGCGCGGTAGGTGTGAACGGCCGGACCGTTGGTCGCGGTCACTTCGAGAAACGCTCGCCGCACGCCGACAGAGTGGAAGCCTTCCATCGCGCGCAGGAGCAGCGCGCGCCCCAACCCTAACCCGCGGTATCCGGGCACCACACCCAGGTTCTGAATCCCGCCGAAACGGTTCTCGTCGAACAACCCCTGCACGGTTCCGGCGTAGCCATCCGGCCCGGAGAGGAGCCACGTCGCTTCCGGGCAGAAGTCGGGCCGGTAGCGGATCGCGGTCATGAGGTCGCGGCAGCCGTTCCGCGAGCCGAGACACGGGAAAACGAGCGAATCCGTTTCGTTCTGGAAGCTCGCGAACTTGACCTCGGCGTGCAATTCGAGGAGCGAATCGTCCCACGCGCGCCACGCGAACCCGGTCGGCAGTTCCCAGCGCGGGAGCGGATGCCGCAGCGCAAGTTCCATCCGGTGCCGCTTGAAGTATTTGACGTTCGGCTGCATGACTCGGCTCCCTGATGCCGCAATCGTACCAGCGGTTCGGGAGCGGCACAACAGACTCACTCGACTTGGCTTTCACCGCTTGCGGCTTCGCGAGTCTCGCGAAGCCGCAAGCGGCGAAACATCACAACATCACAACCCCCACACCACCTTCTCATGTCCGACTTCGGACCGTCTCGATACAATAATAAGCTTGCCCGCCACGAAGACCGGACGACCTGAATGTTCCTGCGCGACCCGATTAGCTCGTCCTCACACCTGCTGACTGCGGTATGGGCGGTGTTCGCCACCCTTCTGATGTTCCGGCTCACCGCGAACCGACCCGGGCGTGCGTTCCCGGTGATCGTGTACGGCGTTTCGATGATACTGCTCTTTCTTGCGAGCGGCACATTCCACGCCCCCCCGTTCACTCCCGGCAGCGAGCGATACCGCTTCTTTCAGAAGATCGACATGTCCGCGGTGTACGGCTTGATCGCGGGGACGTACACGCCGATTCTGTGTATCGTGCTCACCGGCACCTTGCGGAAGTGGCTCCTGTGGATGGTGTGGCTCCTCGCGTTGGCGGGCGTCGCGTGCATGTGGCTAGCGCCAGAGGCGCCGCACTGGGTCATCGTGGGCATCTACCTTATCCTCGGCTGGATCGGGATTCCGCCGCTACCGCTGTACTACCGGGCACTCGGCTGGCGCGCAATGAACTGGGTGTGGCTCGGCGGCGGCTTGTACAGTATTGGTGCGGTCTGCGAAATCGTGGAGTGGCCGAAGATCATACCCGGGTTCGGCTACCACGAGGTGCTGCATCTTACTCACTCCGCTGCGTGCGTGGTGTTCTTCCTATTCATCGTCCGCTATGTGATTCCTTATCAACCGCCGCCCCGCGACAGGCTATCAGTCGAGGCTTCGGCATCGCAAACTGTCGAGTTCCCGCTTCCTTCTCCCCGCGTGGAGCGGTGAACCCTCGTAACCCCTTCCGCGTCTAACCCGCCGCTGCCCTCTCCGCCTCTACTCAAGGAACCGCTACTCCGATGCCCGTACTGTTTCAGATCACCGACGCGCACAAGAGCTACGGCGACCAGGTACTCCTCGACGGCGCGACGGCCAGCATCACGGACGACGTGAAGGTCGGGTTCCTGGGCCGCAACGGGGCCGGGAAAAGCACGCTCCTCCGCGTCCTCCTCGGCGAAGAAGAACTCGACAGCGGCGAGGTGATTCGGCACCCGAGCCTGCGTCTCGGCTACCTGCGCCAACACGACCCGTTCCTGCCGGGCGAGACCTCACTCGAATTCCTGATGCGCGACAGCGATCAACCGGACTGGCGGTGCGGTGAGGTCGCAGGGCAGTTTGAACTGAAGGGCGCGTACCTGAATGGCCCGGTCGCGAAGCTCTCCGGGGGTTGGCAGACGCGACTAAAACTTGCTGCGCTGCTGCTGCACGAACCGAATCTGTTGATGCTCGACGAACCGACGAACTTCCTCGACCTGCGCACGCAGATTCTGCTCGAACACTTCCTGCGCGAATTCCGCGCCGCGTGTCTGATCGTGTCGCACGACCGGGCGTTCCTCGCTGCCACGTGCGACCACACCCTCGGGCTGTCACGCGGCAAACTCACGTCGTTCCCGGGCAAGGTGGAAGCGTTCTTGCAGTTCCAGCAGGAGAACCGCGAGCGCGCGGAACGGTCGAATGAAGCAATCATGGCGAAGCGGCGCCACCTCGAAGACTTCATCGCGCGCAATAAGGCACGCGCCGCGACCGCCGGCCTCGCGCAATCAAAAGCAAAGGCGCTGGAGAAGCTCGAAACGGTGGAAGTGTTGGGCGACGAACCGACACCGCACATCCGCGCACCACGAATCGAACCGCGCAAGGGCGTCGCGGTGCGCTGCCGCGACCTCGCCATCGGCTACCCGGAGCGGCAGATCGCAAGCGACGTGCAGTTGGAGATTGATCACGGTTCGCGCGTCGCGATCGTGGGCGACAACGGCCAGGGCAAGACGACGTTCCTGCGCACGGTCGTGGACTCACTGAAGCCGCTCGCGGGCGACGTGCGGTGGGGCCACGGGTGCAAGATCGGCGTCTACGCGCAGCACGTCTACACCACGCTCCCCGAGCGCGACACGGTCCTCGAATACCTAACACAGAAGGGGAGAGGCCGGAAGATTCAGGAGATTCTAGAGGTCGCCGGCGCGATGCTGTTCCGCGGGTCGCACGTCGATAAGCCGATCTCCGTGCTGTCCGGCGGCGAACGCGCCCGCGCGTGCCTCGCGGGTCTTCTGCTGAGCGATTACAACGTCCTCGTCCTCGACGAACCGGGGAACCACCTCGACGTGGACACCGTTGAAGCGCTGGTCGATGCGCTGTTGGAGTATGAGGGCACGGTGGTCTTCACGAGCCACGACCGACACTTCACGAAGCGCATCGCGACGGGCGTGATCGAGGTCCGCGACGGCCGCGTGGCACTCTACAACGGCAAGTATGACGACTACCTGTATCGCGTGAACAAGGAGATCGAAGCCGGCGAGCGCGAGTTGGCAGCCGGGAAGGTGAAGTTGCCCGATGAGGTCAAGAACGCGCCGAAGCACACGCCGCACGCGCCGCACGCGACGAAGCGCGACGCGGCTCAAGTGCAGAAGGAAATGGGCGAGTTGGAGCGAACGATTGCCGCGCTCGACGAGAAGCGCCACACACTCGAAGCTCGCCTGAACGAACCACACGAGGCCGACGAACTCCAGCACCTCTGCGACGAACTGGCCGCAGTCGCCGACGAACACGACGCAGCCGAACAGAGGTGGCTCAAGTTGCAGTCGGAACTCGAAGCACTGGGGTGAGCCTTCTTTCTGCGCCAATTTACGGCTTCGCAAAGGTTGCGAAGCCGCAAATGGCGCCAAAACCCGCAGTTTGACATTTTGCGATTCCCGAGTTTTCGCTCGAATAATTCAGTTGACTTGAACCCCTCTGGATGTGAATATCCGATGAGAGAATGGCGTGCGCCCATTCCCGCCTTCCCACCGGTGACCCGGTGCCTACCCATAGACCTGCACGCCAGTCTTGCACCGGAGTTGCTTCCCACCTTCCTATCCGCGTTCGCGAGGATCCTGTCATGCTTCGGTTTCTCGGCTCGTCCCACAAGTTCTGTGATGGCGCCACCCGGCGCGACTTCCTCCAGATCGGTGCCTTCGGCGCCGGCCTCACACTCGCCGACATGCTGCGGTTAAATACCGCCAGCGCGGCCACGACTAACAAGAAGCAGGCCAGCCGGTCGCAGAAGTCCGCGATCATGATCTACCTGCCCGGTGGGCCGTCCCACATGGACATGTACGATCTCAAGCCGGAAGCCCCGGTCGAGTTCAAGGGCGACTTCAACCCGATCAAGACCAACGTGACCGGCGTCGAAATCTGCGAACACTTCCCGATGCAAGCGAAGATGTGGGACAAACTGTCCTGCGTCCGCTCCATCGTCTCCGTCGATGAACACTCCGATTCGCTGGTGATGACCGGCTACCCGGACCGCGTGAATCGCATCGCCGATCACCCGTGCTTCGGTTCGGTCGTCTCGAAGCTCCGCAGCGGCAACACCGGCGCGGTTCCTCCGTTCGTTAGCCTTCGCGGGATGAGCCGCGGCACCGAACCCGGTTACCTCGGGATCGCACACCGACCCTTCACGCCGGGCGGCCAGGGCAACTCAAACCTCCGCCTCGCGAACGGCGTCACCGTCGATCGGCTTGAAGAGCGCAAGAACCTGCTGGAGAAGTTCGACGACACCAAGCGCGAGATCGACGCGACCGGCACGATGGTCGGGATGGACGCGTACAACGAGAAGGCGCTGGAGATGGTGACCGCGGGCGTGGTACGCGACGCGCTCGACATCCGCAAGGAAGACCCGAAGGTCGTCGAACGCTACAAAGGCGTCGAGTCCTTCCTGACTGCGCGTCGACTGGTCGAAGCCGGTGTCGGTTGCGTGACGCTCTCCATCGGCGGGTGGGACACGCACGGCCAGAACTTCACCCAACTGAAGCGCCAGCTCCCGATCGTGGACCGCGGCATCGCGAACCTGATCCAGGATCTGCACGATCGCGGGATGCAGGACGACGTGGTCACGGTGATGTGGGGCGAATTCGGACGCACCCCGAAGGTCAACATGAACGCGGGTCGCGACCACTGGTCGCCGGTCATGGGCGCGATGGTCGCCGGTGGTGGCTTGAAGATGGGCCAGGCGGTCGGCGCCAGCACTGCAAAGGGCGAGCGCCCGAAGGACAACCCACTGAGCGTTCCCCGCGTCATGAGCACCATCTACCGCGCGCTCGGCATCGACCCCTCGATGACGTTCAACAACGGAGCCGGCCGGCCGATGTACGTGCTCGACGAGCGTGAACCGGTCAAGGAACTGATCGGCTAAGCATCGCTGGAACGCGAGCGGCCGATGCGGTACAACTATCGAACCGCATCGGCCCGTTCGCATTCCGCGGGCGGCTCCACACAACGATCACCCCGACAAGGTGCGATTGGCATGTTGTCCGCTTCACGCAACCTCGCCCTCAGCCTGCTCGCCGTCTTCGCCATGTTCGCCACCGGTTGCAAGTCGAACAACGAAGGCAAGATCGTCGGCAAGTGGGCCGGCGAGGGCGGGATTCCCGTGTTCGAGTTCACCGCCGACGGCAAGTTCACCGCCACGGCACTGGGAGCCACGATCACGAGCGGCAAGTACAGCCTCGGCACCAGCGACACCGTGAACCTGAGCGGTCTCACTCCCCCGATGGACGGGAAGGCTCGCAGCCGCGAGCGGATCACCATCAGCGGAGACAAGATGACCGTCGCTGGCAACGGTGGGAAAAATTTGACCTTCACCCGGATGAAGTAACCACCGGCATCGTTGAAAGTTCGCAGTTGAAAGTTCAAACGCACCCACCAACGGGTCGCGTTCGCCGCGCTCCCTGGCAAACGCGATTCGTTTACCCACCCCAAGGGGTTTCTTCATGACCCGCCATCTGCTCGCACTTCTGGCTCTCAGCGTGTTCGGTTCCGTTGGGTTCGCCGCTGAATCGCCCGTTACGGCGGTCGCTGCGTACCCGACCACCTTCAAGTTGAGGGGGATGGAAGACGCGCCGCAACTGGTCATCACCGGAACACGGGCCGACGGCCGCGCCGTTGACCTCACCGCGACCGCGACCTACTCCGTGTCCGACGCGACCGTCGCGCGCGTCGAGAAGAATGGCCGCGTGTTCCCGCTCACTAACGGGAAGACCGAAATCACCGTCAGCGTCGAGGGCAAAACGGTCCGGGTGCCGCTCGTCACCGAGAAGATGGAAGCGCCGCTCCCGATCAACTTCACGAACCACGTCGTCCCGATCTTCACCAAGTTGGGGTGCAGTTCGGGCGGGTGCCACGGGAAGATCGCGGGGCAAAACGGTTTCCGCCTTTCCTTGCTAGGGTTCGACCCGGCATTCGACTACGAGAACCTCTTGAAGGAAGGGCGCGGGCGTCGCGTGTTCCCGGCCGCGCCGGATCAGAGTCTGTTGCTCACGAAGGCGTCAGGCTCCGCCCCGCACGGCGGCGGCAAGAAGATGGACGCCGCGAGCGAAGAGTACAAGATCGTGCGCCGGTGGATCGCAAGCGGCCTGCCATTCGGCAGCAAGGAAGACCCGACCGTCACGAAGATCAGCATCTACCCGGAAGCCCGCGTCGTTGACCGCCAGAGCCGGCAGCAGCTCGCGGTGTTCGCGCACTACTCCGACGGCACCGTCGAAGATGTGACCCGCCGGGCGCAGTACGAGAGCAACGACACCGACATCGCGACCGTCACCGAAGCCGGTCTTGTGAACACGCTCAACATCACCGGGCAAGCCGCGGTGATGGCCCGGTTCAACGGCAACGTGACCGTGTTCCGCGCGAGCGTGCCGCGAGCCGGCGAAGCCGCGAAGTTCGACTTCAAAGAACAGACCGTCGTGGACAAATTCACGGCGAAGAAGTGGAAGGAACTGAACATCTCGCCGTCGGACTTGTGTAGCGACGAAGTATTCATCCGCCGCGTCTACCTCGACGTGACCGGCTCGCTGCCGGAAGCGAAGGACGTGCTCGCGTTCCTCGCGGACAAGAACACCAACAAGCGCGACACTCTCGTTGACAAGCTCCTCGAAACGCCGGAATACGCGTACTTCTTCGCGAACAAGTGGGCCGACATTCTTCGCGTCAAGCGCCGCGGTCAAGCGAACCGCGCATACGGCACGTTCGCGTTCCACACGTGGATCCGCGAAGCGGTTGCTTCCGACAAGCCGTATGACGACTTCGTCCGCGACATCATTTGCGCGATCGGCGACGAGAGCAAGTCCCCGCCGACGGTGTGGTACAAAGAAGTGAAGACGCCGGAGAACTTCGTTGACGACGTGAGCCAGGTGTTCCTCGGCCAGCGTCTCGCGTGCGCGCAGTGTCACCACCACCCCTACGAGAAGTGGTCGCAGGACGACTATTGGGGCTTCGCGGCGTTCTTCGGTCGCGTCGGGTTCAAGGCCGTCAACAAACCCGGCGTGTCGAACCAGAACCAGCAGAACCAGAACCAGATTCTGTTCGTGAAGACGACCGGCAACGTGCAGAACAAGCGGACCGGCAGCACGTCGCCGATGAAGGCGCTCGATGCCGACCCGATGACCGCGACCAGTGACGAAGACCCGCGGCAGAAGTTCGCGGACTGGATGACCAGCCCCAAGAACCCGTACTTCGCGCGGACCGTTGCAAACCGCTACTGGGCGCACTTCTTCGGTCGCGGCATCGTGGACCCGCTCGACGACATGCGCGTGACGAACCCGCCGTCGAACCCCGAACTGCTCGACGCGCTGTCGCAGAACCTGATCGACAACAAGTTCAGCCTGAAGGCGCTGGTGAAGACGATCTGCAAGAGCCGGACATACCAACTCACGGCGGAGCCGAACGAGTTCAATAACGGCGACAAGCAGTCCTTCGCGCGATACTACCCCAAGCGGATGCAGGCGGAAGTGTTGTTCGACGCGGTGACGAAACTGACCGACAGCCCGACCGCGTTCCCAGGCTTGCCGGGCGACAAGTTTGCTCCGAACCGCGCGATCATGCTGCCGGACGAATCGTTCGCGTCGTACTTCCTGGACGTGACCGGACGCCCGCAACGCATCAGCGCGTGCGAGTGCGAGCGAGTGAACGAGGCCAGCCTCGCGATGACCTTGCACCTTCTAAATAGTCAGGAAGTGCAAGACAAGATCGCCCGCGTCGGCGGTCGCGCCGATCAACTCTCGAAGGACAAGCGAACTGACGAGGAGAAGGTAACGGAGTTGTTCTTGCTAGCGACAGGATCGAAGCCGAACAAGGACAAACTCGCTCTCGCGCTGGAGCACATCGCCAAGCACGACAAGGCGAAGAAAACGGCTTACGAGAACATCGTGTGGGCGCTGCTGAACTCGAAGGGCTTCTTGTTCAACCAGTAACCAGCAACGCCGTATTGCCGCGACCCGAAGGGGAGCGCGATACATTGACGCAACCAAGCGCGGCCAGGGGATCATCCCTGGCCGCGGCGCGTTTCAAGGCCGCACAACGCCAAGCAGCATGGCGAGCAGCACCAACACTGCCAAGATTACGACCCACGCAGGCGCACCGCGAATGGGTGCGTCGCGTTCCGAAGCGTGGGTGAATTCCTGTGCTTCGCCCCGGAAGTGAACGCCGCACTGCGCGGACAGCGTCACGGTCGCGAGAATCTGTTTGCCACACCGCGCACACGGCACGAGGCTCGGGTTCTCGTCCCGCTTCCGGCGGTATTCCTCAAAACTCATCGGTTCGTCCGCGTCCGCCATCACACCACCTCCGACCGAAGTGTGCGCGGGACTTCATCGCGTTTGCCCCGAGCCGCACGGCCGTGTATTGTTTTAGCAACCTCCCATCATCCGCGTACGCGAGCAGCCCGCATGTACCGAATCGCATTCGCCGCACTCTTACTAGCAGTCGCGGTGGGGCTACCGCGATCGCCCGCCGGTGGTCCACCAGCCGCGCCCAAAACCATCATCGTGTCCGAAAAGGCGCTCGCGATCCACAAGGACGCACTGCTCATCGACGGGCACAACGACCTCCCGGGCGAGCTGCGCGAAGCCGACGGACCCGGGTTCAAGAACATCGACCTCACGAAACCTCAAAAGCGGTTCCACACCGATATCGCCCGACTCAAGAAGGGTAACGTGGGGGCGCAGTTCTGGAGCGCGTGGGTGCCGTCGTCCACCGCGAAGAAGGGCACCGCGGTCAAGTTAACGCTCGAACAGATCGACATCATCCACGAACTCGCGCGGCGCTACCCGGACACTTTCGAGATGGCATACGGTACCGAAGACATCCTCCGCGTGCGGAAGAAAGGGAAGATCGCGAGCTTGATCGGCGTCGAAGGCGGCCACGCGATCGACAACTCGCTGCCCGTTCTGCGCAACCTGTACAAGCTCGGCGCGCGATACATGACCCTCACGCACTCCGACTCGCTCGACTGGGCCGATTCGTGTTCCGATGAACCGAAGGCGAACGGCCTCACACCGTTCGGCGTGAACGTCGTGCTTGAGATGAACCGACTCGGCATGATGGTCGATCTGTCGCACGTGTCGCCGGATACGATGAAGGCCGCACTCAAGGCGACGAAGGCGCCGGTCATATTCTCGCACTCGTCGGCGCGCGCGGTCGCGGATCACGCGCGCAACGTCCCCGATGACGTACTCAAGTTGGTAAAGGAGAATCGCGGTGTGGTGATGGTGAACTTCTACAGCGGGTTTCTCACACCGGACGGCGCGCGGGCCATGAAGTTGATGTTCGAGAAGGGCCGCGAATTGAAGAAGCAGTTCCCGGACGACGACGCGAAGTACCGCGACGCGTTTCGCGCGTGGGCCAAAGAGAACGACTACCCCGCTGGTGACGTGACCAACATCGTCGATCACATCGACCACATCGTGAAGGTCGCGGGGATCGACTGCGTCGGGATCGGCTCGGACTTCGATGGTGTGCCGAAGTTGCCGACGCAGATGAACGACGTGTCGTGCTACCCGCTCATCACGCAGATTATGTTGGATCGCGGCTACACGAAAGAGCAGATCCACAAGGTACTCGGCCTGAACCTGATGCGAGTCTTCGCAGACGTCGAGAAGGTGAGCCGCGACTGGGCGAGGGGCGGGCCATGACGCCGCGCGTCGCGATCATCGGGGCCGGTCTCGCCGGCCTGACCGCTGCGCACCGGCTGCTCTCGCGCGCGTCGCCGCTCGAAGTCACGATCATCGACAAGGGTCGGTTCGGCGGCGGGCGGATGTGTACGCGCACGGTCGATCTGCCAGACGGGCGCAAGGCGAAGTTCGACATCGGCCCGCCCATACTTTACGCGCGCCACGCAGGCGGACGTTGGCCCGGCGATCCGCTCACGGCGCAACTCTCCGACGAACTGTCCGAAGAGCGATTCTACGAGCACCGCACGGTTGGGCGCATCGGCGCGGCCGGCGAAACCGCAGGCGGCGAGATTTTTGGATTGTCGTTCACGGGCGGTATGCGCGAACTCGCGTTCCGACTCCTCAACATGCACGCGAGCCAGCTCGACTTCCGCGACAACGCGATTGCGGAAAAACTGCAGCGCACCGACGACGGCTGGCGCATCCACACACGCTCGCTCCGCGACGATCATCAGACTATCGTTTCCGCGAACGCGCTGATCGTCACGCCGCCCGTACCGCAATCACTCGAACTGCTTCAGCGGAACAACGTGGTGCTGCCGGACTCGCTCCGCGACGAGCTGCGCGGAGTCACGTATTCGCGGTGCATCGCAATCTACGGTATGTTCACCGGCGAGAGCGGGTTACAACCCGGTGGCGTGTGGTTCGGTGACGGCGCGCTCGAATGGATCACCGATAACAACCTCAAGAACGTAAGCGCGGTCGGCCCCGCGATCACCGCACTCACCACCAACGAATGGGCCGAAGTACACTGGAACGAACCCGACGCGCAACTCGTTGAGCGATTGCTCCCGCGACTGCGGCCCTGGGTGGGCGAACCGCTCGATCCGACTCAGGTGTGGGTTCACAAGTGGCGCTGGGCGCGCCCGGTGTCGCCGGTCCGGTTACCGTGCGCGGTGCTACGCGACCTCGCAACCGTCATCGCGGGCGACGGGTTCGCCAGCACGAACCCCGAACCGGCAGACGCCGCCGTCGCGTCCGGTGTGGCTGCGGCCAACCGAATTGGGCAACTGCTCACCGACCTCGCAAGGCGCGACGACCGCTTCACGGTGGCGCGCCCGCGGCGATACGAACTGGAGATCGCGGTCACGACGCCTGCGGAAGCTGCGAGCGCCACCCGCGCCGGTGCGGACCGGCTCGAACTCTCCAGCGGTCTCGCGCTCGGCGGCTTGACGCCTTCGCTCGGGTTGTTCCGCGCGGTGCGCAAGGTCGCGCCGGACGTACCTCTGTATGTGCTGATTCGCCCCAGGCCCGGCGGGTTCGCGTACTCCGCCACCGAGTTCGCGGTGATGCTCGATGACGCAACCGCGTTCATGAACGAGGGAGCCGACGGAATCGTCTTCGCGGCACTGACCCAAAAGGGCAACATCCACCGCGACTGGTGCCGCGAGTTGGTCCAACAGGCGGAAGGCAAAGCGGTGTTCCACCGCGCGTTCGATTTCCTCCCGGAACCGCTCGTCGCGCTCGAAGACCTGATCGAACTCGGGTTCGAGCGCGTACTGACGAGCGGCGGCGCGACTACCGCCGAAGCCGGAACGAACCACCTCGCGGCGCTCGTGCAGCACGCCGGCTGGCAGATCGGCGTGGTGCCAGCGGGCCGGGTGCGAGCGGAGAACGTCGCGGACCTCGTTCGCGCGACGCGGTGCGATCAGGTCCACGCTGGCCCGCGCCTCGCGGTCCCCGACGAACACCTCGCGGCGCGCCCGCTGATCGCGAGAGAGATGGGCGCGGTCACCGAACTCGATGCGAGCGCGGTGAGCCTACTGCGCGAGCAACTCGATGGACTGGTCGAGTCGCTATCATGACCGGCATGGCCGACCCGCCGCTCGGAACGTTCCTCGCGACCCTGCGCCGCAGCCGGTTACTGGAACCCGCCGAACTCGACCGCTTCGCGGCCCGCCACTCCCCTGGCTCCGCGCGAGAATTCGCCGACGCCCTCGTCCGCACCAGCACACTCACGCACTATCAAGCCGACAAGTTACTTCGCGGGCGCTGGCAGGGGCTGGTGCTCGGGCCGTACACCGTGCTCGCACCGCTCGGACGCGGTGGCATGGGCACCGTGGTCTACCTCGCGCGCGACCGTCGGCAGTCCGAAGCGCTCGGCGATTCGGAACTGGTCGCACTCAAGTTGCTCCCCAACCGCAAAGGCGTGCAAGACTCGAAAGTTCTCATCCGGTTCCAGCGAGAGATGGAACTCGGCTGCCGCGTCGGACACGAGAACGTGGTCCGCACGTTCGCGGCTGGTGAGATGGACGACGTGCATTTCATCGCTCTGGAGTACATTCCCGGGCGCACGCTCCGGCAACTCGTTCTCGACAGCGGTCCTCTCGCGGTCGGCGACGCAGCCAGGGTCTTCGCAGACGTCGCTGCGGGTCTGGCCCACATCCATGAGCGCGGTCTCGTTCACCGCGATGTGAAGCCCAGCAACGTGATGGTGAAGCCCGACGGTCGCGCGGTGATTCTCGACCTGGGTCTCGCATACGCACCGGGCGAACCACTGCCCGCTGATCCCACTATTGTGGGCGGCCGCGGGTATGTCGTCGGCACGATGGACTATCTCGCACCAGATCAGGCCCGCGACGCGAGTGCTGTCGGCCCGGCCGCCGACCTGTACGGCCTCGGGTGCGCGCTGATGTTCACTCTCACCGGGTCGGTGCCCTTCCCCGCCAAGACCACAATGGAGAAGGTCCGGCGCCACCGCACCGACCCGCCTCCGAAACTCGAACACATACCGCCGGGATTCGCGCGCATCGTTCACCACCTCATGGCGAAGGTGCCTTCGATGCGCCCCGGATCCGCGACCGAGATTCGCGACCTGCTGCTCGCGTGGGCAACCGCACCGGCGGCGCGTTCGACCGTGGACGCAGTGACGCTCGCCGACGCGCCCGGTCGCGACGCGGGGTTGTGGGACGCAGCGCCTGGCGAGGACCTCCCAGAAGTCGAGGAGATTCCCGAAGAAGAGATCATCGCGCTGGAGGAGTTACCTGAAGAAGTGGTGCTGGAGTTGCCGCCCGAGGCGCGACGGCGAGCCGGTTGCACGGGGACCGCGCTGCTTTTCTTGCTGCTGGGGTTGGCTTTTAAGGTGTTGTAGGTCGTACACTCGGCGCGCAAAACGAGCAGGTTTCGCGATTGACCCGCAGGGGCGGCGCATAAGGCGTTCGGCAGGTGAAGAATTACCCAGAGATTATGGCACAAACCGTTGAAGAGCCGAGCGTGTGGGTACTGCTTCACCTGCCGAACGCCTAACACATCGGCCCTCCGGGACCGACGATAGCGCGCGTTCTGAAATGGTGTAGCGTTCGGCCAACGAGCCGCGACCGCAAGGGAGTGGGTAACGTCTCCGCTCCCTTGCGGTCGCGGCTCGTTGAGGTGCTACGTATTTCCCGAAAGCGCTCTAAACCTGTCTCAGGCATTACACCTTAAACTCCCACAGAAAGCACTCCAGCGAACCGTTGAAGAAAGGCTCCTTGTGGACGACCTTCAAGCCCACCTTCTTCGCCAGCATGGTGTTGCTGGTGAACACCAACAGCCGCCACCCGCGCCAGTGCTCCTTCGCAGTCGCACCAATGCGCTCGTACAGCCCGATCAGTTCATCCTCTTCGCCGATGCGTTCGCCGTAGGGGGGGTTGCAGACCAGCGTGCCGTTTGCGCCGGCCGGAGGGCGCGCGTCGCGCAATTCCAGCTTCTCGAACTTCAACAGGTGACCCACGCCTGCGGCGTGCGCGTTCGTCCGCGCGAAGCCGATCGCGTCTTGCCGCACGTCGGAGCCTGCAATGAGCGAGGGCAACTCTTTCAGCACGGCACGGCGAGCGTCATCGCGGATCGCGTTCCACAGCGGCCGGTCGAAGTCGGGCCACCCCTGGAACGCGAACCACTTCCGCGTCAGCCCCGGCGGGCGATTGAGTGCAATCCACGCGCCCTCGATGCAGAACGTCCCGGAGCCGCACATCGGGTCCACAAGAGGCGTCGTCCGGTCCCACCCCGCGCGCATCAACAGCCCCGCGGCGAGCGCTTCGTTCAGCGGCGCGACCGTCTGAATCGGTCGGTAGCCGCGCTTGTGCAACGAACTCCACGAGCTATCGAGACTGAGGATGGCATGATTGTTCGAGACGTGCAGGTTCAAGCCGATCATCGGCTGTTCGGTGTCCACGCTCGGCCGGCGCTCGGTACGTTCGCGGAACTGATCGCAGATTGCGTCCTTCACCCGGCGCGCCGCGTATTGCGAGTGCGTGAGCGCCGAATCGCGCACGTTGCAATCGACAGCGAGCGTTTGCTCAACCGTCATCCAGTCGGCCCAGTTGATCGACCGAACCGCTTCGTACAACTCGTCGGGCGTGTGAACGTCGAACTCGTGAATAGGGCGCAGAACGCGGACCGCGCTGCGGAGCCAGAGGCACGCGCGGTAGAGCAGTGCGGCGTCACCCTGAAAGGTGACGCCGCCGCGCCCAGGCTCGACAGCGGTCGCGCCGAGTCCATTCAGTTCGCCCGCGAGCACCGGTTCCAGGCCACGGGCGCACGTCGCGAAGTAGCGTGTCATCAGACCAACTGTTGGATCAGGAAGATCAGGGCGATCACGAACGCAATCGCTGCAACGATCGAGAGCTGAATCAGGCGCTGCGTATACCACACCTCGACACCCTTACCAAACCGCACACCCATCAACCCGGATTCGATACCGGCGGAGATGAGCAGATCCAGCGGCAGCGCGAGGAGGAACACGATGATGCCAGCCTCCCACGGTTGCACCCCGGCAGCGTCACAAACCGCGTGGACGATGGTTCGCAACACACCTACGGCGATCACGAGTGAGAGCCAGGCGACGAACATGATCCCGGACGCGACCACAACTGTCGGTTTCGGCAGCCCGCACAACACGCACGACCAGCGGTAGATGAACGTAAGCAGGAACAGCGTTACCGGCACCAGCATGAGCAGGAACAGGCAGAAAAAGCACACGAACAGCAATTGTTGCGGTCCCACTACTGCCCCCTCCGCTGAAGGGGCCGCGCGACGGCGAGTCCGCAACTAGCTCCGCCGTGGCAACCGCTGCGCGTTATCTGAGCGGGCACGATCACGCCTCGCTCGGGGCCGGGAACTGCTTGCTCATCTCCAGTACACCAGCCTTCACGCGTGCCGTCACAACTGCGTCGTCGGCGTGTGTCAGTACCTCCAATATCCATTTCGCGATCTGCTTCATCTCCGCTTCTTTCATTCCGCGCGTCGTGAGCGCGGGCGTGCCCAGGCGAACGCCCGACGGGTCGAGCGGCTTCCGTGGATCGAACGGGATCATGTTCTTGTTCACTGTGATCCCGGCCGCGTCGAGCGCGTGCTCCGCGATCTTGCCCGTTGATCCCTTCGCGGTCACGTCAATGAGCATCAGGTGCGTGTCCGTTCCACCGGACACGACCGGGAACCCCGCCGCCAGCAGTTCCACCGCTAGCACCTGCGCGTTCGTCAGCACCTGCTGGATGTACTGCTTGAAATCGGGCCGCAGAGCCTCCGCGAACGCGACCGCCTTCGCCGCGACGACGTGCATCAGGGGCCCGCCTTGCACGCCTGGAAACACCGCGGAGTTGATTTTGTCGGCCCATTCCTGCTTGCACAGGATGAACCCGCTCCGCGGCCCGCGAAGCGTCTTGTGCGTGGTGCTGGTCACAAAGGCGGCGTGCGGCACTGGGTCCGGGTGCAACTTCGCCGCGACGATGCCCGAGATGTGCGCCATATCGACCATGAGTGTCGCACCGACTTCTGCGCAAATCTCGGCGAACTTCGCGAAGTCGAGCGTTCGCGGGTACGCGCTCGCGCCCGCGATCACGAGTTTCGGCTTGTTTTCGCGGGCCTTCGTCGCGAGGTCATCGAAGTCAATGCGGTGGTCTTCCTTCCGCACGCCATAACTGACAACCTTGAAATACTTGCCGGAGAAGTTGAGTCGCATCCCGTGCGTGAGGTGCCCGCCGTGCGCGAGGTCCAGCCCCATGATCGTGTCGCCCGGCTGGAGCGCTGCGAGGAACACGGCCATGTTCGCCTGCGCGCCGGAGTGCGGTTGCACGTTCGCGTGTTCGCCACCGAAGAGTTGCTTCGCGCGGCCAATCGCGAGGCGTTCGACCACATCGACATGCTCGCAGCCGCCGTAGTACCGCTTGCCCGGGTACCCTTCAGCGTATTTGTTGGTCAGACACGAACCCTGCGCGGCCATCACCGCGGGGCTGGTATAGTTCTCGCTCGCAATCATCTCCAGACCGACTTGCTGACGTTTCCGTTCGCCGAGGATTGCGGCGTACACATCGGGGTCGGCCTGCTGAAGAATGTCCATGCTCAACGCGCTCCGTGATGAGTCCGAGAATCAGGGGACTGACGCCCCCCGCTCGGCTCATTCATGTTGTACCGACCTCAACCCCGGCCGCCCTCAGTTTGTCTGCGAGCGTGCCGTCGGCGCGGTACACAACGCCCTTCCAACCGAACTTCTCGGCGGCTTCAACGTTCATGGGCAGATCGTCAACGAACACGCATTCGCCCGGTTCCGCGTTCGCGTGCTGTTGAACGTGCGCGAAGAACTCGCGATCCGGCTTCCGCGCCCGTGCGTCGAACGACGTGCCAAGGTGATCGAACGGGGCGAGTGCGGTCGCGAATTGCACGGCATAAGCGTCGAAGTGCGCGTGTGTGGTGTTGCTTGCGAGGACGACGCGGTACTTCGGCTTGAGTTGCGGGACGATCGCGCACACTTCGTCATTGCGCCAGAAAATGTCCACGAACGCAGCCAGAAACTGCTCGGTCGTGCATGTCAGGCGCCCGTTGAGTATCGCTTCGCGCACGTACTCGGCGGTGTCGATCGCGCCGCGCTCATAAGCGTCCTCGATCGCACTGCCATACAGCACGAGTGCGAGTTCCACCGGGTCCATGTCGGTGTGCTCGTCGAGGCGCGCGATCGCGCGGCCGTGGTCGAAAAACGCCACCACATTCCCAAAGTCGAAGATCACTGTCTTGATGGGCATGAAGAATCTCGTTAAGCCGCTTGCTGCTTCGCGAATGTCTTGCGAAGCCGCTGGGGACATGGTGTTACTTCCCCGGCATCTTCAGGATCATCGCTGCCGGCTCGATCTTGTTCCGCGGCGCCCCCGCGAAGCCAATCACGATTTTCCTCCCGTCTGGAAGAACCGTCATCGAGTGGATCGGGCCAAAGTCACGTTCCGCGCCCGCGAAGCGCTTCCCGTCCGCAACTGTCCACACCGCGAGGTACGACTTGCCTCGCGGCGCCGCGCCCGCCGTGACCAACTGCGTTCCGTCTGGGGTGAACTTCACCGCGTGAATCCACCCCGGATGCGACGGGGCCGGTTCGCCTGGGAACACCGGCTTGAGGTCCGGGTTCTGGAAGTCGCGCACCACCTTCGCAGTCGCCACGTCCCACAGTTTCACCGTCTTGTCGCTCGACGCCGACGCCAGGAACTTCCCGTCCTTCGATAGCGCGATGCTGAACACCTGATCGCGGTGCCCGAACGGACCCTCATCCTTCTTCGGTGGCGGTGTCTTATCGTCCTTCTTTGGCTCCGGCATCGGTTCGGGCGCGGCCTTGAACTCACGCACCAGCGTGCCGGCAGCCGCGTCCCACAGTTTGATCGTCTTGTCGTAACTCGCGGTGAACAGTTGCTTGTAGTCATTGGTCCACTGCACGGCATAAATCGGATTCTGAATCTGCTGCGGCATCGTCACGACGTGCGCGTTGATCGTCTTCAGCGGCGTGTTCTTGGCAAGGTCGAAGGTGCGCAGAATGCCGTCGTGACAACCGGTGGCGAGCACGTCACCGGTGTCGTCGAACGCCACGCAGTCCACCAGATTCGGGTGGGGTAACGACTTCACCGGGTTGTCGGACGCGATGCGGAACCGGCGCGCGAGTTTGTCCACGCCCGTGGTGATGAACTGGCCATTGCCATTGAACGCGAGCGCGCTCGGGGCGATCGGGTGCGGGAACGCTTGAATCTGCCGCCCAAACTCCGGTGGCGTGGGCTGACCGGGCGTGAAGCCGACGTTCCACGCGGTCGCGCTGTTCTCCTTGTCCGTCAGCAGCGCAACGAGCACCGTGTTGGTCGCCTGGAACGCGAGGGCTTTGACCGGCGCGCCCGCCGCGACCGTGCCAACGAGCTTCGCGTCCGCAGTGGTGTAGACCTTGATATTTCCGTCTGCGCCGGCGACCGCGATGCGCTGAAGGTCTTTCGAGATCGCGGCGGCGGTCGCATCGCCCCCCGACTCGAACGCGCGCTCTTTGGTGCCGTTGTTGGTGGTCCAGCTCGTCACTTCCTTGCCCGGACCGATGCTGACCACACGCTCGCTCCCAGGCGACACCACCACGCCAACCGGCTTGCCCGCGCCCAGCGGAATGATTCGCGTGCATGTGACCGGCGAGATAACAACGCTCTTGTCCGCGCTCGCGGTGATGACCGTGGCCACGGTCGGATGCATCACCACGCCGCGAACCGGCCCCGTGTGTGGTAACGTCTGATACACGGTGCCGGTCGCAACTTCCGCCAGCACTGCGAGGTTGTCGCTCCGCCCGATCAACAGTCGCGTCTTGTCCACGTTGAAATTGAGGGCGAGTACGTCGGCCGGTTGCGTTAACTTGCCCGCTTCTTTCCCGTCTGCGAGCGTCCACAACGTCACATCTTTGCCCAAACCAGCCGCGAGCGTGAGGTTGTCGCGGCTCAGCGCGAGTGTCGTCGCGGGTGCGGCGAGCGGACCGATTTCGCGCACCGGCTTTTCCGGCTTGGTCACGTCCCATACGCGAATCAGTTTGTCCGCGCCAGCGGTGACGACCTGCCCCGTCGCGGCGTTGAACAACGCCGCGGTGACCTTGCCCGTGTGCGCCTTGAAGTCGTACTTCGTGCGGCTCGGCTCCTTGCCATCCTTGTCCTTCACCCGCTTCGCGTCGAGCGGCAGGTTCCAGCCCTTCAGCGCGCCGTCCGCGCCGGCAGTGAACAGGATCGGTTGCGACGGGTGGAACACGGTCGCGGTGACACCGCCGGTGTGCGCAGTCACTTCACCTTTCGCCTTGCCCTGGCGATCCCACGCGGTCACGGTCCCGTCGGTGCCCCCCGCGACGATGGTGGTCGCGTCCGTGGACATTGCGACAGTTACGATATTCCCCTTCGCGCCCGCGAACGTGCCGGCGACTGTGTTGTTGCTCGTCACGCCCATCGTGACGACCTTGTCGGCAGTCGCGTAGAGTACCGTGCTGCCGTCGGCGGAAGAAGCGAACGCGGTCACTGCGTCCTTGAGCGCGGGGAACACGCGTGTCGGTTGCGCCGGCGTCTGCCAGAACCTGAGTACACCATCAGCGCTCGTGGTGAATGCGCCCTGACTATCGGGACGCACCGCGAGGCCGGTGATGTCCGCGGTGCCGGCTCCGTAGCTCGCGAGTTGCTTGCCGTCGATGCCGTTCCAGAAGCGAATCGTTTTGTCCGCGCCGGCCGTCACCCACACGTTGCCCGTAGTGAGGTAGCCGACGCTCAGCGCGGCCCCAACGTGACCCTTCAGTTCGATCGCGCCCTTCTCTTCCCCGAGTGGGAATACCTTCACCACACCATCGGCGCCCGCAAGCGCGAACGTCTTCCCGTCGCTCGCGACCGCGACTCCGTTGGTCGCACCGTTGGTCGCGAAGGTCTTCATGGGCGTCGTCACCGGCACGTCCCAGATGCGAACGGTGTTGTCCGCGCCCCCCGTGGCAATCTGATCGCCTTTCGCAGAGAACGCAACACAGAGCACCTGGCCCTTGTGCCCTTGTTCGCCGCCGTAGGTGCGGATCTCCTTGCCGGTGGTCGCGTCCCACAACTTCACGGTCTTGTCGAAACTCGCGGTCGCGAGGAATTTCCCATCCGCGCTGACCGCGACCGCCTCGACGGTTTCCGTGTGGGTCTTCAGCGCCGCAACCGCGTCCGGGGGCGCTGGCGGTTGACCGCGCAGCCCGCCCGCCGAGGAGTAAAGTGCCAGGCACAGTGCGGCGAACGCAATTCGGCGGGAGGCAAGCATGGCGTAGTTCCGTGCGGAGAGGCGTGTGGGCAGATAGGTAGTGTCGCAAGATAGGGCGCGCTGGTCAACGGTGCGAGACACCTCTCCGGATCGGAGAGGAACAGGTACGCGTTGTACACACCGACGCGCAATTTCGCCTCGCGGTCATTCGCGGTGAACGTGATGTCCGCGGGTCCGGTGACGTGCACCGGCACGACGGTGTTGGAGGACTGTTTGTGCGCGCGGCCTTCGCATCCGGTTCGGCGATGCTGAACGCGATTCCCGCGTCAGTGTAGTTCCCGACTACGATTACCACAGAGCGGCCCGAATGCGGCGAGAACAATACAAACAGAAGCGGCCCGAGAACGCGAAAACGCATATCGGCTCTGGGTTCGTGCGCGGCCCTCGATGATCACACCGGAACGCGGCGGTGCGGAACGCGACCTTTCGGCGCCCCGTGAACCAGAGAGGCCGATTCACTCTCCATGCCGGTATGACCCGCAGCCGGACCCCGGAGACACCATGCGGAAGCTCGCCAGCATCCAGACCGTGAACGCCGCAGAGCCGATCCCGAACGCCGACGCGATCGAGAAGATTCGCGTTCTCGGTTGGTGGGTCGTCGTCAAGCGAGGCGAATTCAAGCCAGGCGACCGAGTCGTGTACTGCGAAATCGACTCGCTCCTCCCGGAGACAGCCGACTTCGAGTTCCTGCGCCCGAACTGCTTCAAACCCGCACAGTCAGATAGCGGCGGCCTGGTGCTTCAGGCAGCCGGGTTCCGCATCAAGACAATCAAACTCCGCGGCCAGGTGTCGCAGGGCATCTGTTTTCCCCTCAGTGTGTTGCCCGCTGACGTGCCAACCGAAGAAGACGCAGACGTGACCGACGCGCTCGGGGTGCGCAAGTGGGAGCCGCCACAGACCGGCACAGGCGGGCGCATCAAAGGCTCGTTCCCCGGCTTCCTCCCGAAAACCGACGAGACCCGCGTTCAGGTACTCGAAAAGGTTCTTGCGCGCTACCAGGGCGTAGAGTTCTTTCTCACGGAGAAGCTCGACGGCACGTCGTTCACCGCGTTCGTGCGCGAGGGCGAATTCGGTGTGTGCAGCCGCAACATGCTCCTCGACACGACCGACGAGTTGAGCACGTTGGTTCGCGTGGCTAAACAACTGAAACTCGAAGAGCGGCTCCGCGCACTCGGCGCAACACGCGGCTTTGAGGTCGCGATTCAGGGCGAGTTAATCGGCCCCGGTGTTCAGCAGAACAAGTATGCGCTGAAGGAACTGGCGCTGCGTGTGTTCAACGTGTTCAACGTGAGCGCGTACCGGTTCCTCGATCACGCGGACACAGTCGCGGCCGTCGCCGAAATGGGGCTGGAAGCAGTCCCGCAGCTCGGCGCCCTCACTCTGCGCCATGGGGTGGACGAACTCGTCGCGATGTCGGAAGGAATGAGTGCGCTGAACGCGAAAGCGCAGCGCGAAGGGATCGTGTTGCGCCCGTTGCGCGAGGTGGAGGACGACTTCCTCGGGCGTCTCAGCTTCAAGGCGATCAACCCGAAGTTCCTGCTCAAATACGACGAGTGAGCGGTGGGCGAAGAGTATTCACCGCAGAGGACGCGGAGAATACTCCTCTGTCTTGTTCGCTTCACACCTGCATCACACCGGTTTTGAACGGCTTCCCATCGTCGTGGCGCGTCGCGACCGTCAACGCGGTGAGCAGCGCGGTGCGTGTCTCTTCGGGGCGGATGATCGCGTCCACCCACAGCCGCGCCGCCGCGTAGCGAATGTCGGTCTGCTCTTCGTAACTCGCCTTCACCTTGTCTCGGAGCACCGCGAGTTCGTCAGCGTCGGGTTCCTTGCCCGATCGCTTGAGTACCTGTACCTGCACGTCGAGCAGTGTGCTCGCGGCCTGGTTCCCGCCCATTACGGCATACTGGGCGCCCGGCCACGCAAGGATGAATCGCGGGTCGAACGCTTTGCCACAGAGCGCGTAGTTCCCGGCTCCATAGGAGCCGCCGGTGATTAGCGTGAGCTTCGGCACCACGCTGTTGGAGATCGCGTTCACGAGCTTCGCGCCAGCCTTGATGATCCCGGCCTGCTCGGATTCCTTGCCCACCATGAAACCGTTCACGTTCTGAACGAAGAGAATGGGCACGCGGAGTTGGTTGCAGTCCATCACGAACCTGGCGGCCTTCTCCGCAGAGTCCACGTAGATCACGCCGCCGAACTGCAAAGGCCCTTCGGCCGATTTGACGCGCGTCTTCTGGTTCGCCACCACACCCACGGTTGCGCCGCCGAGTTTGCCGAAACCGCACACGATGGTCTGGCCGTAGTCCGCCTTGTACTCGTCGAATGGGGCGTCATCGAGAACCAACTTGAGCAGATCGCGCACGTCGTATTCGGGCTTGGTGAAACTGTTCCACTGCTCCTGCCCATCTGACGCAGCGGGTGGGCCTGCGGAGGTTGATGGTTTGTCTGCTGGAAGGACACCGACCAGCCGACGTAGTCGCTCTATGCAGGTGTCTTCGTCGGGTTCACGGTAGTCGATGGTACCGCTGATCGCGGCGTGCATCTTCGCGCCGCCGAGCGATTCCGAATCGACCACTTGACCGATCGCGGCCTTCACCAGTGCCGGACCGGCAAGGTACAACCCGCTGCCCTCGGTCATGAGCAGCACGTCACACAACACCGGCAGGTAGCCGCCGCCCGCAACACAATTCCCCATGATCGCGGCGAACTGCGGGATGCCCGCGGCCGAGATCACCGCGTTGTTGCGGAAGATGCGGCCGAAGTCGTCTTCGTCCGGGAACACTTCGTCTTGGAGCGGCAAGAACACGCCCGCGGAATCGACGAGGTACACTAACGGTAACCGGTTCTCGGTCGCGATGCGCTGAGCGCGCAGCACCTTCTTGCACGTCATCGGAAAGAACGCGCCGGCCTTCACTGTTGCGTCATTCGCGATTACCATTACACACCGCCCGGAGACGACCCCCACACCGGTGACGACCCCGGCGCTCGGCGCACCGCCCCACTCGGTGTACATCTTCCAGCCGGCCCACAAACCTAACTCGAAGAACTCGGTGCCGGCGTCGAGCAACTTCGCGATTCGCTCGCGCGCGGAGAGCCGGTTTTTCTCGTGCTGGCGTTCGATGGCCTTCGCGCCTCCGCCGAGACGAATGGCGGTTTCCTGGCTGGAGAGTTCTTCGGGAGTGAGCATGCCAGGATTATACGGCGGTCCGCCTTGACCGGGTTCACCGATCACGTCTATAAGTTCGCGTCTACCGTGTTCACACCGGGAGCGGCGATGGGGAGCTATCTGCGCGGGAAGGTGATTCCGCTCTCCCCCGCACGGCGTATAGTGGCCGAACTGCTGCACCACGCCAAGTACGTCCCATCGCTCCCACTGGCGCGCGACTGCCGCATCGACGCACTCGTTGAGGCCCGGCGTGCGAGAACCGCCGTATCGTGGACTAGCCTCTTCATGAAAGCTTACGGCCTCGTCAGTCAGCACCACCCGGTGTTGCGGCGTGCGTACATTCCCTACCCCTACGCACGATTCTACGAACACCCGCACAGCACCTGCACGGTCCTGATCGAGCGCGAGTGGCAAGGCGAACCGGTGGTACTCGGCGCGAAAGTCGTCGCGCCGGAAACGACCCCGCTCGCACTCCTCAACGAACATTTGCGTCGGTTCCGCGAAGACGACGTACTATCGGTGTCGCCGTTCCGGCAGGTGCTGCGGATGGGCCGGCAACCGTGGCTCCTGCGGCGGTTCGCGTTCTGGTCGTCCCTCTACTTCTCTGGGTACAAGCGGGCCAAGCGGTTCGGCACGTTCATGATGTCGAGCCTCGGCGCGCAAGGCGTCGAGCAGATGCACCCACTCACGCCGCTCACGACATACTTGACATTCGGCCCGATCCAAGCCGACGGCCGCGTAACAATCAAGGTCATCTACGACCACCGCGTGATCGACGGGCGCCACGCCGCGCGCGTTCTCATCGACCTCGAACACATTCTAAATACCACACTGACCGAAGAACTGCGCACGCCGCAATAGCGCGGCCTGACCACCTAGCGAGGCGACACCCGTGACGACGACCATGGCCCGGAACTACTGGCGCGACGACCGCTGTGCGAAAGCGTTCTGGAGTCAGCACGAGATGCCAGCGTACCAGGAACTGCTGGCTGACACGACCGCATGGCTGAACCCCGAACCCGGCGGGCGCTGGCTCGACCTCGGGTGCGGGGCCGGGCGCCTGTGCCGCGCGCTCTGGACGAAGAGTGAAGGCCAACTCGCGGAACTCGTTGGCCTCGATGTGGCGGCCCTCAATGCCAAGTCGTTCGAGAAACTAGCCCAGGCACTCTCCCCGCAACCGTTCGAGCGGTTGCGGTTCGAGGCCGTGGACTTTAGCGCCGGGTTGCCGTGGGCGGGCGAGAATCTCTTCGACGGTGCCGTGAGTGGCCTCGCGATTCAGTACGCCGAATCCTACTCAGAAGCCCAGCAGCGCTGGACGTGCGACGCCTACGACGGATTGTTGCGCGAAGTACACCGCGTGTTGAAGCCCGGCGCGCGGTTCGTGTTCTCGGTAAACGTGCCCGAACCGTCGTGGGGTCGGGTGGGTTGGAACGCGATGCGTGCGTTCTGGTCGGCGAACCGCAAACTGCGGTTCCTCGGCAAGCTCTACGGCATGTGGCGCTACGGCGGGTGGTTGAAACGCGAGGCCCGAAAGGGGCGGTTCCACTATCTGTCGGTCGAAACGATCAACTCAAAGTTGACGGTGGCCGGGTTCACCAACATCGATCACCAGTTGAGTTTCGCGAACCAGGCGTTCCTGTTCCGCGCCACGAAGCGCTGACTGCACCGACCGCAACCACAACCGATTCAACCCGCGCGGAGCAACTCGCGTACGCGTCGCGTGCCACGCGAACGTGTCTGCCAGTGTCTCGCTGAGCGGTCGCGCGCGATAGCCGAGCTCCGTTTCCGCACGCGTTGACTGAACAAACCAGCACCGACGGAACAGCCGCACGAACTCGAACGATGGCCGCGGTTCTTTCCCGGTAACGCGATGCCCAAGTTCGGCGCATGCGGCCAGCGCCCAGTACGCCCACGCGGGTGCCGCCGGGCGAAACGACGGCAGAAACGCGCGCCGTAACCCTCCGGCCCGTGCGAGCATCGCGAACAGTTCCGCGAACCGCACGTTCTCGCCTCCCAAAATGTAGCGCCGGCCGGCGGTTCCGCGCTCGGCCGCGAACAGGTGCCCTTCGGCCACGTCGCGCACGTCCACCGCGTTGATCCCGCCCGGCGGAGGAACAGCAAGGTTCCCGCGCCAGAACCGCACGCACAGTTCGCCCATCACCGACAGGCCCGGGTCGTCCGGGCCGAACAAGTAACCGGGGTTCACGACCACAACGTTCCTCTGCTCGGCCAATGCGAGCACGGTTTCTTCCGCGGCGCGCTTCGCCTGAACATATGCGACACACATCCCTGCATTTGGAAACGGTGAGTCTTCGTCGCGTGCCTCGCCGCGTCCGGCGCCAACGGCCACGATGCTCGACGTAAGAACGAGTCGCGCGTCGCCCGGTAGCGCGCCCAGAACGCGGGTCAACGCGTCCGTGTGCGTGCCCATCGCGCGGGCTGCGCTTCCGCCGGCTCCGACCGGACCGGCCGCCAGAAACACGACTCGCGCCCCCTTAACCGCAGCATGCACCGCGTCGGGGTCAGCCAGATCGCCGGTGCGCGCGTCGAGGTTCGGATGCGGGTCACCGACCGGTGGACCCGGAAGCGACAGCGTGCGCACCCGCGCGCCGCGTTCGAGCAATTTCGCAACGATGTGGCGCCCGAGGAACCCATTCCCGCCAAACACGCACACGGGCGAGTCGGTCCAGTACGAGTGAGGCGCTGCGCTGCTCTGCGTGGGTGGTGTCAAACGGAGCCCTCGCTTGGGTGGTCAGCGAGGAACTGTAGTCACAAGGGGGAAACGAGATCAACGGGAGTGTCTGAATCGTGGTGTAGACGGTTCGCTTGCAAAGCCTGAGCCAGCGGGCCGCCTGCACCACGACGAAACAGACAACACCAACCGGAACGTGATTCACGGGGCCGTCGAGAGCGACCAGTCCTTGCGCTGGCGGCTACTGGGTATCTTGAGCATCTTGCGATACTTGGTAACGGTGCGCCGGGCCACCGGGCACCCACCGGCCTTCAACTGCGTCACCAGTTCTTCGTCCGACAGCGGACTCGATTTGTCCTCGTTCGAGACGAGTTCGAGCAACTTCTGCTTCATCACCTCGTAGGCAACGACTTCGCTGTTCACGTCATTCTCGTTCTTCGCCTTCCCGCCGCCGAAGAATCGCTTCAAGGGAAACACGCCGCGGGGCGTCTGCACCCACTTGTCGTCCACCGCCCGGCTCACGGTCGTCACGTGAACCTTCACCTGATCCGCGATCTGCTGCATCTTCAGGGGCTGGATGTGTTCCGGCCCGAAGTCGAGGAACGCGCGCTGGTGGTCGATGATCGCCTTCGTCACCCTCGTGAGCGTGTTGCGGCGCTGCTCAACAGCCTTCACCAGCCAGTCGGCCGACTGCAACTTCTGCTGCAGTTTCTTCTTCACGTCGTCGGACAGATCCTGCCGCTTGCACATATCGACGATGCGCTTGCTCACGCGGATGCGCGGCACCCACTCGTCAGTGAGCCGCACCGTGTAATCGTCGTCGTCGGCGCGCTCCACGACCACGTCGGGCATCACGTACTGAGTCCCGCTGTCGGAGAACTTCAAGCCCGGCTTCGGGTCAAGGTGATGAATCGCCGCGATCGCATCCTGAATGGTTGGAATGTCGAACCGCGTCGCTTTCTGAATCACCGGTATGCGGTTGTAAGCCACGTCTTCGAGGTGGTCGCGAATCAGGACGCGCAAGGCTTCCGTCAGCGATCCTTCGGTGGGCACCTGCATGAGCAGGCACTCTTTGAGGTCGCGTGCGCCGACGCCCGGCGGGTCGAGCTTCTGAACCACGTGTACGAGCGTGTCTTCCACGTCCTCTGCGGTCGTGAGTTGATCGTAGAGCGCCGCAATCTCTTCGAGCGTGACCGTGCGGAATGTGTCCTTGTCGTCGTCCTCGCTGGCGCGCTCGCGGGCGCCGAGGTAGCCGGTGCGGTCCACGAAACTACAGATGTGCCGTGCGAGCCGGCGTTCTTCTTCTTCCAGTTCGAGTTCGCCGAGTTGGTCCGCGAGGTAGTCTTGCAGCGACGGCGGCCGGTCGGGCATGTTCGCCATCGCTTCGAGCTTCCGGTCGCCCTGCTCTTCCGTCGCAGCCCGGCTACCGCGGTGCTCCTCATTGAAGTAGTCGTCCCAGTCGCGGTTGAGTTCTTCGAGCCGGTTGAACTCCAGATCGCCGGACTCGTCATGCTTCAACGGCGAGTCGGGGTTGAACTCAATCGGCGCTGCCTCGTCGGTTTCGCCAAGTTTCTCCTTCAACTCCAGGAACAGGTTCTCCTGAAGCGCTTCCTCGATCTTCGCTTGTAGGTCGGTGATGGACAGTTGAAGAATTTCCATGGACTGAATCATGCGTGGTGCGAGCACCATGCGTAAATCCTGCCGCACACGGATGTCCATTCGCATCTCAAGACCGCTCATCGGATTCCTCTCTAAAACGTGCGCGGGGCACAGGTGGGCGAGCCTCGCGATCCGATCCTTGACTCGAACTCCGCTAATTGAATCCGCTACTTCGCGATTTCCCGACGCCGAGACGACCTACGCGGTACTCACGCGCAGTTTCGCGCACAAACCGGCTTAGAACGACCGTCGACCGTCGAGTGCCTCGGCCAGCATCTGCGAGTTCGCGAGTTCCAGAGAACTCCCGCTTGGCAAGCCGCGTGCCAAGCGCGTGATCGAGACACCGATCGGGGCCAACACTGTTGACGCGAACAGTGCGGTTCCGTCGCCTTCGAGTGTCGGGCTGGTCGCGAGAATCACCTCGCGCACCCCACCGCGGCGCACGCGATCCGCGAGTGCGGTGAAGGTCAATCGCTCAGGCCCCATCCCGTCGAGCGGTGCGAGCCGTCCGCCGAGCACGTGATACAGCCCGCGAAAGTTCCCGGCGCGCTCGAATGAGTTCACATCACGCGGCGATTCCACCACACAGAGCAACCCTGCGTCGCGCTTTGGGTCTCCACAAATCGGGCACAACTCGCTGTCGGTCAGATTGAAGCACTCCGGGCACGGGTGGATCTTATCGGCGACGGCTCGCAGCGCGTCCGCGAGTTCAGTCGCGTGTCGCCGGTCGCCCGCGAGCAGGAAGTGCGCGATGCGCTCCGCGCTCTTCGGGCCGATGCCTGGGAGTTTCGTTAACTCCTTCAGCAACTCCGCGATCACTCCCGCCTGTTCAGACACGTCCCCCGCCTCCTGATTAAACGACTGGATCGGCGAATCACTGCCGTCTTCGAGGATGTAAAGCCCGGGAACGATTGGCTCGCCCTTCGATACCGATACCAAGTACTCCGGCGACGATACGACAAGCAGTTCGCGCTGGTCGAACATCGCAACCGTGTCGCCCCCACCCGCTCACCGAAATAAGAAGCGTCCGGTGGAATAAGTGCGATGCGCAGGTACGATCCTCTGCGCCTTCACCGTGTCCAGATGCCCATCCGCAAAAAGACGATGAACTCGCGCATCGTTCACGCTCCCATCCCGGGGAACCCGCCGCCACCGAGCATGCCCGGAGGCAACCCGATGTTCGCGGCCATCTTCGCGCTCTCTTCGGCGAGTTGCGCCCGCACTTTCGTCAGCGCCTGGTTGATCGCAGCGGTCACGAGGTCTTCGAGCATCTCACGGTCGTTGAGCTTCATCGCGTCTTCGGAGATGCGAACACTCAACACTTCCATGCGTCCGTTCACCTTCACGGTGACGTAGCCTGCACCGCTGCTCGCCTCCGCGGTGATTTGCCCGACCTGCGCCTGGAACTTCTGAATCTCTTCCTGAATCTTCCCCTGATTTCCCAGGAGGCTCAGCATCGACCCGAGTCCTTTGAACATGGCGGTCATTCCTCGTCGGTATCGTTCTCATCGTCCGTCTTCGCGACCGGTTTTGGCGGCGCGTGCGGGTTAAAGTCGTCGTCGATGGCTCGGATTTCGGCGCCTAACGCCTCGCTGGCCTTCTTGAACATCGGAAGCGACTCGAGCCACCTCTTGCTGTTGGTCGGCGCGAGGACAGTTGGGATCGGCTGCCCTTTGTCCGCCGGTTGAGTGGTTGCGGCGTGGTCTACTTCAAACCGCACGCTCACTTGCTGCCCAGTCACTTGCTTGAGAGCGTTCACGAATCGCTGCGTGTTGGCCTCGGTCTCGCATTCCTTACGCGAATCAGCATAGCTTGCAGGGAAGCGTATTACCAGGGCATTTGGCCCAGAATTTGCATGTGAATTTGCAAAGCTAAGGTGTTTCGCCAAGATCGGGAACTTCTCCCGAGCGTAACGGAGAAAGCGTTCCCACACGTCTTGAAGTGTCGATTCGCTCAACGGAACAGTTGACACCGTTGCATTTGTAGCACCGTTTTCGCTCGGCTTAACTGTCTGCGGGCCGTTTTTTTTCCCGGCATCGTTCGCGGGATTCGTCGGCGCTGGTGCTGGCCTCGTCGCGGTGTTCGCGCCCGCGACGGGTGCCGTAACAACTACACCCGATTGCGTGGCGAGTTGCACGAGTTGCTCGACCGAACGCAGTTCGCGGAGTTTGCTCAACCGGACCACGGCCATTTCGAGTAGCACCTGCGTGTGCGCGCTGCCCCGCATGCGTGTCTTCGTCGCGGTCAGCACCTCAAGACCCGCGAGGATCGCATCGAGCGTGATCGCCGACGCCTGCGTTTTCACTGCCTCGAACTGGTTCGGCGAAACCGGCAGTTCGCGAATGTCCGCCCCGCCGCAACTCACGAGCATCAGCGCGCGCCAGTATTCCACGAGCTGATCGACGAGTTCCGTAATCTGAAGCCCCTGATCCACCCACGCGGCGATCAGATCGAGTGCCGCCTTCGCGTCATTCGCGAGAATCGCTGTCGCGAGCTGGATGACGCGATCGTCGCCCGCGGTACCCAGAACCGCGCTCACCTGCTCCGCAGTGAGTTTGCCCGGCGCCGACGCGAGCAGTTGGTCGAGCAGTGATTGCGAGTCTCGCATCGAACCCGCGGCGCGGCGTGCCACGAGCCGCAGCGCGTCGTCATCGGCGGGGTGCCCTTCCCTCTCGCAGATGCGCTTGAGTTGGTCGAAAATCTTTCCCGCGCCGACGTGCGCGAAGTCGAACCGCTGGCACCGCGACAGGATTGTGATCGGGATCTTCTGCACTTCCGTGGTCGCGAGAATGAACTTCACGTGCTCCGGCGGTTCCTCCATTGTTTTCAGCAGCGCATTGAACGCACCCGTGGAGAGCATGTGAACTTCGTCGATGATGTAAATCTTGTAGCGCCCGCGGGTGGGCCTGAACCCTACGTTCTGGCGCAGGTCGCGCGCTTCGTCGATGCGGCCGTTGCTCGCGCCGTCGATCTCGGACACGTCCACGTCGTCGCCGGTCATCACCGCGAGGCAACTATCGCACATGTCGCACGGCGTCGGCGTCGGTCCCTTCACGCAGTTGAGCGCTTTCGCGAGAATGCGCGCGGCGCTCGTTTTGCCCACCCCGCGGGCACCGGTGAACAGGTACGCGTGCGCAACGCGTCCAGACTTGAGCGCGTTCACAAGCGCGTTCGCGACGTGTTCCTGCCCGATCAAGTCCGAAAACTGCTGCGGACGGTATCGGCGCGCGACAACCGTATACGCCGGTGTGGTTGGTGCGGCGGGATCGGGTGTCGGCTTCGACTTCGCCATCGGCACATCCTGTCGGTTTGTTTCTCAACCCTGAATCTACCCGGAACCGCCGCGGCGAACAATCGCGGAGGTGACGCGGGGTTGCCGTCGCACGCGGAATCTCTTCACTTGAGTAGATGCAGACCAGCGCGAAGGAACACGGGATGCCTCCGAACGCGGCCGAACCGATGCCGACCGATCACGCCGCACCGAGCGCAAAGCCCGACAAGCCACAAAAACGGGAATGGGCTCCACGCATCTGGGAGGGCACCGACGTCTTTACTTGGCTCCGAATGCTAAAGGATAACGGGTTCGCTGTGCAGCCCGCGTACTGGTACATCGCGGGCATCGTCTCGGTCAACTCGGTGATGAACACCGTGCTCCGGTGGACTCTGAACGGCTGGCACGGCGATCGCGTCCGCGCCACAGACATCGACAAACCGCCGGTGTTCGTGATCGGCCACTGGCGCACCGGCACCACGCTCCTCCACGAACTGTTGATCCGCGACCCGCAGTTCGGCTTCCCAGACATGCAGGATTGCTTCAACCCGCACCACGCACTGCTCACGAACCAGTTCTTCAAGCGATACGCCAAGTGGATGCTGCCCGAGAAGCGGCCGATGGACAACATGCCGTTCGGCTGGGAGCGCCCGCAGGAAGACGAATTCGCGCTGGCGCTGCTCGGGGTGCGATCGACCTATACGGACTTTGCGTTCCCAAACCGGCTGCCGAAAGACTCCGGTGCGCTCGACCTCTCCGGTCTCAGCCCGGCGCAACTCGCAAAGTGGAAGCGTGTGTTCGTCCGTTTTCTGAAGGAAGTGACCGTTCGCACGGGCAAGCAACTCGTGCTGAAGTCGCCGCCGCACACGGCCCGCGTCCCGGTGCTACTCGAATTGTTTCCGGACGCGAAGTTCGTTCACATCGTGCGCGATCCGCGAGTCGTATTCCCGTCCACGGTGAACCTGTGGAAGTCGATGGCCCGGCGCCACGGGTTGCAGACGCCCACCGACTTCGCAGGTTTTGAGGAAAAAGTGTTGCGCGAGTTCCGCATCATTTACGACCGGTTGGAGGAGGCGCGACCGTTGTTCAAGTCTGGGCACTTCACGGAAATGCGATACGAGAACCTGGTCCGCGACCCAGTCGGGGAATTGCAGAAGGTGTACGCGACGCTGAACCTCGGTGACTTCGAGACTGTGCGACCGCGTGTCGAGGAATACCAGCGGCAAAACGCGAACTACGAGACGAACACGTACCTGCTCCCCGACGAGCAGCGGGCAAAGGTCGAGGAACGCTGGGGCGACGTTATCCAGCGGTATGGGTATTGAAAGGCAACCTATCCCCAGCTCCTCCCTCATAGGGAAGGGGCTGGGCAGATTCTTCGCTACTCCTTCACTGCCACCTCGAACTCGAACACATGCTCTTTTCCCACCTGTACCTCGCGCTCGATCCCCGATAGGTCCGGGCGAGAGAGTTTCGCTGGGAACGTCACGCTTGCGGTTACAGCAGGTGCGGGCGAGAGCGAAACGCGATACCACCCCGCCGGGATCGCATTCGCTTTCTCGAGTTGCAGCGTGTACGAGCCGTCGGAACCGGTTTCGCCGTAAGCCGATTTGCCGTGCCTGCCGCGTTCCGGGTGCGGCGTGAACACCACCAAGCCGCCCGCGACAGGTTGCCCGTTCAGCAACAACTTTCCCCGCACCGTCGCTGGTCCTGGAAGTGGTGCGTTCGAGCCACACCCTCCTGACAGCGCCAGCGCCACGGCGCCACCGGCCAGCGCCACGACAGGGATTATTAACTGCAAGACCGTCTTCATGGCAAAACACCTCAGGGTGCGAAACCGCACCACATTGACATCGACGGAACCGACCGCGCCGGTTTAAGGTGTCCGCCGTCGCACGTACTTAACGCGTTCTGGACGAACGAATTACCCGCCACCGGACACTTACCCCGTTAGCATTGACGCCCCCAGAGCCATTGGGTATCTACGCTCGCCACGGCACCGAGGGGAACGTAAGCGGAAACGGTCTAAGGCACGGATTCGCCGGACTTTACCGCCTACAGCGCCCGCATCGCGGGCCGGTGTTTGTACAGCCCGCGGGACCGGAACCCGCGGCACCGGAGCGGACATAGAGGAGGACTGAGGAGTGAATCGCACGTTCATGTTCCTGTCGGGAGTGCTCGGCGTCGCGGGCGCGCTGTATCTAACGAGCGCGGCGCACGCGCAGCCCCCGGCGCCCGGCGCGCCGCCGGCCGCACCTACACCCACCCGGCCCACGGTCGCAGTGTTCAACATGGCCGGGGTCATGCGCGACTTCGGCCAGGCCAAGTATCAGGTTCACCTGCTGAACCTCAAAAAGAACGAGATGTCGAAGCAGTTGCTCGCCTGGCGCGGCGAGTACATCCAGCACCAGCAGGATCTTCAGAAGGCTCCGAACGACCCGAACAAAGAGCAGAAGGTTCAGCGGATGCTGGCGCTGACGCGGGCCATTGAGGACGAGGACCGGAAGATCAACAAGCAGCTCAACGATGACGCGAGTTCGATCATTTCGGATCTGTATGACAAGATCAAGCAGGTGGTGGACAAGACAGCCGAGATGAACGGCTACCACATCGTGTTCGCTTACCCGGACGCGGTGACCGCGGAAGAGCTGAAAAGCCCGTACATCAAGGAACTCAAACTGAAGCCGCCGGCGGCGCAACCCTTCTACGTGGCCGCTCACGCGGACATCACGGGGGTCGTCGTGAAGACGCTCAACGCGTGGTATCTGCCGGTAGACGCGCAGGGCAAGCAGGTGGATCTGACCAAACTCGAAGTTCCGCCGACTACGACGGGTCTGCCTGGCCCCGGCCCGGCCCCGGTCCCGAAGTAAGCAGTTCGGGTAAGATGTTAAACTTGGGCCGGTCGGGGCGCCGATATTAAGGCGCACCGACCGGCCCGAACGAACGCGAACAACTCGATTCGGTTTGGAACGGTTACGCCAGGGAAGGCGAACATCGTGCGCATCATCGGCTACCGACAGCAACGAACTCTCGCGGCTCCCGCGACCGTCGAAGGCGTGGGCTTCGTGACCGGCGCCCGTGTGTGCCTGCGGTTCCTGCCAGCTGACGCGAACACCGGACTCGTGTTCCGGCGCATCGATCTGGTGGACTCGCCCGCGATCCCGGCCCGCGCCGCCCGCGTCAGCGGGACGCAGCGCCGGACCACGCTCGGCCCGTTGTCCACCGGGATCACACTCGTTGAGCACGTCCTCTCGGCCCTCTCCGGCCTCCGCGTCGATAACTGCGTGGTGGAAGTCGATGGTTCCGAACCGCCCGGCCTCGACGGGTCGGCCGCAGGATTCGTCTCGGCGATCTTCGGCGCTGGTTTCGTGAACCAGAAAACCCAGCGCCCGATCTGCGCCGCCTCGGAACCGGTTGTCGTCCGCGGACCGGGGGCGACGCTCGCCCTGCACCCGACCAACGTCGCCGGACTGCGTGTCAGTTACCGGCTCGATTACGGAGCCGATTCACCGATCCTGCCGCAGACACATACTCTCACCGTGACCCCTGAAACGTTCGCACGCGACCTGTCGGCGTGCCGCACCTTCCTCACCGAACCCGAGGCGCACGCGCTGCGTGCGGAAGGCGTCGGCCGCCACCTCACTGGAGCAGACCTGCTCGTGTTCGGCCCACGGGGTCTGATCGACAACGCGGTCCGCTTCGCCGACGAACCGGCCCGGCACAAGATCCTCGACCTGCTCGGCGACCTCGCCTTGTGTGGGTTCGACCTCGCCGGCCACGTGGTCGGATACCGAAGCGGGCACGCCCTCAACGTGGAACTAGCCCGCACGCTCGCTGGCACCACGTCGGAAGGTCGTAAAGCCGAAAGTCGTCAAGTCGGGAAACCGACGAGCCGCGCCGCTTGACGACCGACTGACCGACATCTTTCGACTTTACGACTTGAGACTTTACGACTTTTGACGGGTGCAACATGGATCGTCTGCGGATGGCGGTGATCGGGGTGGGACACCTGGGACAGCACCACGCGCGCATCCTCTCGGAATTACCGGACGTAGAATTGGTCGGCGTGGTGGACGCGAACCCAGCGCAGGCTCACGCCATCGCGACCAAACTCGGTACCACGCCCTACGAGTGCTTCCAACCGCTCCTCGACAAGGTCGAAGCGGTCAGCGTGGTCACGCCCACAATCCACCACCACGCGGTCGCCAGCGCGTTCCTGAAGGCTGGCGTTCCGGTGCTGGTCGAGAAGCCGGTGTGCCGCACGGTCGCGGAAGCCGACGAACTCATTGCGCTCGCAGACAAGGCGAAAGTACCACTACAGGTCGGCCATATCGAGCGGTTCAACCCGGCGTTTGAAGAACTCGTGAAACGCCCCATCCGGGCGAAATTCGTGGAGGCCGAGCGGCACGGTCCGTTCACCGGCCGTTCCGTGGACATCGGTGCCGTACTCGACCTGATGATTCACGACCTCGACCTGCTGCTCGCGCTCGTGGGCGGCAAGGTGATGCGCGTGTCCGCGGTCGGCGCGGTGGTATTCGGCGGGCACGAGGACATGGTGAACGCGCGTCTGGAATTCGAGAACGGGTGCATCGCGCATGTGACCGCGAGTCGAATTACCAGGCACCCGAAGCGCAGGCTCCGTATCTGGGCGCCGGAGGGCTACGCGGGCATCGACTTCGTCACGCGAAAGCTCATTCTCGTTCAGCAGAGCGAAGAGGTACGACGGCACGGGTTGCGCGCCGACGCGATGGACGCCGCCGCGAAGGCGCGTCTCAAAGACGAGGTGTTCGGCCGGCACCTGCAGGTTCTGAACCTGGACGCGGACCGCAAGCAGGACCAGTTAAAGGCGGAACTGCGGCACTTCATCGACTGCGTTCGTACCGGCGACACGCCGCGTGTGAGCGGTGTCGACGGTCGCGCAGCACTCGAACTCGCGGAGCGAGTTCTGGACGCGCTGCGCGTTCACCCGTGGGAAGGCACCCCGGCCGGCCCGCACGGTCCCGGTGGTCTGCCCACGCCCGCCGGCTTCCTGTTCCCCCCGCTCCAGATCGCACTCCCCGAAGCCGCGTGACTCACAACGAATCGTTGGTGTTCAGCCGCTTGCGGCTTCGCGGGGAATACGCCCGCGAAGCCGCAAGCGGCTCGGCCGCGCGCACTTCCGGCTCCAGTCCGTAAAATGCCGATTCGCGAACCCAACACGCACCAGGAGCCGCACCAGTGGCCGACGACCGCTTTACGGACTACCTGAACAAGTTCTCTGCCGACCGCCTCGCGATGCTCGACCAACTTCGGCACGTCGTGGTGGGTCAGAGCGAAGTCATCGAGCAGGTGCTGGCCGCGATCTTCACCCGCGGGCATTGCCTTCTGGTCGGCGTGCCGGGCCTCGCGAAAACGCTGCTCGTCAGCTCAATCGCACAAATCCTGAGCGTCGCGTTCAAGCGCGTTCAGTTCACGCCCGACTTGATGCCCTCAGACATCACCGGCACGACGATCCTCGACGAAACTGCTGATGGGAAGCGTGAGTTTAGGTTCGTTCGTGGGCCGATCTTCTCGAACATCGTGTTGGCCGACGAGATCAACCGCACGCCGCCAAAGACACAGGCCGCGCTGCTCGAGGCGATGCAGGAACGACAGGTGACTGCGGGCCAGGAGACGATGAAGTTACCAGAGCCATTCTTCGTCATTGCAACCCAGAACCCGATCGAACAGGAAGGCACCTACCCGCTACCCGAAGCACAACTCGACCGGTTTATGTTCAACATCAAGGTGGACTATCCGACACTTGAGGACGAGCGGTTGATCGTGGCGATGAGCACTCGCGGCGACAAACCGGACCTTACGAAGGTGCTAACAGCCGAGCGCATCATCGCGTGGCAGAAACTGGTGAAGAAGGTCGAAGTGCCGACGTTTGTGAACGAATTCATCGTGAAGCTGGTGCGCGCGACGCGTCCGAAAGACCCGAGCGCACCGGAGGTGATCAAGCGGCTCGTGGACTGGGGCGGCGGGCCGCGGGCCGGCATCTTCCTGGCGCAGGCGGGTCAGGCATTCGCGGCGATGGAAGGCGAGCCGAGCGTGAGCCTCTCGCACATCAAGAAGGCCGCGATCCCGGTGTTGCGCCACCGCGTCAGCGCGAATTTCCAGGCGCAAGCCGAGGGCCGCACCAGCGACGACATCGTGGTGGAGTTGCTGAAGATCGTGAGCGAACCGGATCCGCCGAAGTACATCGGGAAGGGTCGCAAAACATAGGTCTCAAGTCCTCAAGTCTCAAGTCGGAGGACTCAGAGACGGGTTGAGACTTGAGACTTGAGGACTGGGGACTTCAAGATGTGGTATCGCGTGTTCGGAGCGTCTGAAATGCAGCCGGCGCCGGTCGCGATGGCGGCGCAGTTGCACGCGTGCGGCTTGGCCGTGGCACCGCACTTCAAGGGAGACGAATTCGGCTGGACGAGCGGCGAGTTGCGCCTGCCCACGGGTGCGCCCGTTCTGCTCGCACGTTATCTCACGAAGGAAGACGACCTGCGCGACGACCTGAACGCGCACGCGGCCGAGTTGGAGACAATGGACTACAGCCCGAACAGCGTCCCGCTGATGGAACGCGTGATTCAGACGAAGCAGTTAATCACGCTGCGCAAACCGGTGGACGTGCCCGACGAAGTATTGACGGAGAAAGTGCTGGAGGAAGCGTGCCGGTTCCTCGCGTCCGCGACGAATGGTGTGTATCAGATCGACGGCCGCGGTTGGTTCGCCGCGACTGGTGAGTTGTTGGTGCAGGAGTATTGACGCAGGTTCACAGGGCGGAATCGCTGTGAGGAGCAGGCCCAACAATGACAGCAGAAAAGTACCTCCGCCCAGAAGTGATCCGTCAAGTCGCACGGCTCGACCTCCGGGCGAAGTTCATCGTGCAAGGGTTCCTGTCCGGGCTTCACTCCAGCCCATACCACGGGTTCTCCGTTGAGTTCTCGGAGCATCGCAAGTACAGCCCCGGCGACGACCTCAAGACGCTCGACTGGAGCGTGTACGCGAAGACCGGAAAATACTTCGTCAAGAAGTACCAGGCCGAAACGAACATGACGGGCTACCTCGTCATGGATCTGTCGAAGTCGATGGACTGGAGCGGACCCGCGGAAGCACGCAAAGCCGGCGTGAAGATCGATTGGACGCAACTCGGGGCCGCCGACGAAACGCTCACCAAGTTCGACTACGCGGTGTGCCTCGCGGCGGCGCTCGGCTACCTGATGATCTACCAGCAAGACCCGGTGGGACTGGTCGCGTTCGACACGAAGTTGCGAACGGTGATCCCGCCGAAGAGCAAGCGGTCGCAACTCGGGACCATCCTCTCCGTGCTCGCGAACCTGCAACCGACCGGCGAGACGAACATCCCGGAGAGCCTGTTTCAGCTCGCGTCCATGATCAAGGGCAAGAGCCTCGTGATGCTCTTCAGCGACCTGCTGCCGACCACCGACGACTGGAAGACCGAAGCGGACGCACTGATTCGGAGCCTCTATCGGCTTCGCTACTCCGGACACGAAGTCATCGTGTTCCACGTGCTCGACGTGCTCGAAGCAAAGTTCCCGCTGACGGGACTGGTGGACTTCGCGGACGTGGAATCGCCCGAACACAAGGAGATCGACGCGACCGGCATCCGCGACGACTACGTCGCGTTCGTGGAAGAGTTCCGCACCTACATCAAATCGGAATGCACGGCCGCGAACGTGGACTACCTCGGCATGGACACGTCCGTCGGGTTCGACAAGGCGCTGATCGAGTACCTTGTTCAGCGCCAGCGCCGGTTCGGGTAAGTAGGGTTCACCGCAGAGACCGCAGAGAAAAGAGAACGCCTCTTCTCACTCTCTGCTGTCTTCCTCTCCGGTCTCCACGGTCTCGGCGGTGAACCCTCTTTCTCTTCTACTTCGCCAGGTCCACGCAGACGATTTCCTTGTCGTTGCGGACGTACATCTTCTTGTCGGCGTAGGCCGGGGCACACCACACGACCTTGCGCCCGAACGCGTTGTTCGTTTGCTCCAGAATCTTGGCCTTGTCGATCTCGACGTAGCCCTTCGGCGTTAGTTTGCCGATCACGAGGTTGCCGGTTTCGGCGAAGAAGAAGAACCGGTCGCCGTTCTTCACCATGAATGCGGTGGCCGAGCCTTGAGGCTCTTCGCCGCCTACCGGCCCGGTCGAATCCCAGAGGCGCTTGCCGCTCGGGATCTCGATCCCGAACAACGAACCCTCGTCGTCGTAGCCGTACAGAACACCGTCCTGCAGGAACGGTTGCACGTTCACCGGCGATATGCCGTGGCCCTTCTTGTCCTTCCACACCACTTCCGCACCGGGCTTGTCCGCGGTCAGCTTCAGCATCAGGTTCTTGCCGTGGTAAGCGCCGACGTAGAGGTGGTCGCCGGCCCGCACGGGCGTCATCACCACGCACCCGCTGTCCGCGGTGAACGCCGTGGTCCAGTAGCGTTCGCCGTTCGCCGGGTTGAGCGAGTACACGGCCTTCGGGCACGCGACGATCAACTGCCGCTTCCCGCCGGCCTCGGTGATCATCACTGGTGCGTAGCCCTGCTCCGGTTGCGAGCCGGACTTCCACACTTCCTTGCCTGTCGCCAGGTCGAACGCGACCACGTGACTCCCGTCACCGCCGACGAGCGTGATGAGGTTCTTGCCGTCGATGAGCGGGTGCGAAGCGTAGCCCCACAGCGCACTCTTCGTCTTGTATTCCTTCTTGAGTTCCTTCTCCCACACGATTTTGCCGGTCTCGGCGTTGAAGCAGAACATGTTGCCTTCGGCGCCGAGCGTGTACAGCTTGCCGTCGTGAACGGTGGGCGTGCAGCGCGGCCCGGACGGGTAGCTGATCGCGTACTTCACCGGGTACTCGTGCTTCCACTTCTCCTTGCCGGTCTTCTGATCGAGGCACACGACGCGCTCGTTACCGCTGAACTCTTTGCGGTCGAAGTTATCGACTTTCACGTCGGCGGCGGTGACGTAGTCGGTGACGAACACCATCCCGCCGCTGACGGCCGGACCCGCGTACCCGCCCGCGACCGGTGTGCGCCACAGCACCTTCGGCCCTTCCTTCGGGAACTTCTCCAGGATACCGGTTTCGTTCCACACGTTGTCGCGCTTCGGCCCCATCCAACCGGGCCAGTCATCGGCGCGGGCGATTGGAGCGATGACGAGCGCCGCGACCGCGGCCAGGAACACGTTGCGGGGTTTCATGACGTACCTCCTGTGATGTGAACGAGGGGTTATCATGGCCCGCGTGCGAGCCGTGGGCAAGCCGAATCGCCACGGCGCGATGCTGCGCGAAGTCGGTTGTCGGATATCATGTTGAGGACAAGCGGCGTACTTCATTGACGATCAGACCCGGCAGCAGAGGGATCACGTCAGAACGCGCAGAGGCACGACCACCATCGCGCCGAACAGCACAACGGACCGGAATCACGTGAGCGCCAGCCTTCCCGCAACGCCCGGACTGCGAACAACTGCTGAACTCGCGTCGCTTCCGACGTGCGAATACTTCGCCCTCCTTACCATCCAGAAGGCGCACTACCTCGCCACCAAAGACGCTCTACTGGAATACGCGCGCATGGGTCGCACCGTCTCGGAGTCACGCAACGGCCAAATCATGGACGTGACCCCGGCGGAAATCTTCGCGCGGTGCGGCCTCGATGAATTCGGGCGCGTGAAGCCAGAGTAGCGCCGCGCAAATTCACCCCGCGATTTCCAGCCCGGTCAGCGTGCCAGTGCTGCTCCCGAACTTGTCCACCTCCAGCCCGAGGCGCTGGAGCATCGACACGTAGAGGTTGCACAGCGGCGGGTTCTTCTTAGGGTCGAACGCGAGGTGCGAGCCGTGCTTGAAGCCGCCGCCGGCCAGTAGCACCGGCATGTTCTTCACGCCGTGCGTGCTCGCGTCGGCCAGGTTGCTGCTGAAGAACACCGTGGTGCGGTCGAGCAGCGTGGCCCCGTCTTCCTTCGTGTCCTTCAGCTTCTTGAGGAAGTCGCGTAGCGTCTTCATCTTCTCAGTTTCGAGCTTCTTGAGTTGGTCGATCTTGGTCGGGTCTTTGCCGTGGTGCGACAGGTCGTGGTGACCGAGCGACACGCCCGGAATCGGCGGCACCCCGCTCGTGCCCAACAGTTGCAGAGTCACCAGTCGCGAAGAATCGGTCTGTAACGCGAGGTGAATGAGGTCGAACCACACCCGCGTCTTCGCGATCAAGTCGGTCGAGTTCATCACGTTCTGCGGTTGCGGCACATCCACCTTTGGCTTCGGCTTCTTCGCCCACGCTTCGTTCTGTGCGAGCCGCTGTTCGAGTTCGCGAACGCTGGTGAAATACTCATCGAGTTTCTCGCGGTCGCGGGCACCCGCCGTGGCTCGCGTGTCCTTCGCCTGTTCGCGCACCGCGTCCAAAATGCTCTGCCCGTCCTGAAGCCGGCGCTTCTGCGCTTCGACATCATCCGGCCGGCCCTCGATGAACAGCTTGGCGAACACGCCTGACGGCCAGGACTCCGTCGGCACCGGCGCACCGCTCTTGGTCCAAGCCAGGCCGAAGCCTTCGCACGACAGCGGCAGGCTCGCGTATCGCGTTTGACCGTGGAGGAAGTCGGCCGCGAACTGATCTAGTGAGACGGAGTTCTTGAAGCCGGCGCGTTGCTCCGGGTGCGGCGCGCCGGTCAGGAAGCTGAAGTTGGAGTCGTGGCTCGCGCCGACGTCCGGGTGCGACAGCCCGGAGATGACCGTGAAGTCGTCGCGGAACTCCTTCACGATCTCCAGGTATGGCGTGAGGGCATAGTCCTTGCCGACCTTCTCCGGGAAGAACGCGGCCGGGTGCAGTCCCAATGGCGTGTTGATGCACACCATCCGCCGCGGGGTCTTGGCGGCCGGTGCGCCGCTGGCGTGCGATTCCAACAGCGGAAGCGCCATCGAGACGCCTGCGGCGCGGAGGAACGTTCGTCGTGAGAGATTCATTGGGGGCTCGTGTTTGGTGTTTGGTGTTTGGCGTTTCGTGTGTGGTGTTCGGGCAGCGCGTCTCGAACGAGTTTCAACGAAACGCCGAACGAAACACCAAACACCAAACACTACTTGGTCTGAAACATCTTGCTCTGCACAATCTCATGCACGAGCGTACGGAAGCCGTAGTTCTTCTCGCGATCCTTCTTCACGATCGCCTCGATCTCGGCTTTGTCCGTTGCTTCCGGGGCCGCGCCGGTCGCATACGTCAACAGTTTCTCGGTCAACGCACGCGCAAGCTGATCCTTGTCCTTGAGCAGCAGTTGCTTGAACTCGTCGATGTTCTTGAACTTACCGCCGTTCGGCATCACGTCTGAAGGATCGACCTTCGCGCCCAAGCGGTACGGCATCCGGCGCCCGTCCACGATCACGTCTTTCCGGTCGCCGTTCCCGGTGGTGCGATACTGCTCGCGCCAGCCGCCGATCACGTCGAAACTTTCCAGCGCGAAGCCGGGCGGATCGATCTTCACGTGACACGTTGCACACGACGCGACCTGCCGATGCTTCGCGAGTTGCTCGCGGATGGTCGTCGCGCCGCGAATGTCCGGCTCGATCGACGGTACGTCGGCGGGCGGCTTCGGCGGTGGCGTTCCGAGAATGCGCTCCATCACCCACACACCTCGCGTGACCGGCGACGTGGTCGTACCGTTGGCGGTCACCTTGAGAACGCTCGCCTGCGTCAGCACACCGCCGCGATGGGTTCCTGGCGGGAGTGTCACCTTGCGGAACGCGAACCCGTCCAGCCCGGGGATTCCGTAGTGCTTCGCGAGCCGGGCGTTGAGGAACGTGAAATCGGACGCCACGAAGTTCGTCAGACTCAGGTCGTCCTTCAACACCTCCGCGAAGAACAACTCCGTCTCGCGAATCATCGACACCTTCAGCATGTGGTCGAATTCGGAATAGAGTAGGTGGCTCGGTTCGGTGGCGTCGATCTCGCGCAAACCGAGCCACTGCCCAACGAAGTTCTCCGTGAACGCGACCGCCTTCGGACTCTTCAGCATCCGCTCGACATGCCCGCGAAGCGTCTCCGGCTGCGAGAGTTTTCCGTTCTCAGCGAGAGTCAGCAACTCCTCGTCGGGCATCGTGCTCCAGAGGAAATACGACAGACGCGCGGCGAGTGCGAAGTCGTCGAGTTTGCCCGGCTTCTCGCGCAGGAACAGGAACTCCGGCGACACCATGATCGCCGTGAGGCCAACCCGCACCGCCTTCTCGAACGAGTGCTTCGCGGTGAGTTTCGCCTGCACCAGTTTGAGGAACGGCTTCAAGTCGTCGTCGGTCACATTGCGGCGGAAAGCGCGGCGAGCGAAGTCGCGGAGGATCGTCTCGGCGTCGGCCTCGGGGTTTTTCGACACGACCTCGACGCGCTTGCTGTTGTTGAAAACCGGTGAGGGCTTCTGCTCTCGGTCGCCAAAGATGCGGCGGTGACTCGCGGGCGGCCACGTCTCGTGTAGCGGCCCCTCGACCTCGACGAACTGCACCGACAAACCCGGCCCCTCGTACTTGTCAGCACCGATCTTGTTGACGGCTTGAGCGCCCGCCAATCCATAAGGAAGGATGTGAACGGTCGTTCGCGGCTCCATGAACTCGATGAACTCGATCACGTTCGGCTTGCCGGTGGGTGCGTCGTAGTAGCCAACCAGGCCGCTCTTCCCGGCCGGGCGCCTGCCGGCCACCGAGACGCAGTACGTGACCGGCTTCTCGGCGCTCTGCATCGCCGACGCGGAGATACGGAAGCGGTAGAGTCCGCGGTCCGGCGGGTAGAACTGGTAGAGGTGAATCGCCTGCCACGCCGACGAACTGAAGAGCGTGACGGTGTCGTCTTCAATGCGGAACACTTTCTCGGTCGTTGACTTCACCTGATGCTGATCTTTGAGACTGTAACGCTTCTTGATCACCGGCGGTTGCGGACCGTTTGCAATGGCAAGCCCCAGAGCGGTGTCGGCCGCCTCCAGGTACTTCTCCAGGAGGAACGACGAGACGTGCAGCGCCTCGCCGCTGTTGTCGAAGCCGTTCGCGGACGAATCCGCGGGGAGCATCTGCTGAAAGTCCACATCGATGCCGAGAAGGTCGCGGACGGTGTTCTGATACTCGACACGGTTGAGGCGGCGCAGAACCGTGCGCCCGTGGGCGAGCCGCGTGGCGCCGGACTTCGCTTCGATCCACCCCGCGAGCGCCTGAACGTCCTTATCCGCCGGCCGCGGCTTCGCCTTCGGCGGCATCTCACCGGACTGCACTCGCTTTAGCGCCGCGAGCCAGTGCTCCCGGTTCCCCGCGTTCTCGAAATCGGCACCGAGTTTATCGAGGCTGAAGTCCCCCTTCGGCTTCTCCCCGGTGTGACACTCCTGGCAATGCTTGGTCAGGAACGCGCGGACTTGTTCGTCCGGCTTCTGCGTCACCGGGGCTGGCGGTTCGGCCCAACTGTGAGGATGCGGAAGCGCCACGAGGACGATCGGCAACACGAGCAGAACGGTTTTCATGGAACCGAATTCCCGAGCGGGAGAAGGCGGGGAGGGCACGGTCGAGATTGCATTGTGACAGGACGCGAACCGTTTGCCTAGCGTTGAGCCGCAAAGCTCAGGACTTTTACTGGTCTTGAAGTCGGCCCACTCGCTCCGCAGCGGTCGATGTGGTCAATTCGGTCGCCTTCGACCGCCACCGGTTCCCACGCGAACGCCCGACGCGCCGAACGACCAACGTTCCGCGTCGCTACCCTTTCTTCAGTCCGTCGAAGGCCAGCGTGATGGCGTCCTTGAGCATGGAGCTATCGTTTGAGTAGACGACCAGCCGCGCCCCCTGGCGAATCGTCCGAAGCATCTGGTCGGTTTTGCCGAACCAACAACCGGCTGCGACGTGGTGCTTGTCCGCGGTGTCGATGATCTTCTTCAGGATTGCGATCAGGTCTTTGTGGTCGTACTCGTTGGGAATACCCATCGTCGTGGTCAGGTCGTTCGGCCCGACGAAGACCGCGTGAACGCCGGGAATCGAACAGATCGCGTCCAAGTTCTCGATCCCGGCCAGCGACTCGATCATCGGGATGAACACCGTGTCGCGGCACCGCACGTTCGTGACGTACTCCTTCGTCGCGGCACTGGGCCATTCGTTCTTGTCTAGCACGCGCTGTAGCGCCCTCCCCTTCAACGGTCGGAACACCGCGGCCGCGGCCAGCGCCTTCGCGTGGGCCACCTCTTCGACATACGGCACAACGACGCCATCGAACGAGTCGCACACTTTCGAGACGTCATCCGGGTCGCGACTGTGCGTGCGGGCGAGGCACGCGATGCCTTTCGCGTTGAGCGCGTACTTCATCGGCAAGAAATCCGCGATATCGAGCGCGTTGTGCTCCGCAGTGACGATGACAAAGTCGAGCGCGCCAACCGGGAGGAAATCGACCAGCGCCGGCGTGACCGCGTGCTGGAAGAACGTGCCGTAAACGCGGTCGCCCTTGATCAACTTGTCCTTCAGAATCTTGCCACTCATGGCATGCCTTTCAGGTAAGCAGGCTCAGCGGGTTGACGCGGGTCTTCAGCGGTAGTTCCACCGGCTTGGAGACGCGGTGCGACTCGAAGACCGCCGCGATCATCTCGATGATGGCGGTGCAGTCGGTGGCGGAACACTTGGTCTCGCGGCCCTTCTCAATCGCTTCGATCAGGTCGGTGATCGCGGCGACGTGCCCGCCCTCATAAGAACCGTCGGTGCGCGACTCCGGTTTGCCGATGCCGTCCGAGGTGATCTTCTCCCACTTGCTCCCAGTGCGCCCCGGCGACCAACTGCTGTCGCGCAACAGATCGGCCTTAACGAGGTAGCCGCTTTCGATTTCGATGACGCCCTTTGAGCCGAAGACCTGCACGGCGAACCGCGTCGGCTTGCCGGCCATTCCCTTGCGGCTCGCGAAATACCCGGTCACGCCCTTCGCGAACGAGTAGCTCGCCTGAACGTGGTCGCCGGCCAGTAGCCCGATCCCTTCCGGTCCTTCGCGGAGGTGCCCTTTGGCCACGGGCTTGCCCTCGTGCGTCACCGTGGCGTAGCAGGATGTCGCGCTCCCGCCCGCGATACTGCGCATCATCCCGAAGACGTGCGAACCTAACACCCAGAGGTCTTCGCCGCCGCCGCGAGCGTCCTCCTTGCCGCGCCCGCGAATCTCCAGCAAGTCACCGATGGTTCCGTCGGCGATGACCTTCAGCACGGTGGCGAGGACCGGGGAATACTGGCTGATGTGGGCGATTCCGAGCTTCAGGTGGCGCATGTCGAGCGCCTTGGTGACCGCGTCGCACTCCTTCAACGTCCTGCAGAACGGCTTCTCCATGTAGATGTGGCAGCCGGCCTCCGCCGCAGCGATCAGCATGTCGTGGTGTTGGTCGATCCACCGCGGGCAGATGGCGACAATTTCGAGCTTCTCTTTCGCGAGCATGTCGCGGTAGTTGGCGTAAACGGTCTTGGCCCCGGTGCGCTTTTGCGCGACGGCGCGACCGGTTTCGTTCGCATCGGCGACGGCCACGATCTCGACGGCTTCCACCTTCGCGCACGCCGCGTCCACCGCGTGGCCGTAGTCGCCGCGCCCGGTGTGTCCGATGATCCCAACCCGGTATTTCTTCGCCACGTGAGACTCCTCGGAATGGAGAGTTTTAAGGGCACAGGGACAGACCCCCTCCCCAACCCCTTCTTAGGGAGGGGTTGGGGAGGGGGTCTGTCTGCTCATCCTAAACCTCGGGCAGCACCCACGGCTTGCGGTACTCCGGGCGGGTGCGCAGCGCGTTCGCTTCGCGGTCGTCGAGGAAGGTTTCCGCAATCGGGTCGAGCGTGAGCTTCCGGCCGACGCGCGCCGCGATGTTCCCGGCGTGACACAGCACCGACGCCGGGTGCCCGACGGTTTCCAGATCGCACGCGGGCTTCTTGCGCGACTTGATGCAGTCGATGAAGTCTTGCACGTGCGGTTTCTCGTGGCTGTCGCCTTCGCCTTTCGCCAGTACCTCGCCGGCCTTGCCGTAAGCGGTCCAACGGCTGTTGCCCATGACGATGTAGCCCTGATCGCCGAACACCGCGGCGCCTTCCGATTCGCCCAGATAGGAGTACGGCGCCCAGATTCGCATTTCGTAGGTGAGGAGTCGCGTATCCTTGCCCTTGCCGTATTCGTAGTTCGCCTGAAGCGTGTCCGGGAACTCCTGCGCGTCGTCGAAGTACCACTTGCCGCCGTTGGCGAAGATCGTTCGCGGGAGGCCGAGTGGCGGCAACTTGTCCGCGACCGCGGCGGCGTCCATCAGAGCAACGGCCATGTCGAGGCGGTGAACGCCGTCGTTGCCGAGGTCGCCGGTGCCGTAGTCGTAGAGCCAGCGCCAGCGCCCGTGGAACCGGTTCACGTTGAACGGCCGCTTCGGTGCCGGCCCCATCCACATCTCGTAATCGACCCCGGCCGGTGCTTCGCTATCCTTCGGGAACCCGATCGCGCCTTGCTTCGTGCTTTCCCACGCTTTCGCCACCACGACGCGGCCGAGCTTACCGGACTTCACGAACTCGACCGCCTCTTGCAACCGCTTGGTCGAGCGGTGTTGCGAACCCATCTGAACGACGCGCTTGTGCTTCCGCAGCGCGGCGACCATCCGCATTCCCTCGCCGATGTTGTGGCCGTCCGGCTTCTCGACGTACACGTCCTTGCCGGCCTGACACGCGAGGATGGTCGGGATCGCGTGCCAGTGGTCCGGTGTGCCGATCACGATCGCGTCGATGGTCTTGTCGTCGATGAGTTTGCGGAAGTCGCTCTCGCTGCGCGGCTTCTTGCCCTGGAGTTTCTCGGAGGCTTCGAGTCCCTTCGCCAACCGGCCCGGGTCGAGGTCGGCAATCGCGACCACTTCGACGTTCGGGTTCGCGGCAAATGTGTTGATCAGCGAGAAGGCCCGCCCGCCGGCGCCCATGATGCCGACCCGGACGCGGTTGTTGGCCGGTTCCTTCCCGACGAGCGACGATGCGAGTGCGACGCCCGCGGTGACGGCGCCCGATGTTTGGAGAAACGCGCGGCGGGTTGGGTCTGACATGACGGTTCCTCGATGGAAGGTCGCGTCAGTATGAGGCGCGGCGCGACAAATCGCGAGAGTTTTCCGTCACAGGTTTTGTCGTAGTGCAGGCGGCTCGCCTGCAGAAGCAAGA
>CAMDQN010000023.1 GCA_945905925.1 Singulisphaera sp. GP187
TCGTTGGAGCAACTCTCCGACCGCCGTTCGTTACTTCACAGCTTCGACACGTTTCGACGCGAAGCCGACAGCCGGGGGCAAGTCGCGGCGCTCGATGTCTACACGCGAAAAGCCCTGGACGTGCTCACATCCAGCAAGCTGGTCGAGGCGCTCGATTTGGAGCGAGAAGCGCCGAAACTCCGCGACCGGTACGGGCGCGGGAGCTCGGACCCGGCCTTCGGCGAGGACGCCGGCCCGCACTGGATGGATCAGTTCCTGGTGGCGCGCCGGTTGGTCGAAGCCGGGGTGCGGTGTGTGACCCTGTCGTTCGGCAGTTGGGACCGACACGGTGCGAACTTCGAGCGATTGCCGCTCCAACTGGCCAAGCTCGATCAAGGCATCACGGCTCTCGTCCAGGACCTTCATGATCGTGGGTTGGATCAGGATGTCAGCGTGATCGCGTGGGGCGAGTTCGGCCGCACGCCGCGCATCAATAAGGGCGGCGGCCGCGACCACTGGCCAGCGGTGTCGTGCGCCTTGCTGGCGGGCGGCGGCATGAAGATGGGGCAGGTGATCGGCTCAACCAACCGCCTCGGCGAGGTGCCGCAGGACCGCCCGGTGCATTACCAAGATGTGTTCGCCACGCTGTACCACCAGCTCGGCATCGGCACGAAGACCGCCACGATTTCCGACCACTCAGGCCGGCCCCAGTACCTGCTCGACCGGCAGGACCCGATCACGGAGTTGATCTGAACTCAGGGCCATGACACCACGGCATCGATCTTCTGCCAGTTGAAGGGCACAGCATGGACCCCCCCCCATCAGCACCGATTGGGTTTGACTCGGCGTGAACTGGTGCAAGTCGGCTACGGTCTACGGCGCGTCCGACGCCCAGGCCGCCTACGTGAAAGATCAACCCGTCAGCACGGGGGACGTCTGCGCGACGGTCTTTGAAGCCCTCGGCATCGACCCGGAGATGACCGTACCGGACCGTACGGGCCGCCCGATACCAATCGCCAACGGCGGACACGCAATCCGAGACATTTTGGCATGAACCCCAACAGGGTGAAACGATGACGATGTCCAACATTCAACACGCCGACATCTCCCGACGAACAGCCATCCAAGCGGGCGCGATTGGCTTGCTCGGGCTGGGGATGAACCACGCGGCGGCTCTGCGTGCGGCAGATCGAACCACCGTGACGCCTGGCAGTGGCCGGGCAAAATCGGTGATCTTCATTTTCCTCTCGGGCGGCCTGACGCAGCACGACAGCTTCGACCCTAAGCCCGACGCGCCCGCTGGCATTCGCGGTGATTTCTCCTCCATCGCCACGCGAGTCCACGGCATTCGCATCTGTGAACACCTGCCGATGCTCGCGGCGCGCAGTGAAAAATGGAGCCTGATTCGCTCGCTGACCACGCCGTACAACGAGCATTCGCAGGGCCACATGGCGATCCTGTCGGGTCGCACGCCGATGGCTCCCGGATTCAATCCGACTCGCCCCGAACCCGGTGACCACCCCTCGATCGCGTCAGTCGTCGGGGCCGCGGTGCCGGCTCGCACGAACAACCTGCCACCTGCCGTGGTGTTGCCCGAACGGTTGGTACACCGCACGGGGCGGGTCATTCCTGGCCAGTTCGGCGGACAGATGGGAGCACGCCGCGATCCCTGGTTCATCGAGGCTTCGCCGTTCAATCCGCAATCGTATGGTGCGTATCCCGACTACGAGTTCCACTTCGTTCGGGGTCGTGAGCGGACCCCCGCACTCCGCTTCCAGGCACCGAACCTCAGCTTGCCGCAGGGCCTGACCCGAGATCACCTCTCTCAACGGGATGGGCTACGGTCCATCCTGGAGCGTCAGCGTCGCGGCCTCGATCAGGCGGCCTCGCTGGAATCGTTCGACCGCCACCGACAGGCAGCCATGTCCTTGCTGACCGATTCCCGCGTGCAGCGCGCCTTCGATGTCGAATCGGCTGATCCGCGAACCCTGGATCGGTATGGTCGCAACGCCTTCGGCTGGTCGCTGCTGATGGCTCGGCAACTCGTCGAAGCGGGCGTGACGCTCGTGCAAGTGAACCTTGGCAACAACGAGACCTGGGACACGCACGAGAACAACTTCCCCTTGCTCAAGAACTGCCTGTTGCCACCGACGGATCGCGGCGTCTCGGCGCTGATCGACGATCTCGACGCCCGCGGCTTGCTCGAGGAAACGCTGATTGTGATGTGCGGCGAGATGGGCCGCACGCCACGAGTCAACGCCGGCACCGGCGAGAGCAAGGTGCCGGGCCGCGATCACTGGGGCGCAGTGCAGACGGTGTTCCTGGCAGGCGGAGGGATTCGGCAGGGGGTCGTGGTGGGTGCCTCCGATCGCAACGGAGCTTACCCATCGGAAAGTCCGCAACGCCCCGAGAACCTCGCAGCCACCATCTACCACGCCTTGGGCATTCCCTCGTCGGCTTCGTGGAAGGACGAACTGGACCGTCCGCACCACATCTACCACGACGAACCGGTGGCGGGATTGCTGCCAAGCTAAGGTGTGATGATGAGCGAGAATCTCACCCGACATCGGTTTCTACCAACCGGGTCGATGCTCAGTCTCGGGCTGGGCCTGTCCGAGGTCACGCGATTGCGGGCGGTCGTCGGCGACCGGAGCACACCTTCCCCGACCACACCGGTCGGCCGATGTCAATCCTGCCCGACGGCGAACCGATCAAGGAGTAGCTGTGATGCTTCGTCGTCCACAATGGTTCCCGTGGGTGCTGTGCATCGGGACATGCATGGCCTTCGACACCCGCGCCGCCCTCGCCGATGACGTGGACTATCTGAAGCAGGTCAAGCCGCTGCTCGCTACTCGCTGCGGGTCGTGCCACGGTTCGCTCGCCCAAAAGGCGAAACTGCGGCTCGATACCGCGGACCTGGTTCGCAAGGGCGGCCGTAGCGGTCCGGCGGTCGTGCCGGGCAAGAGCGCGGAGTCGCTTCTGATTCACGCCGTGATGGGGAAGGACCGCGACCGGATGCCCCCGGAGAAAGACGGTGCGGCGCTGACGAGGGAGCAAATCGCACTGCTTTCAGCCTGGATCGATCAGGGCGCGAAAGGTCCGCCAGACGAGCCGGTGCCCGAAGACCCACGCAAGCACTGGGCCTTCCAGAAGCCGGTTCGGCCAGCCGTGCCGAAGGTATCAGAGACGACATGGGCGACCAATCCGATTGATGCCTTCGTTTATGCGGAATTCGAGCGGAACAAGCTGCAACCGAACCCAGCTGCTGACAAAGCCGTTCTGCTTCGACGTGTCACGCTCGACCTGACGGGACTGCCGCCGACACGCGACCAACTGCACGCGTTCCTGAAGGACACGTCCCCCGACGCTTACGAGAAGGTGGTCGAGCGGTTGCTCGCCTCGCCGGACTATGGCGAACGCTGGGCGCGTCACTGGATGGATGTGTGGCGCTATTCCGACTGGTACGGCCGCCGGCAGGAGAAGGACTGGCGGAACAGCAGCCCCACGATGTGGCGATGGCGGGACTGGATCGTGAACTCGCTGAACGCGGACTTCGGCTACGATCGAATGCTACGTGAGATGCTCGCGGCCGACGAGATTGCCCCGGAGGACGATTCTGCACAAGCGGCGACCGGGTTCCTCGTGCGGAACTACTACAGCCTGAACTTCGACACTTGGATGAAGGATCAGGTGGAACACACCGCGAAGGCGTTCCTCGGACTGACGCTCAACTGCTGCCACTGCCACGACCACAAGTACGACCCGATCTCGCAAGAGGAATACTTCCGCTTCCGAGCGTTCTTTGAGCCGATCGGCCTTCGGCAGGACCGCGTAAAGGGCGAACCGGACCCCGGGCCGTTCAAGAAATACGACTACTCCAGCAGCGGCAAGTTACTCGACAGCGGCCTCGTGCGGGTGCTCGACGACCGCCCGGACGCCAAGACGCGGATGTACAAACTCGGCAACGACCGCGACTTCTTCGCGGATCGCGAATCCGTTTCGCCCGCGGCCCCGGCCTGCGTGGGTGGGGACAAACTCACGATCCGGCCCGTCTCTCTGCCCTCGACCGCAAGTTACCCGGGCCTGAAACCGTTCATCCGCGACGACGAGACGGTACGACTCACGGCGATTCTCGCGGCCGCGAGGGCGGCGCTGGCGAAAACGCCCGCCGACGCGCTCGCCACGGCTCGTGTGTCCGCTGCCGAGGCGGAATTGCGTTCGTTGAAGGCTCGCATCGCGGCTGACGATGCTCGTTTCCTGAAGGGGCCGGGCAACGCCGACGTGCTCGCGAAGATTGCAGCACGAGCCGAGCGAGAGTCTGCGGTCGCCTTCGCGGAAGTGAAACTGTTGGAGGCCGAAGCGGCTGTCACGGCTGCGAAAGCCAAGAACGACGCGAAGGCTTTGACCGCCGCCGAGGCACAGTTGGCCGCCTCGAAGAAACTTGTCGAGGCTGCACGAACGGCGATGAGCAAGGCCGATGCGGTGTACGCTCCACTCAGTCCGACATACCCGACGACCAGCACGGGTCGCCGCAAGACCCTCGCCGAGTGGATCGCGTCTCGCGACAACCCGCTCACCGCACGCGTCGCGGTCAACCACATCTGGGCGCGGCACTTCGGCAAGCCGCTCGTCGAATCCGTCTTCGACTTCGGCCTGAACGGCAAACGGCCGAGCCACACGGCATTGCTCGACTGGCTCGCGGTCGAGTTGGTGGAGGCGAAGTGGAGCATGAAACACCTGCACAAGTTGATTGTCACGAGCCGGGTCTACCGACTCAGGTCGGCGGCGGAGAACACCGACAACAAGGGCCGCGATCCCGACAACCGTTGGCTCTGGCACTTCCCGTCGCGACGGCTGGAAGCCGAGGCAGTACGCGACTCGCTGCTGTTCGTCGCGGGCGATCTCGATGGCGCACGTGGCGGGCGTGAGATCGAAAGCCCGAATCAGCCCGCGTCCCGCAGGCGGAGCCTGTACTTCTCGTGCCATCCGGAAGCCGGCGGCTCGCCCCGGTTGCTGGAGTTCTTCGACGTGCCCGACCCCTGCGACTGCTACCGACGTCCGGAATCGCTCGTGCCGCAGCAATCACTCGCGTTGACCAACAGCGACTTTGTCCTCCAACGGAGTCAGGCACTGGCCGGCCGGTTGCTCGCCATGCCCGATGTGAAAGGTGATGATCGTTTAATCGTGGCAGCATTCGAGACGGTACTCACTCGCGTCCCGACGGAGAAGGAACTCGCGGCGTGCCGCGACTTCCTGAACGCGCAGATCGAGTTGGTGGCGCAGAAGACGACGCCCGAGGCCGCGCGCCGTCGGGCGTGGGAGAGCCTCGCCCGCGTGCTGTTCAATCACCACGACTTCATCACCATCCGCTAGCCGACCGGGAGACTTCCATGCGTCCGCATCGTCGCACGTTCCTCGCCGATTTCGGCATGGGTTTCACCGGGTTGGCCCTCGGGGCGCTGCTCCACCGCGACGGTGTGGTGCGAGCCGCTGAGATGCCGAGCGGCAAGCCGCACCACCCACCAACGGCGAAATCCGTCATCTGGATTTTCCTCTCGGGCGGCTACAGCCATCTCGAGACGTTCGACCCGAAGCCGGCGCTGAACAAGTACGCCGGGAAGACGTTCGAGCAGACACCGTTTCCGAACCCGCTCAGGTCGCCACTGCACGACAAGCGGTCGCGGTCGGTGGTCAACGACGCGATCAACGTCCGCGACAAGTACGCTACTGTCTACCCGCTCCAAGTCGGCTTCAAAAAGCACGGCCAGAGCGGCATCGAGGTCGCTGACTGGCTGCCGCATATCGGCAGTTGCGTCGATGACCTCGCCATCGTGCGGAACGTGTGGACGACCGACAACGACCATGCCGCGGAGAACCAGATCCACACCGGTCGGCACAAGCTCGACGATAAACAACCGTCGATCGGCAGCTGGACTCATTACGGCTTGGGTACGCTGAACGAGAACTTGCCACAGTTCGTGGTCCTCGGCGGCCCGACACGCGCCGACACGCGCGAATCCATCCAGGCGAACTACCTCGGCCCGCGGTACGACGGTATCCCGCTCAACCTCGACGGTGAGCCGTTGCCGTTCGCACAACGGCCCCAGGCAATTCTCCCACAGGAGCAAAAGAACGAGTTCGACCTGATCGCCAAACTGAACGGTCTCTCGGGCGTGGAATATCCGTCGGACGATTCCCTTCGCGCTCGTATCCGGGCTTACGAGTTGGCGTACCGGATGCAAAGCGCCGTGCCCGATGCGCTCGACATGAGCAAGGAAACCGCCGAGACGCACAAGCTGTACGGCACCGACAGCGCGACGACCAAAGTGGCCGCCCGACGCTGCCTCGCCGCCCGCCGACTCGTCGAACGCGGCGTTCGCTTCGTGCAGTTGTACCCGTCGCCTTACGGCGTGTGGGATTCGCACGCGAAGCTGAAGGAGAACCACGGCAAGCTCTGCCCGCAGATCGACCAGCCGGTCGCGGCGCTGGTGAAAGATCTGAAACGCTGCGGTCTGCTGAAGGACACGCTGGTGGTGTTCTGCACCGAGTTCGGGCGCACGCCGGGGATGGAAACCCGCGGCGGGAGCAAAGAGGGCCGCGACCACCACCCGCACGGCTTCTCGGTTTGGTTCGCCGGGGCGGGAATCAAGCCCGGCATTATTCACGGCGAGACGGACGAACTCGGCTTCCACGCCATCGAACCCGCCCACTACGTGACGGACCTGCACGCGACCGTGTTGCACCTGCTCGGCCTCGACCCGCGCAAGCTCGAAGTCCCCGGCCGCAAACGACTGGAGATCGACCACGGCCAGCCGATCAAGGGGATTCTGTCATGATTCCAGGGTGCACAGCGACAAAACACGCGTTCCTCATTCTGGTCGTTGTCCTCACCGCGATCGGGCGAAGCGCCGCGGCCGATCCGCCGTGGTACGACGACCGCAAAGACCTGCTCTGGTATAAGGATGACGCGGGCAAGTTGCAGTCGGTGAAGACCGAAAAGGACTGGGCGCGACGCGCGGCCCACATTCGCGCGAACATGGAACTGGTGATGGGTCGGCTGCCGGAGAAGTCGAAACTGCCGTTGGACGTGAAGACCGGTGAGACGACCAAGCTCCGCCACTACACGCGGCAGCATGTGTCGTTCGTTACGGAAGAAGGCGACCGCGTGCCGGGCTGGTTGCTCATTCCACACGGTGCGAGCGAGAAAGAACGCTGCCCCGCGATGATCTGCCTGCCGGGAAGTTCCGTCCCGGGCAAGGACACGAACGTTGGACTCACCGCGAGCGCCGATCTCGCTTACGCCCACGAACTCGCCGAACGCGGCTACGTGTGCCTCGTACTCGATTACCCACTCTTGCACAACGCGGAGTACAAGACCGACCCGTACGCGCTGAAGTACGACAGCGCCACGATGAAGGGGATCGTCAACCATCGTCGCGGTGTCGATCTGCTTCAATCGCTGCCGTATGTGGATGCCGACGCCATCGGCGTGATCGGCCACTCGCTCGGCGGGCACAACGCGCTGTTCCTCGCCGTCTTCGATTCTCGCATCAAGGCCGTCGTTTCCAGTTGCGGCTTCAACGTCTTCGCCAAACACAATAAGGGCGACGTGCGAGCGTGGAGCAGCAAGTACTACATGCCGCGCATCAAGACGGTGTACGGCGACAACCCCGCGAAGATCCCGTTCGATTTCACCGAGGTGCTGGCCGCGCTCGCTCCGCGGCCGGTGTTCGCGAACGCCCCGCTGCACGACGCCCCGGACTTCGAGGTGTCCGGGGTGAAGGACTGCTTCACCGCCGCGATGCCGGTGTACCGCGCGCTGTTCAAGGCGGAGGACCGCCTGGTCGCGAAGCATCCGGACGCCGGGCATGAGTTCCCCGCCACTGAACGACAAGCCGCGTATGCGTTTCTCGACCGACACATTCGCTCGCGGAACGGAACGGTCGAACTGAACCGCGACCTCGCCGCGCACTGGCCTTCGGTGACGGAACCGCGTGAAATTGCCGTCAAGGACGTGCCGGAGTTGGGCAAAGGAGACTTCTCGTTCGCGATGTGGGTGAAGGTCGGCGACAAACTGGATCGCCCGACCGGCGACTTGCTCAGCCGTTACGACTCGAAGACGCGCCGAGGCTATCACCTGACGCTCAAGAGCAGTCCGGGCGTGACCTCGAACCAGCCGAACGACCGGCACCTTCAATTCGGCATCGACGACAACCGCGAGACCGAGTGGCGAGACTGCGGCCGGCCCGGCAACTCGCTCTTCGCGTTCTCGATGACGGTCAACGGAGGCTCGCTGTACGCGGGCACGTGCGAACCGGGGAAGGACGAATCGGGGCGCGTCTACCGCTACGCGGGCGACCAGAAGTGGATCGACTGCGGCGCACCCGACAAGTCGAATGCCGTCACCGCGATGGCGGTGTTCAATGGGAAGCTCTACGTCGGTACCGGGAAGTACCGCGTTGCCGGTTCGAGCCTGAAGGAGTCGGAGAACCTCACGCTCGGTGGCAAGGTGTTCCGCTACGACGGTGGCACCCGCTGGACCGATTGCGGCCAGTTGCCGCAGACCGAGGCGGTCGGCGGCTTCGTCGTGTTCCAGGGCCAACTCTACGCATCGTCGCTGTACAAACCGGCGGGGTTCTTCCGCTACGAGAACGACAAGAAGTGGGCGGTGCTGGCGGTGCCGGAAGCAATCGACCCAAAGACCACGGAGAAGGGAACGCGGCGCGTCGTCCCGCTCACGATCCACGATGGGCACATCTACGCTGGTAGTTACGACGGCGGCCACGTGTATCGTTTCGACGGGAAGACGTGGACCGACTGCGGGCAACTCGGCGACAACACCCAGACCTATTCCTTCGCCCAGTACCACGGGAAACTGTACGTAGGCACCTGGCCGAGCGGGCGCGTATACCGCTTCGATGGGATCAACAAGTGGGTGGATGTCGGTCGCCTCGGCGACGAGTTGGAGGTGATGGGAATGGCCGTTCACAACGGCCGCTTCATCGCCGGCACGCTGCCGTTGGGAGAGGTGTACAGCTACGAGGGCGAAACGACGTGGAAGAAACTCGCCCGGCTCGATCACACCCCGGACGTGAAGTACCGCCGCGTGTGGACGATGGCGGAACACGACGGTCAGTTGTTCGCTAGCACGCTCCCGTCGGGAAAGGTCTTCGCCGACTCCGCCGGGCGACAAGCCATGTGGGGCCACACACTGACGGCAGGTTGGCACCACGTCACTGCTGTGAAGTCGGCGAATCGGCTGACGCTCTTCGTGGACGGCGAGCGAGTGGCGCAGACGCCGCAGTTCGACGCTGCGAGTTATCAGGTTGACTCGAATCAACCGCTGCAACTCGGCACCGGAACCAACGGCCCGCTGAACGGAACGCTCGCGGAGGTCCGCATCTACCGCCGGGCACTCGGCGTCGTGGAGGTCGAAGCGCTTACCAAGATCAAACCCAAGGAATGAGCCATGAAAGAGGTTCTGTCGCGCCGTGACTGTCTCGCGCTCGGTGCCGCCGGGCTGGCGGCGGCGCACCCCCTTCCGGCAATCGCCCTGAAGCCGATGGCCAAGCCGCTCTTGGTGGCGGCGGTCGTTACCGAGTACCGGATCCTCTCGCACGCCGACGTGATCCTCACAAAAATCCTCGAAGGCTGGCACCACGATGGCAAAGACAAACCGGCATTGAAGCTGGCGTCACTGTACGTCGATCAGTTCCCCAAAACCGACATCGCCCGCGAGAAGTGCAAGAAGCACGGCGTCCCGATCTTCGACACCATCGAGAAGGCGGTCACGGTCGGCGGCAGGTCGATTCCCGTGGACGGCGTGCTGAGCATCGGCGAGCACGGCAACTACCCGGTGAACGAACTCGGGCAGCAGTTGTACCCGCGGAAACGGTTCTTTCAGGAGATCACCGACGCGTTCGAGAAGTACGGCCGGGTCGTGCCCGTGTTCAACGACAAGCACATCAGCACCGTCTGGGAAGACGCGAAGTGGATGTACGACCGCGCGGTGAAGATGAAGGTGCCGTTCATGGCCGGGTCGTCGCTGCCGGTGACGTTCCGCACGCACCCGCTCGACGTGCCGATGGGGAGCGACATCGAATCGGCGGTTGGCATCGGGTACAGCGGGCTGGACGTCTACGGCTTTCACGCATTGGAGTGCTATCAGGCGATCGTCGAGCGGCGCAAGAACGCTGAGAAGGGTGTGAAGTGGGTTCGGTATCTGGAAGGCAAGGACGTTTGGAAGGCGGTCGATGACGGCTGGGTGTCGCCCGACGTGATGAACGCGGTGTACGACACGATTCCGAAAACGAAGAAAGCCATCCGCGACGACGACAAGGCGATGCTGTTCCAGTTCGAGTACGCCGACGGCTTCCGCGGTGCCCAGTTCATGCTGCCGAGCGCCGGTCTCACCGGAGTCGGCGTGAAGATCAAGGGTCAGAAGCCGATCGCCACCGGGTTCGAGGAGCGACCGAAGCCGTACTACCCGCACTTCGCGTACCTGCTCAAGGCCATCGAGACCATGATCCACACGGGCAAGCCGACCTACCCGGTGGAGCGGACGCTGCTGAGCGGCGGCATTCTGGATCGCGCGCTCACGTCGAAGTTCCAGAAGGGCAAGAAACTGGATACGCCGGAGTTGGCCATCGCGTACACTCCGGTGGACTACCCGCACGCACCGAAACCCGACCTGCTCGCCGCCCCAGCCGAACGCAAGCAGTAATCGCGCACCCAGATCGCCGGGAGGCTCGATCACATATTTCGCGTGAAGGCGACTCGGAGCCAAACCGTCTGCGGAGGATCGTGATGAGATTATTCCGCTGTGAGATCGTCCCGTTATTGGTGATCGGGCTGTGTCTCGTTGTGGCGGCCGCATCGCAAGAGAAGCCAGCGGCCCCGCCCGCGCTGTTCCAAGAAGACCTGATCCGGGCGAAGTACGGCTACGCCTACGGTATCGCCGCGGCGGATCTCGACGGCGACGGCGACCTCGATCTCGTCAGCTCCGACACCACGGATGACAAGACGCCGAAGAAGGACAACGGCGCCCTGCTGTGGTTCGAGAACGACGGCAAGGGCACGTTCACCGAGCACGTGATCGCGAAGAACGAGGACGGCTGGTTCGAGCGCCTCGCGGTCGGTGACATCAACGGCGACGGGCACCTCGATGTTGCCGTGGTGTTGAACCGTGCCGGCAGCATCATTTGGTTTCAGAACCCCGGTAAGCCCGCAACGCAGTCCTGGAAGCGACACGCCATCGTCAGTGGCCGATCTTTCCCAGATGAACGCCTCTGGGAACGCAAATCGGCTGTGCGGTCACAAAGTACCCCCGCGAAGGGTGGTCTGCAACAAGTTTCGCACCCGGAAGAGGTCCCGACTCCGGTCGAACGGTCCCCGAAACTACCGCCCCAGGCGTTTTTCGGCCCCAGATACGTCGAAAGCGGCTCAACAGGCGCACCGCGGCCCCTTGGCGACGTTGGTCAGCCACGATGGACGGATCGATTTCGCAAACGCTCCTACCTTCACCCCGTGTCGCACGCCAGGCGCAACCGCCCGATGCGGGTCAGGATCGCCGCGAACAGTTTCCGCGGCACCGCCACTTCCGCCAACTGGAAGATCACGTACTTCGAGTGCGACACGACCTTGGCCCCGATCTTGACGAGTTTCTCACGCAGAGTCGTCAGGCTCCAGTGTCGGATCGGCTTCGGGAGCGCCAACTGCCGCACGAAGTTGGCCAGGTTGTAGGCCAAGGCGAACAACTGCAACCGGGCCGCGTTGTTCCGGAACCGGCGGCACGACAACTTCGTCCAGTTCACCGCGTTCTTGCCTTCCTTGATCCACTGTTCCGCCGTACCACGCTTGTTGTAAAACTGGACCACACGCCTTGAACGCCATTTCAGGTTGGTGACGACGAACCCGATCCGTGGGAACAACTCACCGGCGTGCCACGCGATCTGCACCACCACCCGGCGGTCACGGTCCCACGACCCGGCCCGGTACCGGAAGCTGTGGTAGACGCACTTCGGCTTCCCCGACGGCCGGCCCACGGGACGTGTCAACCAGGGTAAGATCTTCCGGTCCAGAACGGGGTTGGACTTGAGCCGGATGGCGTACCGGAACCCGTTCCCCTCCAGCACCGCGAACAACTTGGGGAATGCGAACGCCGAGTCCCCGCGGAAGAACTTGGGGATGTCCTGGTCCCGGTACCGCTCGATCACCGGCACCAGCACCCGCCGCCAGTACTTGGCACTGGCGTGGTTCCCGCGGCGGAGCATCGCGCGCTCCAGGTCGCCGAACTGGTTGAACAGGAACAACGGGTGGTAACAGGTGCACTCGAAGTAGCCGTTGTACGCCGACCCCTGCTGACGCCCGTAGGTCGGGCTCACCGAACTGTCCATGTCCAGAATGAGTTTCGTGAGTTTGCGATGCCGGTGGGCACGGTCGATCCACGCGCCGGGAAGGTCGATCAGGTGCTTCAGGTTCTCCTTGGTGCTGAGGGTCTGGGTCTCGAACCGTGCCATCTCACTGGTGGATGCCGCGGTGGCCTCCTTGGCCCGGCCGCCGACCACGGCCCGCATGGCCGGATCGACGCACAGGCGCTCGGCGTCGTTCACGTCCTCGTACCCGGCGAGTCGGCTGTAGATGGACTGACGGAGGAGGGCTTGCAGGTCGTGTTGCGTGTTCCGGCCGGTGCGGGAATCGTGTAGGCCGGTCGCGGCGGTGGTGGTCAATCCGAGTGCGTCGTCGAGTTCGCGGTAGGCGAGGAGGCCGGCGTCGCTGGTGACGGTCGAGCCGTGGAACTCCAACTTGATCTCGCGGTCGAAATCCACGCGGAGTGAGTCATTTCGGCGGTCACCCATTGGGTCCCTCGGTCATTTCGGCAGGGAATGGTCGGAAACGCTGGGAATCCCAGGGTTCCGGCGCACATGCCGTGCCGAAAGCTGAAGGTCATCTGGGAGATAGGGGAGTGGAGGTCTGCCCGGCGCGTACGACGTCGCGCTCGGCGACTTCGACGGCGACGGTCGGCTCGACGCGGCCGCCTCGAGCTGGACGCGCGGCAACCGCTTCGTGTGGTATCGCAATCCCGGAAAGGAAGGCTTCGAGAAAGAGTGGCCCGTGCGGGTCATCGAAGACAAACTCAGCGAGACGCGGACCGTGTGCGTCGCCGACTTCAACGGGGACGGCCGCCCGGACGTGCTCGGCACCGCCAGCGCGGCCCCGCTCGTGGCCTGGTACGAGAACGTCGGCGCACGCGGCGAGCTTCCCACCTGGAAGAAACACGTTGTCAGCACGACGGCGGCCCCGGTCCACGGGCGACCGGCGGACATCGACGGAGACGGGGATGCCGACGTCGTAATGGCTCACGGCATGCGCGACGGGTTGGCTCCGCGTGCGAAGCACCAAGTCGCCTGGTACGAGAACGTCGGCAAGCCCGGCAAGGGCACGGAGTGGAAGCAGCACGTTGTTGGCGCGTTGGCCGACGCCTTCGAGGCGGTCGCGGCCGACCTTGATGGCGAGGGCAGGCTCGACATCGTGGCCACCGCTTGGGGGCCCGCGGGGCGAGTGGTCTGGTTCCACAACCCGGGCGATCCGAAGAAATCGTGGCCGATGCACACGTTGAAAGACAAATGGCCGAACGCGAATTCGGTGATCGTGGCGGATTTCAACGGGGACAAAAAGCTCGACCTCGCGGCGACGGCGGAGCGTGGGGCGAATGAATTTCGCTGGTGGAAGAATCTGGGCGACCGATAATCGCGTTTGATACCGGAGGTCGTTCATGTTGACCGTACTCGGAACTCAACGTCACACGTGCGACGGCTTCACGCGCCGAGAGTTGCTCCAGGTCGGCGGTGCGGGCCTGTTCGGGCTCAGCCTCCCGCGGCTTCACGCGGCCGAGGCGAGTCAGATCGGCTCGCCCGTGCGGGCCAGGGCGAAATCGGTGATCTTCGTCTTCCTGTTCGGCGGGCCGAGCCAACTGGAAACGTTCGACATGAAGCCGGACGCGCCCAGCGGCATCCGTGGCCCTTTCCGGCCCACCGCCTCGCGTACGCCCGGACTTCTGATCTGCGAAAAGTTACCGCGGCTGGCGGCAATGTCGGACAGGTACTGCGTCGTCCGCACCGTGAACCACCGCCAGAACGACCACAACGGCTGCCACTACATCCAGACCGGCCACCCGGTGCCGCCGGCCCGGCGCGGCGCGGCGATGGTCGATGCCACGGAAAAGGACTGGCCCGCGATGGGGTCGGTGGTGGAGTACCTCGACCAGAAGCAAGGGCCGCGCGACTTCCCCTCCTACGTCTACCTGCCCAACCGCCTCGGGCACATTCAGGGCTACGACCGCCTCGGGCAGTACGCCGGTTGGCTGGGCCGATCGTACAACGCGCTGGCCACCGAAATCCGCAAGCGCGACGCGACCGACAACCCGTACTTCCGCGACTGCACCGACGCGGAACTGGACTTCCGAATCGCGGGCCTGTCCGATGAGCCGTCGATGACGCTGGATCGGCTGAACCGCCGCCACTCGTTGCTGGCGCAGTTCGAGGCTCGGCGACGCGACACACTCACCGACCGGGAAGCGACCCACGACCGTCTCCGGCAACGCGCCCTGTCCCTGCTCACCTCCGAGAAGCTGCGACAGGCGCTCGACGTCCGGCAGGAGCCGGCGCGACTGCGGGACCGTTACGGCCGACACCTGTTCGGGCAGGCGGCGCTCATGGGGCGGCGGATGATCGAGGCCGGCGCTCGATTCGCAACCGTTCTCTGGGACGCGCCGGACGGGTACAGTTGGGACAGCCACCGCACCAATGCCGACGTGGAAAAGTATCTGCTCCCCGGCCTCGATCAGACGCTGTCCGCGCTGATCGAAGACTTGCACCAGCGCGGGTTGCTCGACGAGACGCTGGTCGTGTGCGTCGGCGAGATGGGACGGACACCCAAGCCGGACACCGCCGCGTGGGGGCGGGGGCACTGGAGCTTCTGTTTCCCGGCGCTGCTGGCCGGCGCCGGCATTCGCGGCGGCACGGTTTACGGGCGGTCCGACCGGGACGCCGCGTACCCCGTCGAGAAGCCGGTCAGCCCGGAAGATCTGGCCTGCACGGTCTACCACGCGCTGGGGATCGATCCGCACGGCTCCATCCGCGACCGGCAGGATCGGCCGACTGCGATTGTCGAAGGCGGGCAACCGCTGCGAGAACTGTTCGTGTGACGGCCACCGAGGATCAACCATGCCACCGTTCTTGCCCCGTCACCCCCGTTGCTTCCCGGGCGAGCACCACCTGCTTGGGCGGCGCGAGCTGCTTCGCGTCGGGAGTGTCAGTCTGTTCGGGCTTGGGCTGTCCGCTCTTCTGCGGCTGCAAGCTCACGCGGCCAACCCGCGGCACGCGAAGGCCAAGTCGGTCGTGTTCATCTTCCAGTCCGGCGGCCCCTCGCAGCACGAGACGTTCGACCCGAAGCCGGATGCCCCGGCGGAGATTCGCGGCGAGTACGGCACGACGCAGACGAAACTGCCCGGCGTGCGGTTCTGCGAATACCTGCCGCGTCTGGCCGCGCGAAGCGACCTGTTCTCCGTTGTCCGCACGATGCACCACACGACGGGGCGGGAGTTCCGCAACGAGCACAACAGTTGCATGTACCTGCTTCACACCGGCACGACGGAACTGCCGCCGGGCGACACGAACGCGTCCATCGTGAACCCGCGACAGGGCCGGTTCGAGTGGCCCTCGATCGGCTCGCTGCTCGCGTACGCACGGCCGAGCGATATGATCGGCTTGCCGTCCGTCGTGGAGTTGCCGCGTGCGAACGGCATGAAGTATCCCGGTCGCGGTCCCGGCATCCTCGGCCCGCGATACGCCCGCTGGGGTGTCGATCTCGCTCCCGTGTGCCGCGCGCCCGACGCGGCCGGTTCGTGCCCCAACTGTTTCAGCCACGACGATCCGAACGACCCCGCCCGCGCTCCCGGAAAGGGGCCAAAAGCGTGGTGGGACAACAGCAGTTGTCGGAACCCATCGTTCAAACTGCCTGACATCGGCGGCATTGCAATCGAGGAGTCGCTCCTCCGGGATCGAACCTCACTGCTCCAGCGACTGGACGCCCACCACCGATCGCAAGATGCGGCAGAGAAATCCGGCACGTTTGCTTCCTGGGATGCGTCGCGGATGCAGGCGATGAACCTGCTCTCGACGATGAGCAACGGCCGACAGAACCCGTTCGACCTCACTCAGGAGTCGCAACGGGTTCGTGACCAATACGGCCACGAGGAATGGGGGCAGGCGTTCCTCGTCGCTCGCCGGTTGGTCGAAGCGGGTGTGCGGATGGTACAAGTGAACCTCCGCGGCTGGGACACTCACCAGAACGCCTTTCGCGACCTCAAGGGCAAACTGCTTCCTTCCATCGACCGCTGCCTGTCGGGGTTCCTCGACGACCTCCATCAACGTGGGTTGCTCGACGAAACGCTGGTCGTGATGTGTGGCGAGATGGGCCGCACGCCGAAGATTTCGCCGATCACGGCGGGCGGGAAGAACGCGTCGGGCGAGGTGTTCACGCCGGGCCGGCATCACTGGGGCGACGTGTTCCCCTGCTTCTTCGCGGGTGGCGGGGTTCGCCCCGGCCGCGTGATCGGCCAGACGGACAGGGACGGCGGTCTCCCGGTGACGGAGGCGTACACGCCCGCCGACCTCGCCGCGACGATCTTCCACCTGATGGGCATCGACCCGAACAGCGAGTTCCACGACGCCCAACGGCGACCGTACCGTTTCTCACAGGGAACGCCGATCCGTGGGCTGGCAGGATAGGATCACGAGCCAAGTTTCGATCACGCGGTTGGGTCGAACATCGATTATTCGCGTATCGACAAAACAGTCTCAACGGAGAGCTATCTCATGCGGCCAGTCGTTCGCTGTCACACGCTTCTCCTCTCACTGCTGTTCGCGCCGTTGGCCGCGCTGCACTCTGCCGAACCGAAGACGGGCGAATCCAGGCGGATCGACCTCGGCGATGGCGTCACTCTGGAGGTCGTGTACCTCCCGCCCGGCGAGTTCATGATGGGCAGCACTCCGGAGGAGAAGAAGTGGGCGACGGGCATCGAAGGGGGCGCTCAACCGGGGACGGAGCGCGAGTCGTACGAAGGCGAGAAGCCGCGTTTGACTCGCGTGAAGAACGGTGTCTGGATGGGCCGTACGGAAGTCAGCGTCGGACAGTTCAAGAGGTTCGCCGTCGAGAGCAAGTACGTCACCGATGCCGAGAAGCCGAACGGCAAGACGCAGGTCTTCGACCCGGAATGGGATGGCTATCGACTGACAACGAAGGTGGTTCATCCGTGGAAATCGGTGGCGGGCAAGAGCTGGCGTGACCCGAACTGGGCGTTCCCGAACCGCGATGAATTCCCCGTGGTGTGCGTGAGCTACAACGACATGAACGCCTTTTGCCGCTGGCTCACGGATCGGGAACGCAAGGCCGGGCGATTGCCAGAAGGATTGGAGTATCGCCTGCCGACGGAGGCCGAGTGGGAGTACGGGTGTCGCGGCGGCAGCAAGGAGAGTCACTACTTCTGGTGGGGCAACGACCTCGAACAAGGTGAAGGCCGGCTGAACATCTCCGCGATCGATTTCCTTCCGGGCCGCAAGAAGACGTGGCCGCTCGGGAAGGCACCGTGGAGCGACGGCTTCGCGTTCGTGTCGCCGGTGGACCACTACGGCGCGAAGGGCCGCAACGGCTTCGGCCTCGCGGACATGTGCGGCGGCGTGTGGGAGTTCGTCATCGATCACTTCGACCCGAAGGGTGGCCACGAAGAGATCTACTATGAAAATACCGAAAAACGCACCGTCACCCGCCCCGTGTGCCGTGGTGGCAACTACTTCGACGTGCCCGGCAACGCCCGCTGTGCGGTGCGCCTCGGCATCGCTGGCGTGAACTATTCCGACTCGCGAGATGGATTCCGCATCTGCTTGGGCCGAGTCGTGCCACGGGAAAAGGAAGACCAACCGTGAAACAGATATTCGCACTCACCGCCTTGCTGCTCGCGCCGCTGGCGGCGCTCTTCAGTTTTCTGTCGTTCTTGGCCGCCGTTTCGGACACGGTTTTCATCACCGGGCACTGCCCGCCAACGATGGTCGCAATTCACGGCATCCTCGCGTAACGGGTGCCGAAACCGCAACTTCCATCACAGAAGACGGACACGCAAATGGACGGAATCACCCGCCGCAGCGCCCTTCAGACGGGAGTTCTCGCCGTGGGCACTGCGGTCGCACGAACAGGCTCAGCCGCGGAACCGAAGCCCCGCATCAAGATCGGACAGATGGGCGTCGGCCACGCGCACGCCTCGAAATTGTCCGTCTATCGGGCTTCATCTGACTATGAGGTCGTGGGCATCGTGGAACCGGACAAAGGCCTTCGCAAGGCCGTGGAGAATGCGGCACCGTACAAGGGACTGAAGTGGTTGATGCGGGATCAACTGCTCGAAACGCCCGGCCTGCAAGCGGTGCTCATCGAAACGCGAGTGCGCGACCTGCTGGACAACGCGGAGGCGTGCGTCGCGGCCGGGAAACACGTCCACATCGACAAGCCCGCCGGCGAGTCGCTGCCGCAGTTCAAGCGCATCCTGGAAGCCGCCAGCAAGAACAAGTTGCTCGTGCAGATGGGGTACATGTACCGCTACAACCCGGCGGTCGTGCTGCTCCGGGAGTTCCTCAAGAAGGGCTGGCTCGGCGACGTGTTCGAGGTTCACGCGGTCATGAGCAAGGTCGTTGACCCGGCGGGACGAAAGCTGCTCGCCGAGTACAAGGGCGGAATCATGTTCGAGTTGGGCTGTCACATCCTCGATCTCGTCGTCGGCATCTTGGGTAAGCCGCAGAACGTAGCGGCGTTCAACCGGCACAGCTCCAAGCTCGACGACGGACTGATGGACAACATGCTCGCGGTGCTGAGCTACCCGACGGCGACCGCGACGGTGAAGTCGTCGGCCCTCGAAGTGGAAGGGGGCGACCGTCGGCATCTGGTGGTGTGCGGCACCGAGGGGACGTTCCACATCCAACCGCTGGACAACCCGTCGGCGCGTGTGTCGTTGTCACAACCTCGCGGGGAGTACAAGAAGGGCACGCAAGAGATCAAGTTCCCGAAGTACACCCGGTACGTCGATGACGCGGCTGACATGGCCAAGGTCATTCGTGGCGAAAAGGCGTCCGACTTCGGCGCCGAACACGATCTCGCCGTGCAGGAGACGTTGTTGAAGGCGTGCGAGTTGCCTCGGGAAAGGTGATGCACGGCCGTTGCAGAACGCAGAGCGACGAGAGGGAACACAACGTGATGCACAAACCTCACCAGGGCATCGACCGGCGCACCTTTCTGGTCGCGGGTGGAATGAACTGGCTCGGGTTGGCGATGGCTCAAGGGCGCCCGGTCGCGTCGACGCCACCGCGCCGCCCGGCGAAATCGACGATTCTGATCTGGCTCAGCGGTGGCGCGTCGCACATCGACACCTGGGACATGAAGCCGGACGCGCCGGTCGAGGTTCGCGGGCCGTTCAAGCCAATCGCCACGTCGGCATCCGGAATCCGACTTTGCGAGCATTTACCCCTCGTGTCGCGGCAGGCTCATCATCTTGCCATCGTCCGGTCGGTGGGAGGAGGTGTGGCCACGAACGATCATCACGCGGGCTACTACTACCAATTGACAGGGCATGTGCCCGAAGCGGCCTTCTCCAACTCCCGCCAGCCGCTTTCCGACGACTGGCCCTTTTTCGGTTCCGTCGTGGCGGCGAAGCGATCCGCGCATCCGTCGCTTCCTTCGTTGATCTGGTTGCCGGCCGAGTCTGGAGAACCGGGTAGCCGGCGGCCGGGTGCGTTCGCCGCCCGCCTCGGAGTGCAGCACAACCCATTCTACGTCTACGGCAGCCACACCAAACCGACCGAGTTCCTGTCGCCGAGTATCGCACTGTCCGGCGACGTTTCCAAGGAGCGTCTGTCGGATCGCCGCCAGTTACTTCAGTCCATCGATGCCTCATTTCGCGGGATCGAGGGAACGCGAGCGGGTGCGGCCCACGAGGCGCTCAATGACCGAGCGTTCTCGCTCCTGGGTTCTTCGGGAACGCGGTCCGCCTTCGACGTGAGTGCGGAACCCGACCGCGTTCGCGAGCGGTATGGAAACACGGTCAATGCGATGAGCATGTTGATGGCCCGCCGTCTGGCCGAGGCGGGCGTCCCGTTCATCACGGTCTACTGGTATCACGATTACGAGGAAGACAAGAGACGCGGCTGCCTCGGGGGAGCGTGGGATACACACTGGAAGAACGCTTCCTGTCTGCGCGACTACTTGTTGCCGGCTTTCGATCGCCCGTTCTCGGCACTGCTCGATGACCTGCATCAACGTGGCTTGCTGGACTCGACGCTGGTGATGGTGAGCAGCGAAATGGGGCGGACGCCGCGTCTGGGCGATCCGCGATCGGGCGGGGAGGGAGCGGCGGAGCCGGGCCGCGACCACTGGACGCATTGCATGTCCGTGCTGCTGGCGGGTGGTGGCATTCGCGGAGGCCAGGTGTACGGGGCCAGCGACCGCATCGGTGCTTACCCCGCCGACCAGCGTGTCGGACCTGAACACATTGCGCGGACCGTTTACCACGCGATGGGCATCTCCGATCTGCAGGCGGTGGACCGCGACGGCCGCCCCTTCGACCTGCTGGAAGGAGGCCGGGCGCTGACGGAGTTGTTTTGAGCGATTCGAGGTGAAGTCATTAACTGAGTTTCGCTCCCTTCGGTGGTGACCTACTTGCGTTGTACGGTGGGGTAGGTCAGCCACTGGTAGAGTGACCACACGTGATCGGTCAAGCCGGCGGCCATCGCGGGCGTTCGCTTCTGCCACCGACCGTCCTCGCCCTTCACGCGCAGGGTCCGCACCGGCCAACAGAAGTTGTAACTGAAGTAGCTGAACGCGGTCGCGGCGTGATGGACGTCCCAATCCTTCGAGAACCCGTAACTCTTGCGCGCCTTGCGGCTGCACCGGTTCCGATCCGTCCCGTTGTGCCGCTCCACGAAACTCGTGTTCACGACCCGGCCGACCGCGGACGCCGCCACGGCCCGGGCCACCGCCACCGCCGTCCCGAACACCGCCCGCGTACTCACCCGCACCACCCGGTTGTTCTCCTTCTCCTTGTGAACGGTCGCGTACGTGAGCGCCGGCGGGATCACCGTGCGTGGCTTCCGGGGTCGACCCGGACGACCCGTCCGCGGTGGCACGACCACGTGCCCGTACGCGTCCCGGATCGCGTCCTCGTACACCGGGTACTCGTCGGAGGTCATCAGCCGCATCACGCGGTTCCCGGTTCGCCGCCGGAAGTCCCGTACCAACGCTCGCGTCGCCTCGGCCGTCCGCTTCCCGACCACCAGGCTGACGACCAGCCGGCTCTCGGGATCGAGCGCGACGTGGTCCCAACAGTCCCACGCCGAGTGTCGTCGCGTTCACAGTTCTTCTGCTTTCGGGCGACGAACGCCCACTTCTCGTCGAACTGTACCTCCGTGGTCGTCGGGGGAAAAAGCGACCAGCTCGTCGTGCAATTCGGCGGCGTGATCGCCGGCGCGTCGGGTGTATCGGGTGACCGTGTCGGTATGAACGCCGGTGAGCCGGGCCGTCTTGCGCGTGCCGATCCCTTCGGCCACGTGAGCCAGGACGGCGGTCACCTTCGCCGTGGGCAGCCGCGTGCCGAACAGGGGCGTGCCCTTGCGCTCGGAGAAGCGTGCCTTGCAGGTCCGACAGCGGAGCATGCGGCGCGTCTGGCCGGGTCCGTAACTCGCGGTCACGGTCAGGTTGCCGTGCCCACGCTTGCCCAGGTCGGCGCACGCCGGATTCAGACAACAGAACGCACTCAGGTCGTCCACGATCAGCCTCCGCTCCAGCTACGGGAGGCCGCACTCTACAACGAAACCCAAGCGCCTACAACATTCAAAGGACACCACCCCGCTCGGCAAGGGATGGTATTTTGATTTCGACATGCTCAACGTTGGTCGGAAACGAAAGTCCGAGGACTCGGGGTTGGTCCTGCCGATCAACGCGGTGCCCTACCACTGGCTACCCGAGAAGAAACACCTGCACGTGGGCAACGCTTGGACCCGCGGAACGGACGGGAAAGTGGTCGCCCGTCACGACCGACAGCGCCGGCGGTTCGTACACCCCGTCCTCGAGACCAGCAAGACGGACACCGTAAGGGCCGAGTTCGAGTTCGCGGTGGAGGACTTCGGGAATGATCCGACGAACCCGATGCTTCTGGGGTTGTTTCACTCGGGCTGTGCGGCGAACTGTTCGTCGGTGACCTTGCGTGTCGGCGAGGCGGACGCGGTTTCGATTACGGTTGCGGGCGAGAAGGGCGTGTGGGAATCGAAACCGGTCAGGGGCTTGAAAGCGGGTCAGAAGCTCCGCTTCCGGATTGTGCTGAACGGCTCGGCGAGGACGTTGGACGCACGACTCACCGACCTCCGTGTCGGCAAGGTTCTGTGCGAATTGCGCGGCGAACTTCCGAAGGAAGTCGCCGGCCTGCGGTTCGACGAGATCGGAATCGCACAGCCCGACTGGATCGTCGCGGATACGCCCGCAGACAAGGCACACGCCTACCGCGTGACGCGCGTCCTTTTCGAGCGGGAGTAGTGCAGGTCGCCATAGACGCCACCCACGGAGACGAGCGATGTTGAACCAAAGGTTCGCCTTGCGACACCCGCGGCCTTCGCGTCGTGTTGCGATGCAAATCGGCGCGCTCGGGCTGCTCGGACTGGGAACAAACCACATCACCGGCCTGCGGGCATTAGCGGCGGAGAATGCTTCCCCCGTGCCGACCGTGAAGCCGAAGGGCGTGATCTACATCTTCCTGTCCGGCGGCCTCGGGCAGCACGACAGCTTCGACCCGAAGCCCGACGCGCCAGAAAACATTCGCGGCGAGTTCAAGCCGATCGCGACGTGCACGCCGGGCATCCGAATCTGCGAGCACCTGCCGCGGCTCGCGGAGCGGAGCGACCGCTGGGCACTCGTGCGATCGCTGACGCACCCATACAACGAGCACTCCCTCGGCCACCACGTTATGCTCACGGGCCGCACGCCTGCGCCGAGCGGGTTCGACGGCAACCGACCGAAGCCGACCGACTTCCCGAGCATCGCGTCCGTCGTGACCGGCCTGTTCGCCCCGCGAAACAACCTGCCCCCCGCCGCCGTGCTGCCGGAGAAGTTGGTTCACGTCACCGGGCGAACCATTCCCGGCCAGTTCGCTGGCGAGATGGGCCCGCGCGTCGACCCGTGGTTCATCGAAGCGAGCAACTACCGCGACGCCAGCTACGTCCACGGCGCGTTCCCCGAATACGGCTTCCAGCGCGCAGACGGCAAAGCGACACCGCCGAACTATCGGTTCGAGGCGCCGCGGCTGGAACTCGGTCACGATATGCTCCCCGACCGCATCGATAGCCGCACTCGCCTCCTCTCCTCTCTTGACCGACAGTTGCGAGCGCTCGATGGGGCCGGCTCGGCGGGTGCCTTCGACCGCGCCCGGCAGTCGGCCGTGTCGATGCTACTGGACGGCCGCGTGCATCGCGCGCTCGACGTTCACGCGGCCCCGGCCAAAGTGCAGGAGCGGTACGGCCGGAACTCGTTCGGCTGGTCGCTGCTCATGGCGCGGCAACTCATCGAAGCGGGCGTGCGGATGGTTCAGGTGAACCTGGGCAACGACGAGGCGTGGGACACCCACGAGGCCGCGTTCCGGAACCTGAAGGAGTTCCTGTTCCCGCCGACCGACCGGGCGGTCTCCGCGCTCCTCGACGACCTCCACGACCGCGGGTTGCTCGACGACGTGCTGATCGTGATGGCCGGCGAGTTCGGGCGGACGCCGCGGGTGTTCACCGAACCGAGTTTGAAGTCCAAACTGCCCGGCCGCGACCACTGGGGGGCTGTGCAGTCCGTGTTCTTCGCAGGTGGCGGCGTCAAGGGTGGTACGGTGGTCGGGGCCAGCGATAAGATCGGCGCGTACCCGTCGGTCGATCCACAGACCTCCGAGAACATGGCCGCGACGATCTACCAGGCACTCGGCTTGCCGAAAACGATCGCGTGGAAGGACGCGCTCGACCGACCGCACCACGTGTACCACGGCGAACCCATCCGCGGGCTGTGCTGAGCGGCGCGGAATTCGGCTCTGACGTGCATGCGAAGAACCCGAAGTTGCCAGAAGGCGTAATTCCTCGGACCGTTAGCGCACCCCTAACGACCATTAGGATGATTTCTTGCCCCGACTGTTGCGGCCGGTGCGGGGCGGGCGGTACACTCGCACTTCTCACCGCACCGCGCAGATCCCGTGTTTACTCGTTCGGCTACGAGCGTCGTGTCGGCGCTTGCCGCGGCAGAGGCGGCATTACCATCGTTTGGGGCGCACCATGCCGATCACCGAACGATTTCACAATGGACTATCACGACGGGACGCCCTTCGAGCCGGGAGCCTCGGGGCCGGGGCCCTCGTCACCGGTGCATGGAACGCCGGAGCGCAGGCAGGCGACCGCTCACGTGACAGCACCTTCGGGCGGGCGAAGAGCTTGCTCTTCCTCTGGCTCGCCGGCGGGCCGTCCCAGTACGAGACATTCGACCCGAAGCCGGACGCCCCCGCCGAAATCCGGGGCATCTTCAAGCCGACCGCCACGAGCGTGCCCGGTGTGCAGATCTGCGAACTGCTGCCACGCACCGCTCGGATGGCCGACGAACTCTGCATCGTGCGATCCATGTCTACGGGCGACCCCAACCACGAGTCCGGCGGGTACTGGGTGACCACGGGCCACCCGTACCGCGGTTCCAACATGCGGGCGACCCACCCCACCGACTGGCCCGCGTTCGGCTCCATCGTCAAGATGCTGAAGCCGAGCAGCACCGTTCCTTTCAGCGCAGTGGTCCTGCCCGAACCGATCATCGCCAACCCCGGCGTGTTCCTGCCGGGCCAGAACGGCGGCTTCCTCGGGCAGCGATGGGATCCCGAGTTCTTCCGTTGCGACCCAACCGTGCCCGATTTCCGTATCGAGGGGTTTGAACTGCCAGCCGACCTTCCGCCGGCTCGCCTCGACGGCCGGCACACGCTGGCCCAGCAGTTGGACAGTCGCGCGCCGTGGGCGGCTCATTCCGATTCCGCACGCCAACAGGTGCGAACGATTCGGGAGGCGATCGGCATCGTCAACTCGACCGCCGCCCGCGACGCCTTTCGGCTCGACCGCGAGCCGGCGGCCGTCCGAGATCGTTACGGCCGCACGAAGTGGGGACAATCGCTGTTACTCGGTCGGCGTCTGGTCGAGGCTGGCGTTCGAATGGTGTTCGTGAACTGGCCGCGGGAACCCGGCGACATGAACGTCGGCAACCCGCTCTGGGACACGCACTCGAACAACAACGCACGGATGAAGGACGCCCTCTGCCCGCAATTCGACGGGAGTTTCCCCGCCCTCATCGAGGATCTGAACCAGCGCGGGTTACTCGAAGAGACGCTCGTTGTGGCCGTCGGCGAGATGGGCCGGACGCCGACGTTCAACCCGCAGGGCGGGCGCGACCACTGGGGCAACGTCTGGTCGTTCCTCCTCGCCGGTGCCGGCGTCCGCACGGCGCAAGTTGTGGGGGCGAGTGACCGGCGCGGCGCGGAGGTTCGCGACGGCAAGGTGACCCCTTCCGACCTGACCGCCACCATGGCCCACCTGCTGGGGATCGGACCCGACGCCATGTTCCGGGACAAGGCCGACCGGCCCCACCGCGTCACGGACGGCGACCCGATCCGCGCGGCCCTGGGGTGAATCGTGTGAGGACGGAAGCCAACCAGTACGTTAGAGGTGTGCGAAAAAGCGAGAATACGACCATGACCCGATCACTGATCTGCTTACTCGTGCTCCAGTTCGCCGGACCGATGGCCGTGGGCCAAGAACCGGCCGCACCCACGAAAGAGCAACTCGACTTCTTCGAGTCGAAGATTCGGCCCGTACTCGTCGAGCATTGTTACAAGTGCCACGCTCCCGAGGCCAAGATCATCAAGGGCGGGCTGCGTCTGGATCATCGTGAAGGGCTGCTCAAGGGCGGCGACACCGGGGCGGCTATCGTGCCCGGACAACCGGCCAAGAGCCTGCTGGTGAAAGCGTTGAAGTACGATGGCCTGGAGATGCCGCCGAAGGGGAAACTCGCGGAGTCGGTCATCAAGGATTTTGAAACCTGGATCATGATGGGTGCTCCGGACCCGCGCAAGTCGGACGATGTTCCCAAAGCACGCACGATTGACATTGAAGCCGGCCGGAAGTTCTGGGCGTTTCAACCAGTCGCCGATCCGACGCCGCCGAAGGTGAAGAACACCGAGTGGCCACGCGATTCGATCGACCACTTTGTGCTCTCGCGGCTAGAAGAACAGGGCCTGAAGCCGGTGACCGATGCGAATCGCTATACATGGCTGCGTCGCGTCACCTTCGATCTCACCGGTCTGCCGCCGAGTACGAAGGAGATCGATGACTTTATCCGCGACACTTCGCCGCAGGCACGCGAAAAGGTAGTTGACCGGCTGCTGGCATCGCGAGCCTACGGCGAACGCTGGGCACGCCACTGGCTCGACCTCACCGGTTACGCGGACATGATGGGCACATCGAACAACGTCTACGCTGAGTTCACCTGGCGGTATCGCGACTACTTGATTGAAGCGTTTCACAAAGACAAACCGTTCGACCGCTTCATCCGCGAGCAGATTGCGGGCGACTTGATGAAAGCAGACACGATTCCCGAACGTGCGGAGAACATCACTGCGACGGGCTTCCTCATGGTCGGCGATGTCGAGATCGTCGAGCCAGACAAAGCGAAGTTGGAAGCGGACCACATCGACACGCAGGTCAGCAAGATCGGCACGGCGTTCCTCGGCATGACACTCGGCTGCGTGCGTTGCCACGATCACAAGTTCGATCCGATCGCCTCGACTGACTACTACGGCATTGCCGGGATGCTTCGCAGTTCCCCCTCGACGCACAAGATTCCGTTCGGTGTCTGGAGCCTGCTCAATTCAACCGAGTTGCCCGAGACGCCCGAACAACGAGAAGCTCGCCTGAAGCTCGAAGCCGAGCACGAAAAGAAGATCGCGGCATTGAAGACCGAGCAGACCAAACTCGCAGCGGAGAAGAAAACCGTCGAGGCGGAACTTGCGAAAGTGATGAAGGACGATGCGAAGAAAACTGAGTTGACGAAACGGCGAGATGAACTGGCCGGGAAACTCAGCCCACTCGCCGGATTGATTCACCACGCGGAGTTCTTTCGTTCGAGATCGCCCCGAGCGTTCGCCATGCACGACGGCGACAAGCCTGCCGACATGCCGATCTACATTCGCGGCAATCCGTATGCACCGGGCGCCGTGGTTCCGCGCGGCGTCGTCCAAGTTGCATCGTGGGGAAAGCTGCCGGAGATTCCCAAGGGGCAAAGCGGCCGCCTGCAACTGGCCGACTGGCTCGCCGACAAACGCAACCCGCTCACCGCACGAGTGACCGTCAATCGTGTTTGGCAGAAGCTCTTCGGGGAAGGCCTGGTTCGCAGCGTCGATTACTTCGGAGCACGCGGCGAAACGCCTTCGCATCCGGACTTGCTCGATCACCTGGCCACACGATACATGAGCCACGGCTGGTCGCAGAAGACGTTGATTCGCTCGATCGTGCTCAGTCGCGTCTATGGCCTGTCGGGACTCAATGACGAATCGGCGACGAAGATTGACCCCGACAATCGGCTGCTCTGGCGGATGAACCGTCAACGGCTCGAAGCAGAGGCGATTCGCGATAGCTTGCTGGCCGTGAGCGGCGAATTGCAGCCAAGTGAAGGAGGACCCGGTCTGGTGCTTGAAGAGCCAGCAAACTGTGGCGACCTCGCGTTGAAAGGCGTGAACCCGCCCAACTACACTCATCGCAAGCCGCGGGCCAGCCAGGAATACCAGCGGACGATCTACCTGCCCGTAATGCGGACGAACACCACGGACACCGACCGCATCCGCAACTTCTTCGACTTTGTGAACCCGGCTCAGATTGCTGGCCAGCGCTCGCAGACCGTCGTGCCCACGCAATCGCTGTTCCTGATGAACAACGACTTGTTCCGCAAACGAGCGCGCGTCGTCGCGGACAAACTGATCGCCCAACACGCCCAACCGCCAGAACGACTGAAACAGTTGTGGTTCACGATCTACAACCGTCCGATTACGAATGAGGAACGCGACCACGCGTTGAAGTTCCTCGCCGAACTGAGCCCGCTCGTCCAAGCCAACGAATCGCTCCTCTGGCAGGAACTCTGCCACGGCCTGTTAGCGTCTAACGAATTCGTGTTCCGAATCTGACGAGGAAAGCAATCCACCTATTGGAGACGCGAAAAATGGGATAGGCTACATACTGGCTGCGATGCAACTGATGCTTGAGATTTGGAGCTGATTCCTACCCCACCCGATGCTCTGAAAATCCAGAGCGGTTTAACCGAAACCAGGCTACGATTTTGAACCTGGCTGCTGACGAAAAAGCTAACCCATGAAGCCATTCAAGGTCACTGTTCTGCTTGCACTCGGCATCGTCTGCGCGGTTGCCGTGGCTGACGGGCAGGAGTCGTTGGAAGCGGCCAAAGAGCAAGGGCGGAACAAGTCCCGATACTTGAAAGAGACCAAGGCTGCGGCCGATACCAGCGATGCGATCCCGAAGGCCAACGTCGCAGATTTTCAGAAGTCGGTGGTGTCGATTCTGACCAAGAACTGCGTGGAATGTCACGGCCCCAAAAAAGCCAAGGGCAGACTTCGAATCGATCAGCTGAATCCTGATCTGCTTACCGGTCCTGATGTTGAAAAATGGCGTGAGGTTTACAGTGCGCTGAGCAAATCGGAAATGCCCCCCGCCAAGGAGCCGGATTATGCGCTCTCCGACACCAATCGCGCGATCGTTGTGGATTGGCTCAGCGTGGAACTGAACAAGGCGTCTCTTGTCCGACGCAGCAGCAAGGAGCATTCCTCGTTTCGTCGGCTGACGAAGTACGAATATGACTATGCTCTGCAGGATTTGCTGGGCGTGCCCTATCCCTTGGCGAACAAACTACCGCCGGAATCGACCACGGAAGACGGGTTCAAGAACAGTTCGGAATTGCTGCAGATATCGGCCGTGCAGTTCGAGACCTACCGAGAGATCGCACTGAAAGCTCTCAAACGAGCGACGGTGAGCGGTCCGCGTCCTCAACCTGTCACTTACATCATCTCGATGCAGCACGAGATGGATAACGCTGGCAAGAAAGCCAAGTCATTCGAGACGAGCGGTGCAAGCAAGGGCAAGTACAAGAATCAACAACATCTCTTGAATCGCGAGACCGGCACGGGAATTCAATTCTCCCCTGGAACAGCGAAGCTTCAGGCCGGGGCGGTTGCTGGACAAACTCCTGCTGTTTCACCCGTCGTGCTCGTGCTTCCCGGAGAGAACGAACTGAAGCTGAATCTGGACCGCTTTCTTCCCGACGATGGCATCATGCGAGTTCGCATTCGAGCCGGGCGCTCGGCGATGAACCCGGACGAGTACGCTAGCCTGCGGCTGATGCTCGGTGCCCACACCAGCAACGATGCCAATTTCACGCAGGTCGTCAGTCAGCGAGACATCCCGGTGACGGCGGCGGGCGACAAGCCGGAATTCATTCACTTCGATATCCCATTGAGCGATATTCAACGCAACCCGTTTCGGAAACTGACCACGACCTTTCCAAGACGGGACGAGTTCCTGCATATTCGCAACGTGTCCAACGCAACCGGAGGGGAAGAGCGTCTCAAAGTCCTGATCGACTACATCGAAATCAGTGCTCCGTTCTACGAGCAATGGCCGCCGAAAACGCACATCGGCATTTTTTTTGAGAGCAAGAGCAAGAGCGACGAAAACGTCTATGGCCGAGAGGTGCTGAATCGATTCCTCGGACGAGTCTGGCGACGCCCAGCCACCTCGCAGGAAGTTGACAAGTTCATGGCCCTGTTTGCGAAGTATCGGCCGGAGTTCTCAACTTTCGAAGATGCCATGGTGGAAGTGCTGGCGACCGCCTTGGCTACGCCCGACTTTCTCTACCTGACACAACGAGCGACGACCGAAGAGAAGAAATCGCCGGCCAAGCTCAGTGAATTCGAGTTGGCCAGCCGACTCTCCATATTCTTGTGGTCGAGTATCCCGGATGACGAACTGCTGAAGCTCGCGGAGCAGGGGAAACTCCGGAAGCCAGAGGTTTTCGCGGATCAAGTGAAACGAATGCTGGCAGATCCGCGTTCGAGACGCTTCTCTCAAAACTTCGTCGAGCAATGGTTGGGTCTGGATGGCCTGAACAGCGTGACGCATGTCCCGGCTGGACCATTGAAAGATGCGATCCAGGAAGAGCCAATCGCCTTCTTCGAGGAAGTCCTCAAGCACAACCACAGCATTATGGACTTCATCCATTCGGATTATGCCGTAGTCAACGAACGGCTGGCGGCACACTACGGGATTCCGAAGGTGTTCGGCCCGCACTTCCGCAAGGTGTCCATCACGCCTCAAATGAATCGGGGCGGCCTTTTGACGGGGGCGGCCATCCTCGCCATGAACTCCGATGGCAAGGATTCGCATCCGCTGAAACGGGGCGTCTGGATGTTGAAACGCATCCTACACGATCCGCCGCCGCCACCCCCGCCGGATGTCCCGGAAGTCGACCTGACGAACCCGGAGATTCTCAAACTGACTTTGAAAGAACGCATCGCCGATCATCGGAACAAGGCGGCCTGTGCATCGTGTCACTCGCGGATCGACCCGTGGGGAATCGCGTTTGAAAACTACGACGCCCTCGGACTGTTCCGGACGCAGATCAAGAACAAGCCCGTCGATGCGACGTCCGAACTGTTCAATCGGCAGACGCTGGCCGGGATGGACGGGTTGAAGCGATACCTGCTGACGGACCGACAAGATCAATTTGCCCTGGCGATGGTGCATAAGTTGACGGCCTACGGACTTGGCAGACCACTCACTTTTGGCGACCGTGCTGAAATCGAGAACTTGACCGCGCAGTTCCGACGACGCGGTGACGGCCTGCGCGACCTGATCTACCTGATCGTGAACAGCAACCTCTTTAACTCGAAATAAGTGTCAGGAGCAAGCGATGAATAGCAAACTCGAATTGCTGAACCGGCGAACGTTTCTTCGTGGTACTGGTGTCGCACTGGCACTGCCGTGGTTCGAAACCTTTTCAACCGGGGCCCCGGGTTCGGACGAAACGCCGAAGCGTTTCCTGAGCGTCTATCATCCAGACGGTGTAGGCCTACCGCTCAAGTCCGATCCGGCGTGGAAGGATTGGTGCTGGTTCCCGCGCGGCGGCGAGAAGGACTTTGAGCTGACGAAAGTGCTCGATGTGCTGCAACCGTTGCGCAACGACATTACAATTTATTCCGGTTTGTCGCACCCGGCCGCACGACAGGTCCACGGCCATTCGAATGCCGATCAGTATTTGACGGGCGCGCCGATCGGCGGTTCGGGTCCCTATCAGAATTCGATCTCGGTCGATCAGGTCTACGCGGAGTACGCCGGCGACTTCACTCGACACTCCTCGTTGGTCATGTCGACAAACGGTGGAGTTGGCGGTCCTCGTGGTGCGCAGACACAGTCCTTCAATCGCGAAGGTCGGCCGATCCCAGCGATGAACAAACCCAAAGAAATCTTCGACATGCTCTTCGTGACGAGTGGCAAAGATGCCGCCGCACGACTGGCGAGAAGCAAAAGCGCCCTGGACCTCCTGATTGACCACACGCGATCTCTGTCACGCGAACTCTCCAAAAAGGATCAGGAGACCTTGAAACAGTACCTGGACGCGGTTCGCGATACGGAGTTGAAACTCGCGAAGGCCCAAAAGTGGCTCGATACACCGACTCCAAAGGTCGATGTCCGCGACCTGCATCTGGATGCTGAACCCAAACAAGCCAGACTCTACTTCCAGACCATGTACGAGTTGATCTATCTCGCCTTCCTGAGCGATTCGACTCGCGTGGTGACGTTCCAGTTGGGGCGAGAAAATGGCGAAGGCCCGCACGATCTGCTGTCTCTCGCGGTTGGACTTGGTGCCGCTCATGGGCTGACTCACGAGGTCAAGAAGCCCAACGGCTGGAAGAACCTGGGCACCTACAACCGTTACCAAGCCGAGGAATTCGGTCGCTTCGTCCAGAAACTGAAAGACACCAAAGAGCCGACCGGCAAAGGCAACATGCTAGACAACACGTTCGCCATGCACGGCTCCGCGTCCAGCAGTTTCCACCTCTCGCGCAACTACCCCATCATTTCCGCCGGCGGCAAGAACCTCGGTTTCACCAATGGCCGGTATCTCAAGTTCGGCAAGGGGAACGAGGACAATCAGGCTGGCGCTGGAATCGACACGGATGCCGGCTGGCAAGGCAAGGTTGCGGTGGAAGAGCTTCCGCTGGCAAAGCTGTTCGTCACCATCTTGCAACGGCTTGGGGTGAAGACCGATTCGTTCGGCGGGTACAGCGGAACGTTAAGTCGGGTCTAATTCGTAGCGCGCCCTGAGTAAGCTTCACATAGCAAAAACCCTCCCAAGGTCTGCGGGGGCTCGAACTGCTCAGGCTTCGGATTGAGCGAAAGGGATCAAGCATGTTGATGCACCAGCCTTTCACCAGGCGCCAGATGCTTCGCACGGCCGCATGCGGGTTCGGCTCGTTGGCGCTCGCGGACATCCTTCAGGCGGCGGAGAAGATCGACGCCCGCCTTCCCGGTGCCGTGCCGAAGGCGAAGCGCGTGATCTTCCTGTTCATGGCAGGCGGGCCATCGCAGCAGGACCTCTTCGACCCCAAGGAATTCATCCGCAAGAAGCACGGCGAGAAGATCGACTCGCCGTTGCGGAAGGAAGTCACGCAGATCGGCACCGAGAAGTTCCTGGCGCTGGCCGAAGCGGCGCCGGTGAAGGCGCGCGGCCAATCCGGAATGATGGTCTCCGACCTTTTGCCGCATCTGTCGAGCGTCGTGGATGACATCTGTCTGCTTCGTGGGATGAACGCCGACAACCCGCAGCACGCCAGCGCCACGAACCAATTCCACACCGGCGTCTTCACCGAAGTCCGGCCGTCGATGGGGGCGTGGATCAGCTACGGCCTCGGCACGGAAAACAAGAACCTGCCGAGCTTCGTCAGCATCCACGCGCCGGGCGTGCGGACCTACGGCTCCGGGTTTCTCCCCGCCGACCATCAGGGGACGCCGCTCACCGTGCCGCTCGATCCCAAAACCCTGCCGATCGAGAACCTGCGAAACGCCTCGGCCAGCGACGAGATTCAACGCAAGCGCATGGAGCTGACCCGGCGGCAGAACCAACGCCTCGTCGACGAACTGCACGGCGACCGCAACATGGAAGGCATGATCCAGAACATGGAACTCGCCTTCCGCATGCAAACCACGACCCCACAACTCGTCGACATCTCGAAGGAAAGCAAGGAGACGCTCGCACTCTACGGCATCGGCGACAAGGACGCCGACAAGCAGGGCCGCGCGTGCCTGCTGGCCCGGAAGCTCAGCGAATCCGGCGTGCGGTTCGTGCAAGTGACGATGGACGGCTGGGACCACCACGGCGACATCCGCGGTAACCTCCCGCGTCTCTGCAAGCAAACCGACCAGCCGGTCGCGGGCTTGCTCAAGGACCTGAAACAACGTGGCTTGCTCAAGGACACGCTCGTTCTGTGGTCCGGCGAGTTCGGCCGTACCCCGTGGAGCCAGGACCTTTCCGGTACGGCGCCGATCGCGAAGCACGGCCGCGAGCACCAGCCGGAAAGTTTCTGCGCGTGGATGGCGGGCGGCGGCGTGAAAGGCGGCTTGACCTACGGCGAAACCGACCACATGGGCTACCGCGTGGTCAACGGCAAGGTCCACATCCACGACCTGCACGCGACGATGCTGCACCTGCTCGGCCTCGACCACACCCGCCTCACCTGGCGGCACCTCGGCCGCGATTTCCGCCTGACCGACGTACACGGCAGCGTCGTCAAGGAGATCCTGGCGTGACCGCAACCAACGGCACCAGCTTGCTGGCACTCGTCCTCCTCGCATGCGCAGGATCGGCTTCTCGTGCGTCAGACGACTTCGAGAAGCACGTCCGTCCGTTGCTGGTGGAGAAGTGTCAGTCGTGCCACGGTGCCGAGAAGGCCAAAGGCGGGTTGCGACTCGACTCGCGGGCGGCGCTGCTCAAGGGCGGCGACAGCGGCCCGGCCGCGGTGCCCGGCAAGCCCGCCGAGAGCCTCCTCGTCAGGGCGATCGGCTATACCGGCGAATTGAAGATGCCGCCGAAAGGGAAGCTGTCGGACAAGGAGATCGCTCTGCTCTCTCGTTGGATCGAAGACGGAGTGGTTTGGCCCGATTCAGGTGTCGCGTCGAAAGTCGGTGCGGAGTTCGTGGTCTCGCAGAAACAGCGAAACTGGTGGGCATTTCAGCCGGTGAAGCGGCCGGAGGTGCCCAAGGTCACAACCCAACCAGCGAACCCGATCGACGCGTTCATCCGGGCGAAGCTCGACACGCTTAGCCTGACGCCCGTCGCCCCGGCGGACAAACGAACGCTGCTGCGACGGGTTACGTTCGACCTGACCGGACTGCCACCCACCCCAGAAGAGGTCGATGCATTTCTGAAGGACGATTCCGCGGAGGCGTTCGCGAAGGTCGTGGACCGCCTCCTCGCGTCTCCCACCTACGGGCAGCGGTGGGCACGACATTGGCTCGACGTGGTCCGCTATGCCGACTACCACGACGGCAACCCGAAGGCCCGCAACCCGGTCTGTGAGCCACTTGAAGCGTGGCGGTACCGCGACTGGGTTGTGCAGAGCCTCAACCGCGACCTGCCGTTCGACCAGTTCATCGTCCACCAGATCGCCGGCGACCTGCTCCCGCCGCCGGACGGCAAACAGCCATACTCGGATGGTCTCGTCGCCACTTCGTTTCTCGTGAACGGCGCGTGGGACCGCGGCGATGCCGACAAGGAGAAGATGGTCAGCGACATGGTCGACGACCAGATCGACACGGTCGGCAAGGCGTTTCTCGGACTGACGCTCGGCTGCGCCCGCTGCCACGACCACAAGTTCGACCCGGTGAGCACCCGCGACTACTACGCACTGGCGGGCATCTTCTACAGCACGCGGATGCTGAAGGAACTCGGGACCAAGGGGGGTGAGATCACGCTCCAACGCCGACCGCTGGTTCCGCAAGATGTCGTGGACAGGCGCGACCGACAACTGAAGCAGATCGCCGGGTTGAACGGCATCCTTGCCGAGATGGACAAGAAGAGCCCGAAGCCGCCGGCGAATGACCCCACCCGTGAACTACTGATCGAAACGCGGGACCGCATTCAGAAGGAACTGCTCCCCGAACCGTCATTCGCTCTGGCGGTGAGTGAGGGCGGCGTGCCAGGCGGACTGTTCCCGAAGCTTCAGGACGTGCCGATTCACATCCGCGGCAGCTACACCCGGCTCGGCACGGTTGTGCCGCGTGGGCTGCCGACCTTCTTCGCCGGCGACAGGCAACCGAAGATCGCGACCGGCAGCGGTCGGAAGGAATTGGCGGCGTGGGTGGCGTCGAAGGACAACCCGCTCACCGCTCGTGTGATCGTCAACCGCGTCTGGCAGTGGCACTTCGGCACAGGCTTGGTGCGTACGCCGAACAACTTCGGGATGCTCTCCGAACCTCCGTCGCACCCGGAGTTACTCGACTGGCTGGCGGCCACATTCGTCGCCGACGGCTGGTCGTTGAAGAAGTTGCACCGGCGGATCGTGCTATCCGAGACCTACCAGCGATCGAGTGCGACCACCCCGGACACAATGACCCACGACCCGGACAACCGCTGGCTCGGCCGGTTCACCCCGCGTCGGCTGGAAGCAGAGGCGATCCGTGACGCCATGCTGGCCGCCTCGGGCCGACTCGACGTGAAGCCGCTCGGCCCCGCGACCCACGACCTCGGCGTGCCGAACCGCTCGCTGTACGTCCAGACCGCACGGTGGGACCGGAGCAACTTCGCCACCCTCTTCGACGCGGCCAACCCGGACGCCGCCGTCGAGAAACGCGACGTCAGCACGGTGGCCCCGCAAGCCCTGTTCCTGCTCAATCACGATTTCGTCCTCGTTCAGGCGAAGCATCTCGCGGACCGAGCGACCCGGGATGAGCCAAAGGACGAAGATGCCCGCATTCAGCGACTCTTCCGGCTGACGTTCGCGCGCGCCGCTTCCGAAGACGAAGTCAAGGTGGCCCGGACGCTCCTGGCCGCCCCTCGCAAGGGCGGTGCGGACCTCGCGTGGCGCGACCTCGCGCATGTGCTGCTGTTGAGCAACGAGTTCATCTACCTCGATTGAGAGGCGGGCCATGTCATCGGCGTTCCTACCCTCGCGTCGGAGTCTGCTGGCGACCGCCGGCACCGGCTTCGGCCTGCTCGCGCTCGCCGACCTGCTCGCCGCTGAGGAGAAGACCGCTCCGGACGCGGATCGGGCCGTGAATCCGTTCGCGGTGCGCAAACCGCACCACGCGGCGAAGGCCAAACGTGTCATCTTCCTGTACATGCCCGGCGGCCCGAGTCACGTCGACCTGTTCGACCCGAAGCCGCGTCTGGCCCGCGACAACGGCAAGCCGCTGCCGTTCGAGAAGCCGAAGCTCGAACGGACCAAGACCGGCAACCTGCTGGCCTCGCCGTGGAAGTTCGGCAAGCACGGTCAGTCCGGCGTCGAGGTGAGCGAACTGCTGCCGCGGGTCGCGTCCTGTATCGACGACATCTGCGTCATCCGCTCGATGCACGCGGACAACATCAACCACACCGGCGCGGCCCTACAGATGTGTACCGGCGAGCAGGCGTTCTCGCGGCCGAGCATGGGGTCGTGGCTGGTGTACGGGCTGGGCACGGTGAACCAGAACCTGCCAGGGTTCGTCGTCGTCAGCCCGGCGGAGGTGTTCCAGGGGGCGCAACTGTGGGCGTCGAGCTTCCTGCCGAGCGCCTATCAGGGAACTCTCGTTCGAGACATGAAGAACCCGATCGCGAACCTGCGCACCGGTACGGGCGAGGCGGAGCAGAGGGACAAGCTCGATGCTTTGAAGGAGTTCAACGAGTTGCACAAACGCGGCCGCCCGTCGGACTCGCAACTGGACGCCCGCATCGCGTCCTTCGAGTTGGCGTTCCGAATGCAGAAGGAAGCGCCGGAGGCGTTCGACATTTCGCGCGAGAGCGCCAGGGTGCAGGCGATGTACGGCATCGGTAATCCGACAACCGATTTATTCGGTCGCCAGTGCCTGATGGGCCGCCGGCTGCTCGAACGCGGTGTCCGCTTCGTGCAACTGTTCGACGCGCCGGCCAACAACGCCTGGGACCACCACGGCGGCATCCGCGAGAACCTGCCGAAACGCTGTCAGGCGGTGGACCAACCCATCGCGGCCTTGCTGACGGATTTGAAATCGCGCGGGCTGCTCGACGACACGCTGGTCCTGTGGGGCGGTGAGTTCGGCCGCACGCCGACGGCGGAGGGCAACAACGGTCGCGAGCACCACCCGTTCGGCTTCTCGATGTGGATGGCCGGCGGCGGCATCAAGGGCGGCATGACTCACGGGGCCACCGACGAGTTCGGTTGGCATTCGGTTGAAAAGAAGGTCCACGTCCATGACTTGCATGCGACCATCTTGCACCTGATGGGCCTCGACCACGAAAAGCTCATCTACCGCTTCGGTGGGCGCGACTACCGCCTGACGGATGTGCACGGGCGCGTCGTCAAAGAGATCCTCGTGTAAGCGCACGGCACCTGTTGGACTTGACCGGACCGCGGCGTTCACCCGAACCACGGCGCACGTCCGCTTCGCGGTTTCGTCATCAGACCTCGCTATTTCGGACCATTGGCCCCTGCGGCCCGCACGTCGAAGACCGGAACACCGGCACCGCGACCTTTCCGTGTTGGTCGCACGGCCTCACCTTCCGGTCTTCTCGCCAGTGCCCCCGTCAAATGACTTCTGGCAGTGCCTTCCAATCGTCCACCAGGTAGTGGGGGCGACCGGTGAAGTCCGGGAGCGTGACCGCGTGCGGGTCGATCCCGAAGTGGTGGTAGAGAGTCGCATGAACCTCGCCGAAGTGGACGGGGCGCCGAGTGATCGTTCCGCCGGTCCGGTCGGTGGCCCCGATCACTTGCCCGGTCCTGAACCCGCCACCCGCGAGCAACCCGCCACCCACCTGCGGCCAGTGGTCGCGGCCCGCGTCCTTGTTGATCTGCGGGGTGCGGCCGAACTCGCCCCACGCCACCACTGCCACGTCGTCGGCCAACCCCCGGTCGTGCAGGTCCGTGATCAGGGCGTGCATCCCGTGATCGAACCACGGGAAGTGCGTGTTCTTGCACTCGCTGAAGTTGTTGCTGTGAAAGTCCCACCGGCCGAAGTTCAGCGTCACCACCCTTGCCCCGGCCTCGACCAGCCGGCGGGCCATGAGGAAGTGCTCCAGGTTCCGCGGCGCGCCGTCGCCGTAGTTCTTGGGGTCGCCCTTGCCGTACCGCTCGCGCACGACCAGCGGCTCTCTGGACAGGTCGAGCGCCTCCCCGATTTTGCTGGACGTCAGGAGTTCGAGCGACCGGTGCCGGATCGCGTCCAGCCCGTCGAACGCCCCCTTCGTATCGAGGTCACTGCGGGCGCGGTCGAACCCCTTCAGCAACCCCATCCGGTCCGAGAGGTGGACCGCGTTGCTCGGGTTCATCGCCAGGTTCTCGCGGATCGGCCCCGACGGACGGAACGCGCCGTGTGCGACGCCCAGGAACCCCGGGTGGCCGGGCGACCCGTACGGCGGGTGGCCCGCGTCGGGGGCGAGCCCGACGAACGGCGGCACCGAGGCGTTCGACCCGCCGAGCACCTTCGAAACAGTCGAACCGAGAGACGGCCAACCGCCCGGCGGTTGCTTCTGCACCGTGCGGCCGGTGTAGCAGATGAACGAATCGTGGTCGCCGCTGGGCGACCCGTGGACCGAGCGGAGCGGGATCAGCTTGTCCGCGATGGAGGCGAGCTTCGGCAGGTGCTCGCAGAACTGGATGCCGGGCACCTTCGTGTTGATCGGCTTGAACTCGCCGCGGACCTCCGCGGGCGCGTCCATCTTCAGGTCGTACATGTCCTGGTGCGGCGGCGCGCCGACCATGTAAATCATGATGACGGCCTTGTGGGACGTGCGGATCCCGGCGGCCTGTTCCGCCCTCAACAAGCCCGGAAGTGACAGACCGCCCAGCCCCAGCGCGCCGATCGTGAGGAGTTCCCGGCGCGACGCGTGGCCGGTTGTGGAACTCGCGCTTCCGAACACAGAAATCATGTCGGCATCCTGAGACGAGGAGTGTGGCGGGACCGCGGCGGGTGCGGGTGCGGCGAGTCGGCGGGCAGAAAATAGCGTACCAACATCGCTCAGTTATTGCGAGTGTTTCTCAGATGAGTGTTTCTGGATCCTCAGTGCCGTGAAATATTCGTCGCGCCCGCTGTCGCGGATGTCAACTTCTCGTGGCCGAGGCCCATCAGATGCAGAACCGTGGTGTGCCGGTCGCGGACGTGGACCCGGTCCTCGATCATGGACAACCCGAACTCGTCGGTCGCTCCGTAGCTCGTGCTGGGTTTCACGCCGCCGCCGTCATCCAGACCGTGAGCCCGTAGTGGTCGTGGTCGCGGCCCTTCGCGCCCTCGGAGGTCGGCACCCCGAACTCGCCGCCCACAGCACCAGCGTCTCGTTCGGGATGCCGCGCGACTTCAGGTCGGTGAAGGGCACTCGCCGCTCATAGGTTTCGCGCTTGACGGGTTCCCGCTGTACGGGCCATACGTCGCGAAGGGGCTGATGGCGAAGGACGATCAGTACAAGCCGCTCGACGAGTTCAACATGCGCTACGACGACGACCGCGGCCGTGTCGGAGGCGTTCCCCGGCACGACGCACGACAACAAGGTGTACGACCGAACCGGCGCGGTGTGCCCGCGCGGGGTGCCGAGGACCGGTGAAACGGCGTACCTGGGGACCGGGCTGCGGACCCCGCGCCGGCGCCCGCCGAAGGGCGTATTGACGGAGCGGCAGAAGGCGGGCAACCGGCGGGTGTCGCGCCGGCGGATCGTGGTGGAACACGCGATCGGGAAGATGAAGGTGTGGCGGATTGCCGCCGAGCGGTATCGGAACCCGCGCCGACGGCACACCCTCATCATCAAGAACGTCGCCGGACCCCACAACCTCATTTACGCCTGAGAACGAGGGTAGCGGAACGCCTCGTCCCAACCACTAACTATTGTGCAGCGACTCGAATCTCGACCCCCTCTCGACAGGGAGAGGTAGAAATGTTACTCTAAGGTACGTTTCATCCCCACCTACACTCCCCCAGATCCCGACATGGCAAGCTCGTCCCCCACCCGACGCCACTTCCTGAAGTCGGTGACGGCTGGCGCGCTCGTCGCCCCCGCCGTTGCCACCGCACAAAAGACCCCGGCGAACGACCGCATCACGATGGCCACCATCGGCTGCGGCGGGCAGGGCCGCGGCGACATGGGCGGGTTCATGCGCTTCCCCGAAGTGCAGATGGTGGCGGTGTGCGACGTGGTGCCAGAGCACCGCGAACAGGCCCGGAAGCAGGTGAACGACCGATACAAGAACACCGACTGCAAGGCGTACTCCGACTTCCGCGACGTACTCGCCCGTGACGACATCGACGCCGTGCTGATTGGCACGCCCGACCACTGGCACGCGATCATCACGATCGAAGCGTGCAAGGCGGGGAAGGATGTCTATTGCGAGAAGCCGGAGTGCCTGACCGTCCGCGAGGGGCGGGCAATGGCTGACGCGGTCGCCCGATACGGCCGGGTGTTCTCCGGCGGCAGCCAGCGGGTGTTGGGCGACTACGGCGACTGGCCGCGGACCATCTGGGGCGGTTCGCTCGGTACGGTGAAGGAAGTCTTCGTCGATTGCTGGGGCCCTTCGGAGGATTGCTACCTGCCGGAGGAGAAACTGCCCGCCGGGATGACCCCGGCGGAATGGGAGATGTGGCTCGGGCCGGCGCCGAAGCGGCCGTTCCACTCGTCGCTCATCAAGGGCGGGTTCCGCCCGTTCCGCGATTACTCGGGCGGCGGCATGACCGACTGGGGAGCCCACCGCTTCGGCGCGGCGATGTTCGCCACCGGCCACCACCTGACCGGCCCGACGGACATCATCCCGCCGGACGGGAAGGAAGTGAAACACCTCACCTATGTGTTCGCCGACGGCATGAAGATGTACCACGGCGGCACGAACGACATCCGGTACATCGGCACCGAGGGCGAACTGGACCGCGGCAAGCCGAAGCCGACGAAGCCGCCCCGCGCTACGGACATGCCGACCTACCGCGGTAAGGGCGGCATCTTCGGCGACTTCCTCCACTGCGTGAAGACCCGCGAGAAGCCGTTCCGCAACATCGAGGTGGCCCACCGCGCCTGCACCGTCTGCCACCTGGGGAACATCGCGTACTGGCTGAAGCGGCCACTCAAGTGGGACTCGGTGAAGGAGGAGATCGTCGGCGACGCCGAGGCCGCCCGCTGGCTCGACCGCCCGAAGCGCGAGCCGTGGTCGCTCTCGTGACTGCTCGGCCGCCGACCCCACCCTCCCACACCACCCTCCCCCCCACCTCTCGCCATGAACCGATTCGCCATCGCACTGCCCTGCGCCCTGCTCGGCGCGGCACTCGCCCTCGCACAGCCGGCAGCGCCCGACCTGAAGGGCAAGACGCTCGCCGCCACCTTCGACGAACTGCAGCCCGGCATTGAAAAGGCCGACAAGGCCGCCCAACAGCGGTGGCAGGACATCTGCAACGCCGCCGCCGCACCCGGCAACGAGAAAGTGCGGGCCGAAGCCTGCACGCTCATGGCCGGCAAGCTCGACCCGAAGACGCCCGCCCCGACCCGGCTCTGGATGCTCACGCAATTGGAGCGGATCGGCCGCGAGGAGTCGGTCGCCGCCCTCACGCCGGTGATCGACGATAAAGACGACGTGGTCCGCGAGGCCGCCGTCCGGGCACTGGCGAACAACCCCAGTCCGAAGGCGACCGCCCCGCTCACGGCCGCTCTGAAGGCCGCTTCCGGCCAGCACAAGATCGGGCTGCTGAACGCCCTCGGCCATCGTGCCGACGCGACGGCGGTGGCGGCGGTCGGGGCGGAACTGGGTTCGGCTGACGAGGCGACGGCGGTGGCGGCTTCACGGGCGCTCGGCCGCATCCCGGGAGCTGACGCCCTCGCCGCACTCAACACCACGAAAGCCAAGGCGAAAGGGGCGGTTCGCAAAGCCGTGGCCGACGCCCTCCTCGCCCACGCCGACCGGCTCCGCAAAACTGATGCGGTGGCGGCGTCGAAAGTCTACGCCGGGTTGAACTCGCCGGACGAGCCGAAGCCAGTTCGCCTCGCCGCCCTACGCGGCATCATTCAGACCGACGGCGACAAGGCTGGAGCTACGGTCCTGAAAATCCTCAGCGGCGACGACGCGGGAGCGAAGGCCGTCGCCGTCGGGCAGATCGAATCACTGACCGCCGGGGCGCTGAAGACGCTCGCCGGAAGCCTGGACAAATTGACCGCGCCGAACCAGGTTGCGGTCGTCACCGCCATCGCCGCAAAGGGAGATCGCACGCAAGCGGGGGTTGCCCTGTCTGCGGCGAAGAGCGCCGACGCGGGCGTAAAGCGGGCCGGTGTCCTCGCCCTCGGTCGGTTGGGCGACGCCACCGCTGTCGAGTTTCTGCTCGACGCCATGTCCGGGAAAGATGCCACTGCGGGCGACGCCGCCGAGAGCCTCGCCTCGCTCCCCGCCGACGGGGTGAACGAGAAACTGATCGCGGTGCTGAAGAGCGAGAAGGTGCCGGCCCGCACCGTCGCCCTGATCGGCATCCTCGAACGCCGCAAGGCGACGGCCGCCGTTTCCGAACTGCTCACCGCTGCGGGTTCGTCCGACGCGACCGTGCGTCGGGCTGCGTTCGCCGGGCTGAAGGCACTGGCAACACCTGCGGCAGTTCCCGACATGCTCTCCGCGTTACTCAAGACGCCGAAGGGGAACGACCGCGATCAGGCGGAACTCGCGATCGTCGCGGTGAGCGCGCAGTCGGCACCGGAGAAACGGGCCGAGCCTGTGCTGGCGGCGATCAGCAAAGATGCGAAGCTCGCGCCTGATCTCCTCCCGCTGCTCGGCCGCCTCGGCGGGCCGGCCGCGCTCAAGGTCGTCCGGGAAGCGGTCGCCGGCAAGGACGCCGCGCTGAGTGCGGCCGGCATCGTTGGGCTGTGCAACTGGCCGGACGGGACGGCGAACAACGATCTGCTCGCGCTGGCCGAGAAAGGGGCGGCGGACGAGAAGCTCAAGGCGGTCCAGGCCCTCATCCGCATTAACGCGGTCCTGATCGACCGCACGCCGGAGGAACGCCTGGCGACACTCGGTGTCCTCAAGAAGGCGATGGCGCTCGCGACGCGCGATGAGGAGCGGCGGGCGCTGCTCGACGGCATCGGCTTCGTGCGGCACATCGAGACGCTGAACTTCGTCCTCCCTTACCTCGACCAGCCGCCGCTGGCGCAGTCGGCGTGCCGGGCCGTCGTCGAACTGGCCCACTCGAAGATGCTCCGCGAGCCGAACAAGGCGGCGTTCGTTCAGCCGCTCGACCGCGTCATCGCCCTCTGCAAAGACAAGGGGTTGGTGGACCGCGCGAAGCAGTACAAAGAGGGACGGTGAGCGAACCGGAGCCGACCGCACCCGAGGGCGATCCATGTTTGACATCGGCAGTTTCCGCGCGGCGCTTCACGGTAGGGTGTCCCGGCGGGCGTTCCTGTCCGCCGGCGCGGTGACCCCCTTCGCGCTCGGCGGCCGCGCCGGCGCGACTGAGCCGGCCGCGAAACCGGCGTCGGTCATCCTGCTATGGCTGTGGGGTGCGCCCAGCCACCTCGACACGTTCGACCCGAAGCCGAACGCGGCCGCCGAGATTCGCGGGCCGTTCGGCACCATCCAAACCAAGACGCCCGGCGTACGGTTCACCGAACTGTTCCCGAAGACTGCCGCGCGGTCGGACCAGTTTGCCCTCATCCGGTCGATGGTGAACTTCGACGGCGACCACCTGAAAGCCGGGTCGATCGGCCTCACGGGGATGCTCGAAGGGAAGAACGCCGAGGTGCCGAACTTCGGTTCCATCGTCGCGCGGCAGCGGGCGGGCAAGGACTTGCCGGCGTTCGTGGCCATCGGCCGGGGCAACCCGCGCGACGTGGTCGGCCCGATGAAAGGGTACGGCGGCGGCAACTGGGGCCGAAACTACGACCCGCTTCTCGTCGGGTGTTCGGAGACCGGCGAGACCGACATCCCCGCCCTGAAACTCCTCGACGGCCTGTCGCCGGTGGTGCTCGACGACCGCCGAAAACTGCTCGGCGAACTGGATCGGTTGAACCGCTCTGCGGACCGCCCGTCCTTCGACAAATGGGACGCGACCCAGAAGCGGGCGTATGCCCTGCTCACGACACCGGAAGCCCGCGCCGCCCTCGACCTCGCGAAAGAGAAGCCGATCGCGCGGGAAGCCTACGGGCAGACGTCGTTCGGGCAGTCGTGCCTGCTCGCCCGTCGGTTGGTGCAGGCTGGCGTCCCGTACGTGCAGGTGAACTGGAGCCAGTACGTGGAGGCGATGACGCCGAACTGCGACTTCGGCTGGGACACGCACGTGTTCAACTTCGACCTCCTCCCCGACCGGCACGGGCCGATCTTCGACCGCGTGTACGCCGCGCTGCTCGACGACCTGAACGCCCGCGGCATGCTCGACCGCACGCTGGTGGTGGCGATGGGCGAGTTCGGGCGGACGCCGCGAATCAACGGGCAAGCCAGCCGCGACCACTGGCCGCAGTGCTACTTCTCGATGTGGGCCGGGTGCGGTGTTCGCGGCGGGGCGGTGATCGGCGACAGCGACGCCACCGGCAGCGCCCCACTCACGGAAGGGATCACGCCCGGGATGGTCGGCGCGACGATCCTCCAACTGGCCGGTGTGGACAGCCAAGCGCGGGCGGAGCTGCGCGTACTCCCCGGCATGAGGACGATCCATGAACTTTTCTAAGCCGGTCCGCCTGACCACCGACGGCAAACTGAAGCAGGATCCGGTGTACCGCCGAGACGGCGACCTCGTCTACACCCTGCTCGAATCGCCGATTCTGATGCGTCTGATGCGGCTGAAGGCGGGGGAGAAGAAGCCGGTGGTCCTTCACTCGGACGCGACCACGAACGAGTTCGAGGCGACGTTCACCGCCGAAGGTTCGCACTACGCCTTCGTCCAGAGCCGCGGCAACCTGAACATGAAGCTGGTTATCCGCGACACGGCTACCAGTAAGGACTCCGTGTTCGACCCCGGCGGCGGGTTCGCCGCTGTGCGCCGTCCCAGTTTCCACCCGAAGGGCGACCGCGTCGGCTTCGCCATTCCGTCTGCGAACGGGCAGGAGATCGCGACCGTCGGGCGGGACGGCACGGACCGCAAAAAGCTCACCAGCGGCGGCATCAACAACTGGCCGGCTTACTCCCCGGACGGCTCCCGCATCGCCTTCTGCTCCAGCCGCGACGGGGAGTTCGACCTGTACGTCATGAACGCCGACGGCACCGACGTGAAGCGGGTTGTGAAGCTGAACGGCATGCAAGCGCGGCCGTGCTGGTCGCCCGACGGCAAGCGGATCGCGTTCACTTGGAACGCGGACGGCCGGTACGACATCCACGCCGCCAACCTCGACGGCACCGGGTTGCGGCGGCTGACCGACGGGTTCGAGCGGGCCGATTACCCCACTTGGCACCCTGACGGCACCGCGCTGGCGTTCGTCGGTGAACTGAGCGGTCGGTTCGACCTGTACCGCGTCGCCACGGGATGAGTCGCGTACCAAGAAGCGGAATTCCCTCCGTGCCTCAGAAGAGGTAGGGTGCCGGTCTTGGCGATCCCGGTCTCACTCCCGACGCGAAACCGGCCTTCAACTTCGACACCAAATCCCACGATCCGGCCTACATCCTCGCGCTCGCCGACCTGTATCGCGTCCACCGTCATCCGGACACGTTGAAGTTCATGGAACACCTCGGCCGCAACGTGATTGCTCACCGCCACGATCCGAAGTCCGGCCTGTTCGTCCACCACCCGGATCACCTCCACACCATCCGCCTCAACAAGAAGACCAAGGAGGCCGGGGAGGGGCTAACCGTCCGCGAAACCCTTCATCCCAGTTTCGGCTACGATCGCCCGAAGGTCGTGGCTCTCGACGTCGTTGAACCGCTTGCCCTGCTCGCCGTCCATGCCTGCCGGACCGGCCAGTTCGACAAGATCCCGCAGTGGCTCAGCGGTGGACTTTGGGGCGCTGATTCCTCGGGCCACGTGATCAGCCACGACCTCGAACGCTGGTTCGACCGCCCCAAGCTGGAGGCCCACTACAAGGAGCGACGAGAGTGGCTCAAGGAGAAGGGTTATGTAATCGATAAGGAATGGTTTCCGAAATAAGGTGGTGGATCAGATTAGCGGACAAGGTTTGGCGGGGTAGGTGAGCCATTCGCGGAGTGTCCAGATGTGGTCGGCCAACCCCGTTCTGGACCGGAAGATCTTACCCTGGTTGACACGTCCCGTGGGCCGGCCGTCGGGGAAGCCGATGTGCGTCTACCACAGTTTCCGGTACCGGGCCGAGTCGTGGGACCGGGACCGCCGGGTGGTGGTGCAGATCGCGTGGCACGCCGGCGAGTTGTTCCCGCGGATCGGGTTCGTCGTCACCAACCTGAACGGGCGCTCGCGGCGTGTGGTCCGGTTTTACAACAAGCGTGGCACGGCGGAGCAGTGGATCAAGGAAGGCAAGAATGCGGTGAACTGGACGAAGCTGTCGTGCCGCCGGTTCCGGAACAACGCGGCCCGGTTGCAGTTGTTCGCCCTGGCCTACAACCTGGCCAACTTCGTGCGGCAGTTGGCGCTGGGGTAGGCGTGGCTTTCGTTAGTGGTCGTTTGTATCAAGCAGCGGTGGATCGTCTCCAGAAGTCGGTCCACTGGCTGTGTTCGCTGCGATACAACGCTCGGACGTGGCAAACCGCGTGCGCCCCGGCCTCGCTCCAACGCATCCCCGATCCCTTCATCCGTTGACCCACCACCGTCTTACACGCGCTCTCCACCGCACCCGAGCCGATGTACCAACCCTTCGCCTCGTAACTCGGGTAATCCATCCGGTGGACCTGGTTACGGAAGTAACCCAACACCTCCTCACGCACCGATCCCGAACCCTTCACGCTCGGCCACGCCCAGTTCTCCAACACTGCGATCATCACCTCACCGCCCTCTTCGCGTAACACACGCGACCACGCCTTCGTCTGTTCCAACGCCCTGTCCTCGTCTTTGGGATGCAACACCGCCGACAGTTTCGCCAGGTATTCCGCCGCGTGATAAAAGTCCAAGATCACGGCCTCCACACGCGGGAAGTTCTCACGCACGAAGTCTTCCAACCCACTCCCGCCATCGCACAACGCGACCCACACCTCGGCCCGATCCAGACCCACCTGTGCACCTTGCTTGCGTAACAACGGACCCATTTCCGCCAGCGGATACAAGCCGCTGATGTATCTCGCACGCATTTTCTCACCCGGCTTGGGCCACGACTCGAAGACACGCTCTTCGTCTGGCAACGGGTTGAAGACCATGCCCACGTATGCCATCCGACCATCGGCTCGCACGCCGCCAGGCCCCTGTTGACGTACCCCAGTCGCGTCGATGCCGATGTAACCAACCGTGCGTCCGCAAGCGTCCCGGAACCAACTCCACGTCTGCTTGCCCCCGAAAGTGCGTCCACTCTGGATGTGTTGCGAGATTCGCTGGCCTGTGGCTTGTGTGGTTTGCTCGACAGTCGTTTCACTCAATCGGATCCCTGCCGTCTCATGTAAGAGTTCGGCCCCCTTCTCGAAACTGTCGGCGACTGCCCCGCACAACGTGGCAAGTCGTTCCAGTGCGGGTGATAACCGCTGAGGTGTCAATCCAACGCGGGCGTCCCAGGGGCAGGAGCCTTTCCCGCAGACGCCGCAGTAGTAGTACGCGCGGTTGCACGTGACCGCCCCGCCGAGCGTCTCGACCGTTTTTTCGCGGTACCCGTGGAAGGTGGCAGAGCGTCCGCAGGAGCAGTCGATGGCGGAGGTGGTGTATCCGCTTTTTTTGGGAGATGCTCGGCATAAGCGTCGGCAACGATGCCAAGAGTTTGGTCGCGGAGAGCGAACTCGGTGTCTCCGAAGAGCGTGTCGTCGGTGGTGGCAACGAGGCGACGTGCCATTTCGAGGATGGCCTCGGCGGACCGGGCTTTGATTCGTGCTGCGAGTTCCTGGGCTTTGGCTTCCAACTCAGGGTTGAGCGGCTCTGACATCACAGGCTCCTGCCGGGGAATTCCACAACGTCATTCTAAACTACACCGAACTGAACACATTTCCCACCAACTATTGCAACGCCTACCCTTGGCGCTGCCGAAGCCGATTCGGCACTGGAGCCTGACAACTCTGCGTGAGAAACTCGTCAAGATCGGGGCCAAGGTCGTGTCGCGCTCGAAGTACGTCATCTTCCAGTTGGCGGAAGTGGCGGTGCCGCGGAAACTGTTCGCGGCGATCCTGACCCGCATCGGTCGGTTGCGCCGGGCGTGCGACACGGGGTGAGGTGGTCGCGGCTGCGAAATCGATCGGTCCATCCGGGTCGGCCATCGCCGAGGGGTCGCGGTGCGCCTCGCGGGCCGTTTTCGACGTATCCGGGGCCGGAACATGCAGGGCGCGGTGGTTGGGGGAGCCATTCGACCGTGGTCGAGATCTCATCCGGGCACGAAACGCGTTGCAGGCGACCCGTCGCGGGGGTAATCTGTGACCTCACGGCCGATTCGTGTCCCCAGAGGCATTCATCTGGGAAAGATCGGACAATGGCCGTTTAGCGCACGACCCCGGCGGGGTCGTCGCTAAACAGCAGGGGTCGTTATGATTCGTTCCGTTGTCTGCACCGCCCTTGTCCTTCTCGTTTCGCCTCTCGTCGCCGCGCCGCCCGACTTCGACAAGCAAATCGCGCCGCTGCTCGCGTCGCGGTGCCTCGACTGCCACAGCGGGGCGAAGCCGAAAGGCGAGCTCGATTTATCTCGCAAGGCCGGCGCGTCTGCCGCCGTCGTGGCGGGCAAGCCCAAAAGCAGCGCGCTGTGGGAGCGCGTCGCGTCCGGCGAGATGCCGCCCAAGAAGCCGCTCCCGGAAGCCGAACAGAAGCTTCTCAAAGAGTGGATCGAATCGGGGGCGAAGTGGGGCACCGATCCCATCGACCCGTTCCGCTTCACCACTTCGACGCGCGCCGGCTACGACTGGTGGGCGCTGCAACCGATCGTACGGCCGAAGGTGCCCGAAACACCAAACACTAAACACCAAACGCTTAACACGATCGACAAGTTCATCGTGGCGAAGCTGAGTGACAAGGCGTTGTCACTGGCGCCGGAAGCGGACCCGCGCACGCTGATTCGGCGCGTCTACTTCGATCTCGTCGGGCTCCCGCCCACACCGGCAGAGGTCGATGCGTTCGTGAAGGACCGGGCGCCCGACGCCTATGAAAAAGCGGTGGTGAGGTTACTCGCGTCGCCGCACTACGGGGAGCGCTGGGCGCGCCACTGGCTCGACGTGGTGCGCTACGGCGAAACCGACGGCTTCGAGCGCAACACGCCGCGCCAGAACTCGTGGCGCTACCGCGACTGGGTGATTCGCGCCCTCAACGCCGACATGCCTTACGACGAGTTCGCGAGGCTGCAACTCGCGGGCGACGTGCTGAAGCCGAACGACCCGGACGCGGTGAAAGCGACCGGCTTTTTGGTCGCGGGCGTTCACAACACCGTGCTCGGCAACGACCAGATGCGCGCCGTCGCGCGCCAGGACGAACTCGAAGACATCGTCGGTGGGGTCGGACAGACCTTCCTCGGCCTCACCGCGAACTGCGCGCGCTGTCACGACCACAAGTTCGATCCCATTTCGCAAACGGACTTCTATCGGCTCGCGTCCGCGCTCGGCGGCGTCGGGTTCGGCGAGCGCGCGATTCCCGAAGCGAAAGCGTCTGCCGAGATCGCGCGATTGGTGAAAGACCTGGACACGGTCGCGAAGGAACTCGCCGCGCTTGAGGAGCCTGCACGCAAGGCGGTTCTCGCCGAGAAGGGGACGGGGAAGCTCGCGGCCAACGCGCCTTCACCGGTGGCCGCGTGGGACTTCCGCAAGAGCGGTGACGACCTCGTCGGCAAGTTGCACGCGAAGCCGATCGGCGGCGCGAAATTCACGCCCGACGGTGCGGTCCTCGACGGCAAGACCGCACTGTTGCAGACCCCGCCGCTACCCGTCGATCTGAACACGAAGACGCTCGAAGCCTGGGTGAAACTCGACAACCTCACGCAGCGCGGCGGCGGTGTCATCTCCGTGCAGACGCCCGACGGCACGACGTTCGACGCGATCGTGTTCGGCGAGAACGAACCGGCCCGGTGGATGGCCGGGAGCAACGGCTTCGTGCGGTACAAGTCGTTCGGCGGCACCGAGGAAAAGGACGCGGCGAAGGAACACGTTCACTTCGCGGTCACGTTCAGCGCCGACGGCACCATCACCGGCTACCGTAATGGCGAGTTGTACGGCAAAGGCTACGCATCGAAGGGCTTGGCGGCGTTCAAGGCGGAGAAAGCGGTGGTCGTGTTCGGGTGCCGTCACGAACCGGCCGGCGGGAACAAAATGCTCGCGGGCACCGTGAGCGTCGCCCGGCTCTACGACAAGGCACTGTCACTCGAAGAGGTGCAAGCGTCATTCAAGTCCGGCGGCGGGTTCGTGAGCGACGCGGAGATTGAGGCAAAGCTCACGCCCGAACAACGCACTTCGCGAGGTACACTCCGCAAGCGGCACGACGCGCTCGCGGGGCAACTCGGCGCGCTGACGCAGCGCGCGACGGGCGGGAAAGCTTACGCGAACGTGCCGCTGCCGCCGGGAATCACGCGGTTCCTCGCGCGCGGCGACCTCGCCACGCCCGGTGCGGTCGTGGCGCCTGCGGGCCTTTCCTCGGTGGACGGCCCGCGCGCGGACTTCGATCTGAAGCCTGACGCGCCCGACGCGGACCGGCGGAAGAAGCTCGCGGAGTGGATCACCGCGCCGAACAACCCGCTGTTTAGCCGCGTCATCGTGAACCGCGTGTGGCACTACCACTTCGGCGTCGGGATCGTCGACACGCCGAACGACCTCGGCTTCAACGGCGGTCGCCCGTCGCACCCGGAACTGCTCGACTGGCTCGCCAGCGAGTTCGCCGAACACAAGTACAGTCTGAAGGCGCTTCACAAGCTCATCGTCACTTCGGCAACGTACCGTCAGGCGTCCGCGCCGCGCAAGGACGCGAGCGCGACCGACGCGGACAACCGGTTGCTGTGGCGGTACAAACCGCACCGGCTCGAAGGCGAAGCCGTGCGCGACGCGATGCTTGCCACCTCGGGCTTGCTCAACCCGGAGGTTGGCGGGAAGGGGTTCAGCGACTACAAGATTCGCGACTTCAACGGCACCGCGTACTTCGACCCGTTCGATCCGATCGGCCCCGAGTTCCACCGGCGGAGCGTGTACCGGTTCACGCCGCGCGGCGCGAATCAGGGGTTGCTCGACACGCTCGACTGCCCGGACCCGGCCGCCGCGGCCCCGCGCCGCGCGATCACCACCACACCGCTGCAAGCACTCGCGTTGTGGAACAACGGCTTCGCGCTGCGCGCCGCGGATGCGTTCGCGGTGCGTGTCGCGAAGGACGCCGAGGGCGCGGAGAAGCAAGTTCGCCGCGCGTGGCAACTTGCTTACCAACGCGACCCCGCGGCGGACGAAATGAAACTCGCGGCGAAGCTCGTAGCCGACCACGGGTTGAAGGCGCTGTGCCGCGTGCTGTTCAACAGCAACGAATTCGTGACGGTGGAGTAACTCATGCACCTTGATCGTCGCGACTTTTTTTGGTCCGCATCCGCTCTTGGTGCGATGGCCGCACTACACCAGTTCGGCGGTGCGAAGCCGCACCACGCGCCGAAGGCGAAACGCGCGATTCAGATTTCGCTCGTCGGCGGGATGAGCCACATCGACTCGTTCGACCACAAACCCGAACTCACGAAGCGCCACGGCAAGCCGCTCGGCAGCGACACCAAGCCGGACGTGTTCTTCGGGCAGGTCGGGCTATTGCGAAAACCGGACTGGGAGTTCAAGCAGCGCGGCAAATCCGGGCTGTGGGTGTCGGACCTGTTCCCGCACATCGCGGGCGTCGCGGACGAACTCACCGTTATCAACTCGATGACCGCGGACAGCGCGAACCACACGCCGGCGCTGTTCGTGCAGAACAGCGGGTTCCAGTTCAACGGCTACCCGGCGCTCGGCTCGTGGCTCAGTTACGGACTGGGCAGCGAAGCCGACGACCTGCCCGCGTTTGTGGTGCTGCCGGACGGGCGCGGCGAAGCGAACGGGGCCGCGAGCAACTGGTCGAACGGCTTCCTCCCGGCGCAGCATCAGGGCGTCGTGTTCCGCGGCGGTGACTCGCCCGTGCGCGATCTGTTCCCTGAGAAAGCGATTCCCGCAGGTGAAGAGAAGGACTCGCGCGCGGCACTGGAAAAGCTCAACCAGATGCACCTCGAACGCAGCGGAAGTGAGGGCGTGCTCGCGGCGCGGATGCAGAGTTACGCGATCGCGGCGAAGATGCAACTCGCGGTACCGGCGGTCGCGGACCTGAGCAAAGAACCGGCGAAGCTGAAGACACAATACGGCTTCGACGACGCGAAGACGGCCGACTGCGCCCGCCGATGTTTGCTGGCGCGCCGCCTACTTGAGAAGGGCGTACGGTTCGTGCAGGTGTACTCGGGCGGGCCAATTGCTGGCTCACCGCGCACGAGTTGGGACGCGCACGAGAACGTAAAGGAGAACCACGGCGCCGAAGCCGCACGTATCGACCAACCAATTGCGGCACTGATCCAAGACCTGAAGCAAAAAGACATGCTGAAGGATACGCTAGTGATCTTCACGACGGAGTTCGGGCGGACACCGTTCACGCAGAGCGCCGGGAACGTGGTCGGCATCGGGCGAGACCACAACAAGTACGGTTTCTCATGCTGGCTCGCGGGCGCGGGGTGCAAGTCCGGCATCGCGTTCGGCGCAACAGACGAGATCGGCTGGAAGGTCGCGGAACACCCGGTCGCGTGGTACGACTTCCACGCGACCGTGCTACATTTGCTCGGCATCGATCACGAAAAACTAACGTACTATCACAACGGCATCAAACGCCGGTTGACCAACGTTCACGGTGAAGTGGTGAAGGGCATACTTTCGTAGGGTACTGCCCACCGTGCTGTGCGCCTCGCTCAACCGACGCGCGAAGCGCGGTGGGCAGTGCCCACCCTACAAGACGTTCACTTTACCACACCCACGGTAATGCGCGACGGGTGTTCGCTGTCGCGATACACCTTGTGCGTTTGCTTCTTGAAATCGCTCGCGTCCGCTTTGTAGATGTGGCAGAACGTTTGCGGGTTGCGGTCCACCAGCGGGAACCACGTCGATTGCACCTGCACCATCAACCGGTGCCCCGGGCGCAGCGTGTGATACACGTCCGGCATCACGAACTTCACCTTCGTCACTTCGCCGGGCTTGAACGCCTCCGGCTTGTCGAAGCCGTTGCGGAACTTGCCGCGGAACGGTTCGCCGCGAACGAGCTGCTGGTAGCCGCGCATCTTCACGCCGGTTGGGTTCGGGTCTGGGTCCGAGGCGTCGTCGGGACAGGGCCAACGCGTATTCGTTTCGCCTGGATTTTCAGGGTTTTCAGCACACATTGCTGTCGAAAAGTACCCTTTTCACAGTGGCCAACTTCACGAAACCCTGGGATTTCCAGCGATTTAATACGCGTTGGCCCTGGAGAGGATCCCCGGAGGGACCTCCCTCCCAGACCATGTTTCGGGAATGGCAGCTCAACGGGGGGCGGGCCCCTTGCCCCCGGGCCATCCGCGGTGTCGGATCTTATCGAGTAGCACGGCCCCGAGGATCACACTACCCAGGACGACCTTTTGGGTGTAACTTTCGACGTTGGTGAGGTTCATACCGTTCTGGATGACGGCGATCGTGAACGCACCGATCAGCGTGCCGAACATCTTCCCTTCACCCCCACTCAGGCTGGTTCCGCCGACCACGACCGCGGCGATCACGTACAACTCGTACATGTTGCCGTACGTCGCCGAGCCGCTCTTGAGCTGCGACGCCATGATCACCCCGCCGAGCCCCGCCAGCGCTGCACTTGCGACGTACGCGCACAGCAGCACCCTTTGGACCGGAACGCCGGACAACCGGGCTGCCTCGCGATTTCCGCCGACGGCGTAGAGGTGCCGGCCGAGCCGCATCCGGGACATCACCACGTGCGCGACGCCGTACAGGAGGACCATGAGGAGGACCGCGTTGGGGATCTTCCACAGCCCTTCGCCCCGTCCGAGCACCACGAAGGACTCGGGCAGTTGATAAATCGACTGACCGGCCGCGAGGATGTACGCCAGTCCGCTCCCGACCAACATCACGGCCAGAGTGACGATGAACGGCGGGATGTCGAACGCGGTGATCATCCCGCCCGAAAAGGCTCCGATCAGGCCACAGATCAACACCGCCGCGAGACCGGCCAGAAGCATGCCGGACGCGGACGCCTGCTCGGCCCCCGCGTAATCACGAATGAACCGCGTGGTCAGGACCGCCGACAGGGCGAGCAAGCTGCCCACCGAGAGGTCGATCCCGCCGGTGACGATCACCATCGTCACCCCGATCGCGATGATCGCGATCACGGCGATCTGATTGGCGATGTTGACGAGGTTCTCCGACTTCAAAAAGTTGGGCCACTTCTGGGTGGCCGGTTGCACGACCTTCGGATCGCCGAGCGCCGGGAAGTCGGTCTTCAGGTCCGCGAACACCAGCCACGCCGCCGACTCGCGCGTGCAGGCGATTACGTCCAACTTGTCCCCGGCCGCGGCGAACTTTTGGAGCGCCGCCCGCGCGTCCTTCGGTTCCCCTTTCACAACCGCCACGACCTTCACATCGGTGGCCGCGAGTGCCTCTTCGAGTTTGCTCGCGAACAGCGCGTCGTCCGCTTGCTCGCGGACGACGATCAGCACGCGCGGGGCCGTTCCGGCTTTTGACGTGATTGCCGTTGCGACCTGCCGGGCCGCCGCTTCGCCGGTCGGGGACTGCTCGCTCATGGTCGCGACGCTGAAGAACACGCACAGCAGAGCCAGCACGAAGATCATGCCGTAGTCGGCCAGGAAACGGGACGGGGTGCGTGCCATCGGTTCCCTCCGTTTACGCGATCGCGAGCTTCATGATCTGTTCCTGTGTCGCGCCGCGGGCGTCCGCGATCTCTCCGGTCACGCGCCCCTCGTGCAGAACAAGGATCCGATCGGCCATTCCGAGCACTTCGGGCAGTTCGGAACTGATCATGACGAGCGCCTTCCCCTGCGCGGCGAGTTCGTTCATTAGCAGGTAGATCTCGTATCTCGCGCCCACGTCGATGCCCCGCGTCGGCTCGTCGAAGATCAGAACGTCGCAGTCGCGCGCCAGCCATTTCGCCAGCACGACCTTCTGCTGGTTCCCCCCCGACAGTGTACCGGCGCGCTGCTCGCTACCAGCGGTTTTGATCCGCAGCGCCTCCGTGTACCGCGCGAACTCCTCGCGCTCGCGCCGGAGCCGCACGAAGCCCCAGCGCGAGAGCCAGTTCAGGTTCGGCAGCCCGAAGTTCTCGCGGACGGAGTGCCCGAGAACGAGCCCTTGCAACTTGCGGTCCTCGGTGAGCAAACCGATTCCGGCGGCGATTGCGTCGCGCGGCGACCGGATCGTCAGCACGCGGCGGTCGAGCCGGATCTCCCCCGCGTCGCGGGGGTCGGCTCCGAAGATCAGCCGCGCGGTCTCCGTTCGGCCGGCCCCGACCAGTCCGGTCAGCGCCAGGATCTCGCCGCGCCGAACGGAGAACGACACGTCGCGCACCGCGCGGCCGCGCCGCAAGCCGGAAACTTCCAACCGCGGCTGACCGATTGGGGTCGAACGCTTCGGAAACTCGGCGCTCAGTTCGCGTCCGACCATCAACTCGATCAGATCCTGTCGCGCGACTTGTGCGATCGGGCGTTCGCCGACATTCGTGCCGTCGCGGAGCACCGTCACGCGGTCGGCCACCGCGAAGATTTCGTCCAGCCGGTGACTGATGTAGATGACACCGATTCCCTGTCGTTTCAGTTCCTCGATAATCGCGAACAGTCGGGTGACTTCGTGCGACGTTAGGGCCGCACTGGGTTCGTCCATGACGATGATGCGTGCGTGAAGCGCGAGCGCCTTCGCGATCTCAACGAGTTGCTGTTGGGCCGTCGTCAGCCGCCGGCACGGGGCGTCGAGATCCACCTCGACCCCGAGGCGGCGAAACAGGTCGGCCGCGCGGGATCGTTCCTGCGCGTGCGAGATGAACCCCGCGCGGGTCGGCTCCTGTCCCAGGAAGATATTTTCAGCGGCGGTCAGACCGGGGACGAGGTTAAACTCTTGATAAATGACCGCGACGCCCGCCCGGTGCGAGTCGAGCGGGCGAACAAAGTGCCGCGGAACGCCGTCGATCTCGATCGCCCCGGCGTCGGCCCGGACCGCGCCGCCGAGCACCTTCATCAGCGTGCTCTTCCCGGCGCCGTTCTCGCCGAGCAGCGCCAGAACCTCGCCCGCATTCAGCGCGAGATCGACGCCGCGTAGCGCCCGCACGCCGGGAAACGACTTCACGATGCCGCGCATGGCCAGCAGCGGTGCGCGTGGTGTCATAGTCTCAGTGCCCGTTCCAGTGCCGTCCGCATCACCGTCGCATCCGGCTCGATGCCGGTCCAGTACTCCACGCCGACGACCCCCTGGTTGACCAGCATTCCTAACCCGTCGAGCGTTGTGGCCCCACGCTCCGCTGCGTCGCGCATCAAACGCGTGTGCGGTGGGTTGGGGATTACGTCCGCGACGACCATCCCGGGCTTCAACGAGCCGACATCCAAACTCAACCGCGCCTCAGCGTCATAGAGCCCGATCGAGGTCGCGTTGATCACCACGTCGGCCCCTGCGGGGATCACATAGTCCCCGCGCCACACGACCAGTTCCGCATCGAGCTTCAGTTTGCTCCGGAGCAGTTCGACCAGTTCCCCGCCGCGCGGTTCCGAGCGGTTCACCACGGTAATCTTCCGGACCCCGGCCAAGCCCAACTCGACGGCGATCGCACGCGCGGCACCGCCGGCCCCGAATATCACCACCGATTTGCCCTGCGGGTGGGTGACCGACCGCAGCGATTTGAGAAACCCTTTGCCGTCCGTGTTCTCGCCTATCAACTTGTCGCCGCGACGCACGACACAGTTGACGGCTCCCATCACGGCAGCGGATTCGCCCAGTCCGTCGAGGTGCGAAATGACCGTGACCTTGTGTGGCAGACTGCAATTAAAGCCGCGAAAGCCCAGCGCGTGCGCGCCCCGGACGGCAGCCCCCAGGTCTTCCGGTGCCACCTCCATGTTGATGTAGCGCCAGTGCAATCCGTGATGACCGAACGCCGCCTCGATCATCGCCACCGTCGGGTTCCCCGCAGCCCCCTGCGACATCGATCCGACCAGTTCGTGCAAGAAAGTCGGTTGGCCGCTCATAAGTTTCGACTCCGCAACCGGGGACGCGAAGGTGGTGATTACTTGAGCTCGGGATCCGCAAGGCCATCGGCCTTGCGGTATAACCGAGTCGGAATCAACATCTGGGGCGGGAGTGTCTCACCCTTCGAGTATTTCACGATGGCCGTGACGATTTCGACGCCCATCTTGTCGGGGAACTGAATCGGGTCTGCATAGATTTTGCCTTCCTTGATGGCCTGCTTCCCTTCCGGCTGACCGTCGAAACCGACGATCAAGACCTTATCGGTTTTGCGGGCCTTCTCGAGTGCGGCCCGCGCGCCCAGCGCGGCGGGATCGTTGATCGCGAAGATGCCGCGCAAATCGGCGTGCGCCTGTAGTGCGTCCTCGGCGGCCTTGTAGCCCATGTCTTTCGCGGCGCCGCTCTCGAGTTCGATCGCCATGTCGATCTTTGCTTTTGCCGTTTTGTTGTGGGCGTCGATGACCTCACGGAAGCCCTTCACGCGGAGTTGGCACGATTCCGCCTGCTTGAAGTGCAGGATCGCGACCTTCCCCCCGGCCTCGCCGAGCGCCTCGATCATCGCGCGACCGGCCTCTTTGCCGCCGCCGTAGTTGTCGGTCGCGACTTGTGTGACGATCTTCACCCCAGGCTCGTTACAGGGGATGTCCACGGTGAAGACCGGGATCCCGGCATCGTTTGCTTCTTTTATCACGGGGATGATCGCCTTCGAATCGCACGGGCTGAGCACGATCGCGCTCACCTTTTTGACGATGAAGTCTTTGATCTGGTTACTCTGCTTGGCGACGTCTTTCTCGGCGCTGACCACGATCGTCTCGTAGCCGACCTTCTTCCCCTCGGACGTGATGGTGTCACCGATGACCTTGAAGAAGGGGTTGTCGAGCGTCAGCAGCGAGACACCGATGGTTCCCTTCGGGGCCGCGGGTGAACCGGACACCGGTTGCGTGGCCTGGTTCGACTTGCCGCATCCGAGCGGGCACGCCACCGCACTCGCGAGCAGTAACAACAGGATCCGTTTCATGATGGTTCCCTGGAGAGGGGGGCTATTTCGGTCGCGCTCGATGCCGAGAGCGGCGTCACAGTTTCCCGGACTTCAAGAACTCGTGCCGCACCGGCGCGGGCACCCGTTTGCCGGTGGTGGAGACGAAGGTGACTTTCCCAGGAGCAAATTCGAGCGTCTTGACCATCTCGAACCCGTCGGGAACCTTCACCACGCCCTGGATGTAATTCACCGTGGTGGGCTTCCCCTCCTTCAGTTCGATCGCGGTCGCGATGCCCTCCTTGGTCAGAACGTTCGCGCGGGACGAGGCTTTCAACCCGTCGGCGAAGTACGCCGTGACGTCCTCGAGTCCCAGACAGTTGTTCCGGCCGTTCCACGGGTGCCCGTGGCGACCGCGGTTCTCGATCCAGAACACCGTGCTGTTGAGCACGGCCGGATCTTTCAGGGAGAACCAGAGATAGCCCGCCTCGGTGAACGTCGCGGTCATCCAAGCTGGGGCTGTTGTCTTCTCCCACGATTCGTTGAAGAGTTGCACCAGATCGGCGTGCCCCTGTCGAGCGGGGAGCTTCGTGATGTCAGCGTCCGGTTCGCCCTTCCAGGCGACCGGGACTTTGGTCAACGTCGTCCATTTCGCGCCCGGCAGCAGCGACTGGTACTCGCGCTGCTTCGGGTCACTGAAGGTGCCGGGGTACGTCATGCCGAAGCGGAACGGACTGGCCGCGAGCCGAACGGTCCCCTCCTTGTCGGGCATCGCGAGTGTGGCGTGGTGGCCGAGCGGCACCGAACCGGTGAACCCGTCGATGGTGTGTCGCGAGTAGATCACGTTCTGCGCATCGACCAGTAGTAGTTCCTTGGTCACCCGGCCTTTGCGCACCCGCGTGTCGATCGTCATCGTGAGCGTGGTCACATCGCCCGCCTTCTTCGTGCCGACGTGCTTCCACTTCGCGCCGACAATCTCGCCGTGCGGCGGGTGCTTCTCGCCGTCGATCTCGTCCGAATTGCCCCCGAACGGCACGCAGAAGAAGTCGCCCCGCAGTGCGTTCAGAACGGGTGCCGGCATCGTCGCGTGTTTCTCGTCCTGCCACGGGCTAACGTAGTAGGGCCGCACCGGCTTGTCGGAGTCGCGGAAGAACGTGACCGGGGCCATGTGCCCGCCCAGTTCGGTGACGGCCAATTCCACTTGCTTCGTCGAAACGACGAAGCTCGGTTGCGCGTGAATCGTGCGCGTGTCGGGGTCCGCTGCGAAGCAGGCCGTCGCGACGAGCGAGATGAGCAGACAACAAACGTGAGGGGCCTTTAGCAGAGACTTCATGGGAGAGGGTCTCTCGGTGAGCGGTCTTGGGCATAGTATAGGTGGCCGGCCCGGAACGAACTCACGGGATCCCGAGTACTTTCCAGTTGAGCTGGTGAACGCAGGGCCATCCAGTCAGTGGGCCTCGATCCGAAACACCGTGATGAGCCCGTAGCCCTCCTGATGAACCACCGCCCCCGTCGGGGCGATCGCGCACGCGCTCAACGAGCGCAATCCCGTCCGGTCCGGTTTGACGCGCCGGTTGGCCTTCAACCGGGTGAGCCAATGCCAGCCCAGTTGCTGGAGGGCCTTGAGGTTCTCCAGGCTGCTGTACCAGCCGTAGAACAGCACCGCGAACCGCGGCGTTCGCGCGGAACAGCGTTGACCGCGACCGCTCGCGGTGAGAAACTTGTCTCACCCTCGCAACGGCACCCCCGCCCGTTCGGCCCGACCGCACTCCACCGCAGGCGCTCGAAGCGAAGCCCATGACGTTCCGTTCCTCGCGATTCGGATTGCCGCGCGCGCTCGGCGCGCCGCTCGTTGCGCCGCTCGTGTGCGCGCTGGCACTTGCGGCCGGGCCCGTCCGCGCCGTCCGCGCGGAGAAGCCCGAACCGACCCCTAAGCAGAAGTTCCGTTCCGTCGTCGCCCCGTTCCTGGAAACGCATTGCGTCGGGTGTCACGGCCCTGAGAAGCCCAAGGGCAACGTGACCCTCGAAGGCGTTTCGAGCGACCCGAAGAACGCAAAGGCGGTCGCGCTCTGGGAGCGCACCCTGGAACAACTGGAAATCGGGCACATGCCCCCGCCGGGCAAGGCGCAGCCGACGCCGGCGGAGCGCGAGCGGGTCGCGCAGTGGATCCGCGACTACCTGACCGACGCGGGCAAGGGCTACCAGCTCAAGTCGAAGATGTTGCTCCCCGAGTACGGCAACCGGGTCAGCCACGAATTACTTTTCGACGGCAGCATCAAGGAGATGCCCGCGTCGCCGTCGCGGTTGTGGCGCATCAGCCCGTACATCTACAACGGCCGCGGGCTGGTCTCGGGACCGGGGCCGAAGGCCGAACCGCTCACGTTCTCCACCAAGACCGACGGCCTGCGCGACTACTCCTCGCAAGAAATCCTCGGCGAGTCCGGGTTCCTCGCGCTCATGATGACGTTCGACGACCTGCTCACGCGGCAGATGCACGACGACAAGGGCGTGCCCGGGAACCCGAGCTTCAAAGCCATTTCGGAGGCCAAAGGCGCCCCGACGCAAGAGGCGATGGAGCGCGTGGTGCGCGAAGAGTACCTCCGCGTGCTCGGT